>NZ_MCRH01000005.1:0-505089 GCF_014332665.1 Microbacterium sp. 4-7
CGAACTATGCCGTGGACGGTTCGGGTGTGTTCCGGCTGACGGCCGGTGGCGCGCTGCGGACGGCGTATCTGCCCGGTGTCTCGTCGGCAGCGACCGAGGTCACGGTCGATGCGACGTTCGATTCAGTGCCGGTCGGCGGCAGCGTGCAGGCGCAGGCGCTCGCTCGTCGGATCGGTGCGGACGACTACCGGGCTCGGGTCACGGTCACAGCCAGCGGTTCGGTGAGTCTGCAGGTGCTGCGCAGCGGCACGACGCTGGCGACGCAGAACTTGACGGGTCTGACCGTCACGCCGGGAACAGCGTTGACGCTGCGGGTGGAGGCATCGGGGACGAACCCGACGACCGTCCGGGCGAAGGCGTGGAAGTCGGGCACGGCGGAGCCGGCGGCATGGCAGCTGAGCACGACGGACTCGACGGCCGCGCTCCAGGCGCCCGGTCAGGTGGGCCTGGCGGCATACGCGGGATCCGGAGTATCGAACGTGCCGTTCCTGGTGCGGTTCGACAACCTGGTCGCCAAGATCCCCGGCACGGTCGTGCCGCCGCCCAATGCGAACCCGGTGGCGTCGTTCACCTCGTCGGCGAACGCGCTCGCCCTGAGCGTGGACGGATCGGGGTCCACGGACTCCGACGGCACGGTCACCTCCTGGGAGTGGAACTTCGGCGACGGGGCGACGGGCACAGGGGCGACGGCGTCGCACACCTACGCCGCGGCGGGAACATACGCCGTCACGCTGAAGGTGACCGACAACAGTGGGGGCACGCACACCGTCACGAACAACGTCACCGTCACCGCGCCGACACCTCCCGACCCGACTCAGCCGCTCGTGCTCGACGAGTTCAACCGCACAGGTGCCAACGGCTGGGGCGCGGCCGCCGCGGGCGGCGCGTGGTCGTACTCGACCACGTCGCTGTCGGCGTACTCGGTCGACGGCGCGTCGGCGAAGGTCGCCGTGGCAGCGGGTTCGACTCGTGCGGCGTATCTCGCCACCGTGTCCACGGCCGCGGCGGATCTGACCGCGACGACCTCGGTCGCTCAGCTGCCCGTCGCGGGGAGCGTATACAGTTCGTTCATCGCGCGTCGGGTGGGGGCTGAGGATTATCGGGCTCGAGTCGTGATCGCGGCGAACGGTGCGGTGCAGCTGCAGGTGCAGCGCACGGCGACGACGCTGACCGCGGCGAACATCGCGGGGCTCACGCTCGCGGCCGGTGAGGAGCTGCAGGTGCGGGTGCAGGCGTTCGGTGCGAATCCGACCACGATCCGCGCGAAGGTGTGGAAGACGGGCACGACCGAACCCGCCGCCTGGCAGGTGAGCACGACGGATGCGACCGCCGCGCTGCAGGCCGCGGGCCACGTCGGCGTCGCCGCGTACCTCGGCTCGGGCACGACCAACGTGCCCTACACCGTGTCGTTCGGCAGCATCAAGGTCGTCGCGATCCCCTGATCCGGCACCATCGAGTCACCACAGAGACTCACAGCACACAGATCCGCGGGTACCTCATCGGTGCCCGCGGATCTCTGCTGCACGGGTGTATGCCGTGGCGTGCTGGCGGGCCGTCACCGGCCACTCCCGAGCGCTGAGATCGGGGGATCCGTCGGGGATGCCCTGTTGCAGCGCGTCGCGGATGGCCCGCGTGAGCTCGGTGTCGGCATCGAGCAGGTGCACCCAGGATGCGCCGATCTCCTGCTGCAGGTCCCGAGTCACCGCGTTGTCGGGGACGAGGACGGGGCGATCGAGTGACAGCGCGAGGAGTGCGACTCCGGAGTTGTGCAGCTGACGATAGGGGAGTGCGACCAGGGAGGACGCGGAGATGATCTCCACGATCCGCCGGTCGTCCACGAAATCCAGCTCGAGGGTGATGCGATCCGATCCGGACGCGTTCCTCGTGAGCGTGTCCCGCAGCGCCGCGTCAGCGGGCTTCCCCGCCACATGGAGCCGGAAGGCTCCGTGCTCCGTGTCCTCGGCGACGGCTGCGACCAACTCCTCCATGCCCTTGTAGGGACGGATGTGTCCGACCACGCTCACGAGATCGTCGGTCGCCTGCAGGCGCGGGAAAGGTGCGAAATGATCGCGGTAGTGACCGTGAGGGATCAGCACCCGCTCTGCGGACGTTTCGGTGCGCGTGCGCTCATTGAGGATGATCCACAGGGTGGTGAGTCGATTCCATCGCCGCAGGATCGCGCTGTCCACCCTCGAGGTGGACTCGTGCGGTCGCTCATTGTGCGCGGTCCGGACGAGAGCGGTCCTGGTCAGGGCGATGCGACTCTGCAGCGCCGCGGTCAGCGCGCGTCGCGCCCAGCGTTTGGGGCCGCTCGACGCCGAGGTGAAGATCTCGGGCCAGTGGACATGAAGCACGTCGTAGCGACCGAGGATCGCGGTGCGCCACGAGAAGAGCTGGACATCGACCTCCTGTCCCACGGCATCCACCAGCTGCACGATGTAGGGGTTCGTCGTCTCACGGATCGCCGGAGTCGACATCATCACCCGAAGGTGCCTCGCGCTCATCGTCTGAGACTCTTCTCTCGCCACGGTGATTCCTCGAAGCGAAGATGGGGCCCGGCCAAGGCGAGCCCGAGGGCGAGGCCGAAGAAGGGCGCTGAACTGTAGATCGGGTTGAAGAACAGGTTCCAGGCGGTGATGATCACCGCGAACAGCAGAAGCGCGGTGGCGGTTCCCCGGGCGAGCTCGACGGCGACTCTGCGGACCATGACGATCACGGCGATGACGAGGAAGATGAGCACGGGCCAGCCGAAGTACGCCCAGAGATCCCCGGTCATGGAGTGCAGTTCGAACTTCGTGGGTCCGAACATGAAGTTCTCGACGTAGCCGTTGTTCGGGTCGTAGTTGATCACCTGCATCCCGGATTTGGCCACGAGGATGTCCGACGGCGAGGCGATCGTCCCGGCGCCGAACCCGAGTGGGCGACTCAGGAAGAGTGCGGCGGTCGCGGCCAGCTCGGGACGCCCGCCCACGAGGATGGAGCCCGCTCGCTCCTGCTGCTCGACGGAGCGCGCCTGGGCGTCCTCGCCGAGGTAGCCCTCGACGAGGAGACTCGTTCCGATCACGTACACGGTCACGCCGATCGCCGCCGCCCACACGAGGACCTTCGCCGCCGACATCCGCTTGTTCGAGATCCGCGGCATCGCCTGCCACACGAGCAGCAGCAGCACGATGGTGAAGACGCCGAAGAACGCGCGGGAGTCCATCGCAACGGAGACGAGCGCCAGCGCGCCGAGGGCGAGCATGTCGCTCAGACGTCGTCGAGAGCGGAGTGTCAACGAGAGGACGATGACAGCCACCGGGAGTCCGATCGCGAACTTCCAGGGGTTCTCGGCGAAGGTGGACGGGCGCATGACGGCTGCCGCGACCATTCCGAGCCCATAGGTGAAGCCGATGGTCCACAGCGGGACGAAGCGTTGCGCCCAGACAACGATCCCCGCGACCATGGGCACGCTGAGGAACAGCAGGGTCGTCGCGATCAGGGTGCTCTGCGAGGTGTCATGGTCCTGCGCGGCGACGGCCGTCAGCCAGACGCCCGACACAGCGGAGACGGCTGCGGTGATCGCGAGCCAGAGTCCGGCCCGGCTCGCCACGAGCCGGGGCACCCAGAGAGGGAGGAGCACGAGGGCCAGGACCTGACCGACGCTGACGCCGGAGCCGACGAAGATCCGAGCCCCGATGAGGAACAGCGTCAGCAGTGCTAGAGCGGCTTCGGCGTCGGTGAAGAAAGTCCTGTGCAGACGCGAGGTCTGAGGCGCGACCGTCATCATGCGTGACCCCCCTCGTCCGCCTGCGGCTGTAGTATTACCCACATCGAGTCTACGGGCTCATCGGGGCGGAATACTGGGGGTATCGGGAGTGGGCTCTCAGCGCGCGTCTTTAGGGGATGCGGCCGCACGCGGAGCGAGTGTGACACTCGCCGGGCAGCTGTACCGGACGGTTCTCCAGTTCGTCTCGATCTTCGTTCTCGCGCGATTACTGACGCCCGACGACTTCGGTCTGATCGCGATGGTCGCCGCGGTCATCGGCATCTCGGAGCTCTTCCGAGACTTCGGCCTGTCGAGCGCTGCGATCCAGGCCAAGCACGTCTCGATCGGCGAGCGCACGAACCTCTTCTGGGTGAACACGGCCCTCGGCACGGGATGCGCCGTCATCGTCGCCCTCGCCGCCCCTCTGGTCGGTCTGCTGTACTCCAACGACCAGGTCCCGGCGATCGTGGTCGTGATGTCGATCGGCTTCGTGCTGAGCGGCATGGTGACTCAATACCGGGCCGACCTGACCCGCCGGATGCGGTTCCTCGGCCTCTCGATCACCGAGGCCGTCGCACCCACCGTCGGATTCGCCGTCGGCATCATCCTCGCCCTGCAGGGGTTCGGCTACTGGGCGCTCGTCGTGCAGCAGCTGTCGTCGTCCTTGGTGCTTCTCGTGCTCTCGGTCGTCATCGCCCGCTGGCTGCCGGGACTCCCGCAGCGACGCACGTCGATCCGACGGTTCATGAAGTTCGGAGCGGCGCTCTTCCTGACGCAGCTGATCTCGTACGGAACGAAGAACGTCGACAACATCGCGATCGGTGTCGTGTGGGGTGCCGGCCCTCTCGGCTACTACGACCGCGCGTACCAGCTCCTGATGGCCCCGCTCAACCAGATCAACGCGCCGATGACGCGCGTCGCGCTTCCCGTGCTCTCGAGGATCCACGAAGAGAAGGAGCGGTTCGCCGGCTACCTCCTGAAGGCGCAGATCGTCGGGGGATACGCCACCGCGACGCTCTTCGCCCTGGCCGCAGGAATGGCTCCGGCGATCGTCGATGTGCTCTTCGGTCCGCAATGGGCGCCGATGGCGCCGATCTTCGCCGTGCTGGCCATCGGCGGAGTGCTTCGTGCCACCGCGCAGGTCTCCTACTGGATGTTCCTCGCGACGGCGAACACGGGGGCGCAGCTGCGGATGTTCCTCGTCGTGCGTCCGATCATGATCGTGATAATCCTGGCCGGGCTCCCGTGGGGGGCGTTCGGCGTCGCCGTCGGAAGCACGGTGGCGTATGCGCTGCACTGGATCGCATCGCTCGTCTGGGCGTCTCGAGTGACCGGAGTCCCCGCCAGGCCCCTCATCACGAACATCCTTCGCATACTCTTGACGGTCTCCGTGCCGTGCGGGCTCCTTGCCCTCGGGATCAGCGCACTGGGATGGAGCTCGATCGCGACCGTTCTCGTGGCGGTCGGAGCGAGCATCGCCTATCTGCTGCTCCTCACGCTCGTGTCGCCCCGGACGCGTGAAGATCTGCTCACCGTGGTCTCCTTCATCCGCCGCTCGTTCGGCAAGCGGTCGCGATGAACGGGTTCGCGCGGGAGCGTGCGGCGAAGGCGGCGCTGGCCGCTGCCCTGCGCGAGCGCAGCGCCGACGTGGCGCCCGGAGTCTGGCGGATTCTCGACACCCGGTCTGCCGTGCTTCCCGAGCACCGTCAGGGTTGGCGGATCGTGATAGATCATCTGGGACGGGGGAGCGGCGCGAAGCGGGCACTGCTCGACATGCGGCGCCTTCTTGCGGCGCCGCGGCGCGTGCGTCTCGGTGATCCGGAGGCGGGGATGCCGGCGGCACAGATGCCGGTCCGGGTTCTGATGACGAAGGACGGTGGTCTGGTCGGCTTCGACCGCGCAGATTCGACCGTCACGCACCTGCGTCGGACTGCACTCCCTCCCGAGTATCGCGAGCGCCGTCTCGCGCTCGGCGAGGTCTACTCCGCCGTGGAGTGGCATCTCGACGACGATGGCAGGCGGCTGACGGAAGCGCGCGTGCCAGGGCGGCCGGCGCAGCTCTGGGCGCCGGCGGACCGGATCGCTCTCCTTCGCACCCTCCTCGTCATCTCGACATCTCGTCTCACCGCCGACGCGGCCGCACAGCCGCTCCTGACGGAGGCTCGGGCAGCGCTCGAGGGCCTGTCGGGGCAGGCCAGGTGGGAGGAGGCAGGCAGAGCAGCAGATCTCGTGGGAGAGGTTCCGTGGGTGCTCGCGCACGGCGACCTCACGCCGGAGAACGTCCTGGGTCATGGTCCTGAGGACTGGGTCCCGATCGACTTCGAGGACGCGCGTCCCGCGCCGTTCTTCTACGACGCGCTCTCCCTCGCCGTGAGAGACGACGCGATGCGTGCCGCGCTCAGTGGTGGCGAGCTCGAAGAGGAATGGTGTGACCTCCTGAGTGCTGCGGGGGTCGACCCGGCGATCCTCACTCCCGTGATCGCGATGGATATCGTCGCTGTCATCGCCGCCGACCATCACCGCCGCGAACACGGCGGGGACTTCGGCTACACGCTCGCGTCGCTCACCTGAGTCGCATCACCGCGCGGTCTTGGCCGAAGCGTCCTTCTCGGTCTTCTTCTTGGAGGCGGCCTGCTTCTCGGACGAGCGGGTCTCCGGTGCCTTCTTCTCGGTGGCGGGCTCGGCGGCCTCGGCATCCTCGTAGTAGCTTGAGGAGGAGTGCTCCGGCGGAACCGCGTTCAGCACGAAGCCGATGACGCGGGCGCCGGCACCGGTGAGAGTCTCGACGGCTCTGCGCAGCGACTGGCGACGTGTGACCTTGTATCGACCCACCAGGAGGCTCGCGCCCGAGGCGCGGGCGAGCGTGAGCGTGTCGCTCACCGGAAGCACCGGCGCGGAATCGACGACCACGAAGTCGTAGTGCTCGCGCACCTCGCGGAGCAGATCCTGCATAGCCGTGGAGCTCACGATCTCGGTCGGGTTGGGCGGACGCAGTCCACTGGTCAGCACATCGATGTTCCTGGTGCCCCAGTTCTGGATGGAATCCGCGAGGGATGCCTGGTGCGTGAGGGCAGTGGTCAGGCCCACCGATCCGTCGAGTCCGCAGGCTTCTGCGATCCGGGGGCGGCGCAGGTCCGCGTCGATCAGGAGCACCCGGGGGCGGCGCTCGGCGAGCGCGAGCGTGAGGTTCACCGCGGTGGTCGTCTTCCCCTCACCCGCGAACGCCGAGGACACGACGACCATGCGGAGGTCTCCGTCGATGTCCGCGAAGTCGAGGCTGGCGGCAAGGCGACGATACGCCTCGCGCGTCGAGGCGGAGGAGTCCCACTGTCCGCTGATCGACGACCGCTGCGCACGGCGCTTGCCGCTGGGGCGGGGGATACGCCCGAGGAAGGGGATGCCGGCCGAGCGCTCAGCGTCCTCTTCGGAGCGGATGCGGGTGTCGAGCAGCTGCTTGAGGACTGCGTAGATGACGGCGAGGACGAGTCCCAGAGCCGCGCCCGTGACCGCGATCAGGCGAGTGTTGGGCGCGAAGGGGAACTTCGGCACGCTCGGCGGCGTCACCGTCGTCAGAACGATGGACGGCCTTCCCGCGGCGTCCTTGGGCGACAGGTCGCTGGTCACGTTCGCGAGCGAGTCCATGACGGCGGCTGCCGTCTCCTGGGCCTGCTCGGGATCGGTGCTGACGACGGTCAGGGTGACGATGACGGTGTTCAGCTCGACCTCCGCCGACACCGACTCGGCCAGGCCCTCGACCGTCTTGTCGAGCTCGAGGTCTTCGATGACCGGTTCGAGCACCGCGGGTGTCGTCGCCAGGTTGGCGTAGGACTGCATGAGGCTCTGGGTGTACTGCGATCCCTGCACGAGTTCGCTCACGGTGTCGCCGCGCTGCGAGGAGACGTACGCGCTGGTCGTCGCCTCGTACTGGTCGGGCTGGACGGTCGCGTATGCGAACCCTGCGACCCCGCCGATGACCGTCGCAGCGACGAGCAGATACCACCGGTCCCGCAGAGCCGTGAGGTAATCCTTCAGATCCATGTTCTTCCCCCGTACCAAGTCCAGCTGCCTGCGATCCGTGTCGATTCGCCCCCCACAGGATTCACTCGCACAGAGCAGGCACGCAGGTGCGCTGTATAGCCTAGGGGCACCGGCATGTGAGGAGAATGAATGCGGCCCGAATCGGTGCTCGCCGTCTGCGCGGCGAACGTATGCCGATCGCCGGTGATCTCGTTCCTCATGGCTCGGGAGTTCTCGACGTTCGGCGCACCCGAGGGATCGGTGTTCGCCTCCGCGGGCGCCAGCGCGCGTGGCGGAGTGGCCGTCTGCCACACGATGCGTTCGAGGTTGACCGAACGAGCGGGCTGGTCGGACTTCGCCGAGGGATACCGCTCGGTGCGACTCGCACCGGACCACATCGATTCGGCCGAGCTCATCCTCACCGCGACCGCGGCCGAGCGCGGCGCGGTGGCGCTCCTCCGGCCGTCGGCGCGGACGCGCACGTTCACACTGCTCGAGGCTGTCGCCCTCGCAGAGCATGCGATCGCGGCGCCGGTTCCCGCGATGGACTTCGATCTCTCGACGCTCGCCGAACTGATGAATGCGCAGCGCGGGCTCGTCGAGCCCCCGAGACCGCCGCGCTGGCGTCGGCCCGGGCCTGAGGAGGTCTTCGACATCCCCGATGCGCACACGAGCCGGGCGCGCCACGAGCGCGTCCTCCGGACTGTCGAGATGGCGTCCACGCGTCTGGGGGCGGCCGTCAGAGCGCTCATGACAGCGCCCTGACAGCGGGCGAGAGCGGAGCGGTTCACGTGGGGTCGACCACGTGTCCGGTCACTGTCGCCCGATACTGCTCCGGGGCGTGACGATCGAGAGCGATGCGACGCGATTCGTCGACACCCTCGCGCACCGTCGGCCACTGCTCGATGATCCGGGCGAACGAAGCGGCGAGCGCCGAAGGATCGTCAGCGGGCACCAGCGTCGACGTGGGATAGCCCCCGGCGGCCTCGCGCAGACCGCTGCTGTCACTCGCCACCACCGGGCGGCGGGCGAGGATCCCCTCGACCGCCGTGTTGCCGAAAGGCTCGTCCACGCGCGAGGGCACGGCGAGCGCATCGGCGTCCTCGAGGAACGGCCAGATGCTCTGATGGAAACCGGCGAAGACCACCTCGACGCCCGATTCGGCGGCGCGATGTCGCAGCTCCTCTTCGAACCACTCATACCCGGCGAAGACGGCGCCGAGGAGCGTGACCCGCACGTCGTGCCCCGAGCGCGCCAGTTCGGCCGCGGCGTCGATGACGACATCCGGCCCCTTGCGGGGGGAGAGGCGACCGATGAACAGGACTCTGAACGGACCGTCGATGTCGCGCCGGGGCGCGGCCGGGAGCTCGGGTGATGCCACGCCGTTGTACACCACCACGCTTCTGCGGGCGAGGAGCGGAAGGGCGTGCGCGATCGTGTCGAGACTGAATCGGCTGTTCACCAGCGTGCGGTGGGCAGCGAGATGCGGCAGGTACAGCACGGTGTTCACGAAGCGGTTCCCGGAAGCCTCGGCCTCATGCACGTGGCTCACGGCTCGGAGCCGGCGGAGGCGCGCCACCAGGGGCCACTGCGGGATGATGATCGTCGACACGTAGACGACGTCCGGGCGCACTCTGCTGATCAGTCGCCAGGAAGCGCGGAGCCCCCGGAACATGTCGCGGAAGAGCGTGGGCAGGCCTCGGGGCGTGAGCAGGACCTTTCGCAACACGAGCATCGGGATGATGACGACCTCGGCGCCGGCCCTGCGTAGTTCGACATCCAGCATTCCGCGGGCCGGGAGTGCGACGACGACGCGTGCGCCGCTCTCGACGAAGCCGATGACGCTCTCGAGAAGCATCCGGTCTGAGCCGAACATCTCGGCGCCGGGATGCGCGACGAGAACGGTCCGAGAAGACACGCCGCTCACCAGTCCTCCGCCCGTCGTCTCGCGCGGCGAGCGATGCGGTGCACGCTGTGACCGGTAGAGAGCCGTCGGGCGAGGTCTTCGTAAGCGTCTGCGACGTCGTCCCAGCGGAACACCTCCTGCGCTCGCCTCTGCGCGCGCAGGCCGCTCTCTCGCGCTGCGGAGATGTCCGCCTCGGCGCGCTCGAAGGCCACTGCTGCGTCGTCGGGCGTCGCGAAGAACCACCCGTCGTCATGAAGGACCTCGCGGTTGAACGGCACGTCGAAGGCGATCGTCGCCGTGCCTGCGCCCATGGCCCGCAGGAGTGAAGGATTCGTGCCGCCGACCGAATGACCGTGGTCGTACGTGAGGGCATGGAAGTACAGGGCGTCGAGGAGTTCCTGGTCGTACACGCCGCCGACCAGACGGATGCGGTCGTCGCCGTGAGCTGCCTGCTGGATCTGCTCGGTGTACTCGTTGCTGTACGGGGCTGATCCGACGACGACGAGCGGGAGGGTCGCGTTGCTCCGGCGGAATCCCTCGACGATCTCGAGCACGTGGTTCTCGGGTTCGAAGCGTGCGACGACCAGGTGGTATCCGCCGGCGCGGAGGTCGAGCTCGTCGAGGCGGGCATCGGCTACCGAGTCGAGGATGGGAGCGCCGTAGCGGATCATCTCGGTCGGCACGTCGAACTGATGCGTGTAGTAGTCGGCGATCCCCGGGGCGTCCGCGATCAGCGCGTCGCTCGTGCGCACGCCGAACTGCTCCGCCCATCGGTAGTACGCCTTGCCGCGCGGGCCCCACTTGGATCGACGCCACTCGAGGCCGTCCATGTGGAGGGCGGTGGGTACGCGCCGCAGGCGGAACAGGGGGACGAACGGTGAGTTGGCGGCATTGAACACGAACGCCGCGTCAGGACGCCTCCGGAAGATCAAGTGGAGCGCTGAGAAACCGGTGTGGCTCAGAGTCTCGACCTGCTTCACCGGGATGGCGGGAAGGTGGACCACGCGCATTCCGAGGTGCTTCTTGTCGCGGCTCTGCGAACCCCGGGTATACACGACGACGTCGTGACCTCGGTCTGCGAGCCGTCGACCGACCTCTTCGACAGCCGTCTCGAATCCGCCGTAGGCCGCGGGCACCCCCCGTGTCCCCACCATCGCAATGGTGAGGGCATTCCCCTTGATCATGTACTCAGTATGCTCCGCTGGGCTGGACCATGACCTTGGCGGTGCGCCACATGATCTGCAGGTCGTTCATGACCGACCAGTTCTCGACGTAGCGCAGGTCGAGGCGAACGCTCTCGTCCCACGAGAGATCGCTGCGCCCGGAGACCTGCCACAGGCCCGTGATGCCCGGCTTGATGTAGAGCCGACGGAACACGGTGCCGTCGTAGGCGGTGACCTCGGTGGGCAGCGGCGGGCGCGGACCCACGACGCTCATGTCGCCGATGAGGACGTTCCAGAACTGCGGCAGCTCGTCGAGAGACAGCTTGCGCAGGATCCTGCCCACCCGCGTGACGCGGGGGTCGTCCTTCATCTTGAACAGCAGGCCCGCTCCCTGGTTCTGCTCCTTGAGCGTCGCGAGCTGCTGCTCGGCGTCGGTCTTCATCGAGCGGAACTTCATGATCTTGAAGGTGCGACCGTCGCGACCGACGCGCTCCTGCGAGAAGAACAGCGGTCCGGGCGAGTCCAGCTTGACGAGGAGCGCGAGGATCGGCGTGATGAGTGCGATCGGGATGAGAGCAACGGACGCGACGGCGATGTCGAGTGCGCGCTTCAGCACGTGCTGACCGCCCTCGTACGAGGGGATCTGCACCTGGATCAGCGGAAGACCTTCGACAGGGGCGAAGGAGATGCGCGGGCCCGCGACATCCGTGAGGCGGCTCGAGAGCACGAGCTCTGCGGCGGTGCCCTCGAGCTGCCAGCTGAGGTGCTTCACGAAGTCGGGCTCGCCGTCTGGGCGGCTTGCGACGATGATCGTGTCGGCGCCCAGTTCGGCAGCCACGGTGGAGACGGAGTTGACGTTGCCGAGCACCGGGAACTGCTCGCCGCGTGCTTCGACATCTCGCGCGTTGCCGTCGAGCAGCGTCGCGCCCACCACCTGGTACCCGGAGGCGCCGATCGGGTGCAGGGTGCGGATGACGTACTCGACGTCGTCGCGGTTGCCGACGACGAGCGTGCGCGAGGCGAAACGACCTCGCGCACGCTGCGCCGTCAGCCAGTGCCGCCACGCCCAGCGCGTGACGAGCAGCGTGAGGACACCGAGCGGCAGGCCGACCAGCAGCACGAGCTGCATCGTCTGCCAGCCGAGCACGACGCTGAGCATGGCGATGATCCCGAACGCCAATCCACTCGCGTGTGCCACACCGCGGTACTCGGTGGCGCTGGCGCGGAACAGCGCTGCGTCACGGGTGTGCAGCGCGCCGAGCATCAGATACCAGAGCGTGGCCAGCAGAATGCCGTTGCGCAGGGCCTCTTCCCCTGCGACACCGGTCATCATCTGGACCGCTGCTGTGATTCCGACCGCGAACAGGATGACCCCAGCATCCGTGATCCGCAGTCGCATCCGATAACGCCGCTCCCACTGGCGACGTCGCTCCAGCGTTGCGGACACGCGCGGTGTGACCACCGTGCGCGTGACCGACTTCGCGGCTCGCGGAGCAGAGACCGGCGTGAAGACCGAACCCGCGCGAGTGATGCTCAGAGCATCCTCGACGGAAGTCATGCCGAGGCCCCTTGAGCCTTGAATGTACGCAGAATTCCCCAGTGCGCCATAGTTATCCCCAGATATTCCCCAGACCACGGACCCCACGTCCATGGCATCGTCTGCGTTCCCGACCCCTCGGGTCCTGCTGCATCCGTGATCCCACATCACGGGTTGCGGTCACCGTCCCACACGGTGGTGCTGGCAGCAGGCACTGCAGACTTCGTTCACTCTAGCGGAACCAAACGTTCAGGGGAAGATAATTCACGGGAGTGGATCAACCTGTATTCCGGTACATCTGCTTAGTCGGAGAATGGCCCCCGATATTCTGACCGCGTGACCACCACTTCAGCGCCTCGATTCCGTCTCAGCCGCATGCTGCCGAGGGATCCGGCTCAGCTTCATCGCACGGCCAGCACGCTCGAGCTGTTCTTCGATCTCGTCTTCGTCGTCGCGGTGAGCATCGCCTCGGCCCAACTGCACCACGCGCTGAGCCACGGCGACTTCGTGCACGGAATCACCTCCTACGCGATGGTGTTCTTCGCCGTGTGGTGGGCGTGGATGAACTTCACCTGGTTCGCCACCTCCTTCGACACAGACGACTGGTTGTATCGCGTCACCACCATCATCCAGATGGGCGGGGTGCTCGTGCTCGCTGCCGGCATCCCTGCGGCGTTCGAGGAGGGGGACTTCACCGTCCCGGTGATCGGCTACATCGTCATGCGTGTGGCCATGATCGCGCAGTGGCTGCGGGCGTCCCGCGGTGCGGGAGATCTCAAGGGCGCCGCGCGTCGCTACGCCATCGGGATCGCCGGCGTGCAGGTGCTCTGGGTGCTGTTCCTGCTCATCCCGTCGGGCCCCCTCCAGCTCGTGGCCTTCGTGGTCTTCGCTCTCGTCGAGGTCAGCGTGCCCGTGTTCGCCGAGCACCGCAGACAGACGCCCTGGCATCCCCATCACATCACCGAGCGCTACGGGCTGTTCACCCTGATCGTGCTCGGCGAGAGCCTCCTCGCCTCCGCCAATGCGATCATCGACGCGAAGAACGAACTCGACTCCTTCGTCCCTCTCATCTCGATCTCCGTGCTGACCCTGGTCGTGACCGCGTCTCTCTGGTGGATCTACTTCTGGGCGCCGCACCACAGGGCGATCACGACGTTCGGCCGCTCGCTCCGCTACGGGTACACGCACTATCTCGTCTTCGCCGCGGCCGCCGCCTTCTCGGCGGGCATCGAGGTCGAACTCGACGTCCTGATAGGGGAGAGCCATCTCTCCACCATCCAGGCGTCGTTCACCGTGACCATCCCGATCGCGATCTTCCTGCTCGGCGTCTGGTGGGTCGCGATCCGCGAGAACGCCGACAGGGTGGTGAACACCGTCGTGCCGGTCGGTGCGGCTGTCGTCCTCCTCGACGCCCTGCTGCCTATCCCCGTGGCGGTCAGCGCCCTCGTGCTCGTGGTGATCGTGGTCGTCCTCGTCCTCCATCCGCCGGTGCGTCGAGAGCCATAGATTCTGCATAGACGCGGCATAGCTCGCTGATCGGCTCCTCCGTGACCATGGGTACATCGACACCCATCCACATCGAGAGGAGCACGATCATGAGCCGCATTCCCGAACCCGTACAGACCCCTGAGGGCCCGACCTACGAGGGGCGGCTGCTCGACCGTGCCGATGAGGAGGTCGTGGATCAGGGCGCCGCCTTCGACATCCGCACCCTGGTGACGCGCCGCGGCATTCTCGGACTCGCCGGACTCGGGGTGGGCGCGATGGTGCTCGCCGCGTGCGCCCCGTCGGGCAGCGGCAGCACGAGCGAGTCGACATCGACGAGCGATACGGGGACGACGTCCGGGTCGTCGACCACGACAGCGGCCGGCGAGATACCCGACGAGACCGCAGGTCCCTACCCCGGAGACGGATCGAACGGACCGGACGTCCTCGAGGATTCGGGCATCGTGCGACAGGACATCACGACGTCGATCGACGGGTCGGCGACAGCCGACGGCATCCCGCTGACCTTCGAGTTCCAGGTGGTCGACCTCGCGAACGGCAGCGTCCCCTTCGAGGGCGTCGCGGTGTACGCATGGCACTGCACGGCTGAGGGGGAGTACTCGATGTACTCGTCGGGGCTCGAGGACGTCACCTACCTCCGTGGAGTGCAGGTGGCGGATGCCGAGGGGAAGGTCTCGTTCACGTCGATCTTCCCCGGCTGCTACTCGGGCCGCTGGCCGCACATCCACTTCGAGGTCTACCCCGACCTCGCCTCGATCACCGACTCGGCCAACGCCATCGCCACGTCCCAGCTGGCACTGCCCGAAGATGTCTGCGCCACCGTCTACGCCGATTCCCGCTACCCGGGCTCGACGCAGAACCTGTCGCAGACGAGCCTCTCCGGCGACAACGTCTTCGGCGACGACTCCGGGGCCCTTCAGCTGGCCACTGTCACCGGCGGCGGCAGCGGATACACCGCGACGCTCGTGGTCGGCGTCGACACGGCCACGACGCCCGGCGCAGGCTCCGCGCCGTCGGGCGGCGCGGGCGGCCCCGGTGGTGGCGGCGAGCCGCCGTCCGACTGAACCCGAACCCCGACAACCCCTCCACGCGAAAGAACAGAGACCATGCTCCAGAACCTCACAGGGTGGCACGCCCTGATCATCCTCGCGATCGTCGTCCTCGTCTTCGGCGCCGCGAAGCTCCCCGCCCTCGCCAAGAGCGTCGGCCAGTCGATGCGCATCCTCAGATCGGAGGTCGCCGAGCCTTCGAACGAGGCACGGGTCGAGCCGACGCCGAGGGGCCGGGACCGTGTCGACGCTCGGGAGTCCGCAGACCTCCCGCAGCCCGCCCTGCGGCCCGCGGAGTAAACCGTGTCCTCGCTCGCCGCTGATGCCGTCGAGGCGAGCACCGCGCCCGCCCTGGCCCGGATGCCGCTGTCCTCGCACCTGCGGGAGGCGCGCACGCGCTCGTTCCGTGCGACGGCGGCGCTCCTGACCGGGGTGGTCGCCGGGTATCTCCTCTCGGACCAGATCCTCGAGGTCGTGCGAGCACCGATCAGTGCGCTCGCCGAATCGCGCGATGCGAGCCTCAACTACGACAGCATCACCGGGGCTTTCGACCTTCGGCTCAAGATCGCGCTCTTCGCCGGTGTCGCGCTGTCGAGTCCCGTCTGGATGCACGAGCTGCTCGCGTTCCTCGCTCCGGGTCTGACCACCAGAGAGAAGAGGTACACGTTCGGCTTCCTGGCGGCATCCGTTCCCCTGTTCATCGGCGGATGCCTGATGGGCTTCCTTCTCTTCCCCCACATGGTCGAGCTGCTCGCGAGCTTCGCCTCGACCGAGGACAGCACGCTGCTGCAGGCGTCGTACTACGTCGACTTCATCCTCAAGATCGTGCTCGCGACCGGGGTCGCCTTCGTGCTCCCGGTGTTCGTCGTGATGCTCAACCTGCTCGGTGTCGTGTCGGCGGCGGCGATCGCGCGGAGCTGGCGTCTCGTCGTCGTCGCGATCGTCCTCTTCAGTGCGGTCGTGACCCCCGCGGCCGACGTGCTGTCGATGTTCCTGATCGCGATCCCCATGACCCTGCTGTTCCTGATCGCCCTGCTGCTCGCATGGCTGCATGACCGCAGGGTCGGGGAGTCGGCCGTCGGCACGACGGAGGCATGACGATGTTCGGACTCACGATCGAGAAGCTGTTCCTCGTCGCACTGATCGCAGCCGTGATCATCGGTCCTCGGCGACTGCCGGAGTATGCGGGCCGTCTCGGCGCCCTCGTCCGCCGGGTGACGCTCACCGTCGGCGAGGCGGCGCGGCGAGCCGAGCAGGAGGCCGGAGTGGCGAGCATCCGCCAGGAATGGACCGCCGTGGATCCTCGGCGGTACGACCCGAGGCAGATCATCCGCGAGGCGTGGGATGCGGGGGAGGAGTCGGACGGCTCGAAAGCCGCTGAGGCCCCGCAGCCGGAGCCCGAGGGGCGCTGGATCGTGGCTGGATCGTCCGGTCATCCACGGCGCGTGTGGAAGCCCGCTGAGGCGGAGGCCCGCGTGCGCGGCGCCGACCTGCTAGACTGATGGAGCAACGTGAGTTCTGGCCGCCCTCTAGGCCACCACGGAGCCACTGATCAGGGCCATTACGGACCAAGCGCATCGATGCGCGCGGCATCCGCCTTCGATCTCACATCTTGCGGGTCGCGACAACGCGTGCCCGTCACACAGCAATGAGTATCACCATGAGCACGACCACTTTTCCTCCTTCCGATCCGTTGACCTGGAAACAGGCCGACACAGATGTGCACGTCGCGACCCGCGGCGGCGAGTTCGCCGGGTTCGTCGAATTCGACGGCACCGCGCATGTCGCCCGCGACCAGCGCGGTGACGACCTCGGCTCGTTCGAGTCGCTGGATGCCGCCCGTGACGCCCTCGAGAGCGCGAATGCGCCGAGATCTCGCCCGCGCAGCCTCACCTCTCCCTTTCGCCGCGCCCTCCGCAGCCGACCGCGTCGCGCACGCGCCTGACCGTTCCATGCGGGGGAACTGTGAATCGTCAAGGGATGCTGATGTATTCCCCAAATCGCATGAGGGCAGGGTTAGCCTGAGTTAAGCGTTCGGCGATCTGCCTTGGGCTTCACATCAGCTCAAGGGCTCCGATCGACGGGAGAGCGACATCTCCATTTCACAGGTCGAAAAGACCGACGCAGTTCTCGGACCGGTACGTCAGACGTATTCGGGCAATGCGGACATTCCTCCGATGACCCACGCGTACAAGCAGGTCTCGCAGGTCATCCGCGAAACCGGCCTCCTCCAGCGCGCCGGATGGTTCTACATCTTCGTGGCCGCCGGCATCGCCGTGGCTCTGGGCGGAGTCATCACCGGCTTCATCCTTCTCGGCGACAGCTGGCTCCAGCTCCTGATGGCCGGGGCTCTCGGCATCATCCTCACGCAGGTGGCGTTCCTCGCCCATGAGGCCGCGCATCGTCAGATCCTCTCCACGGGCCCGGCGAACTTCCGCCTCGCCCGCATCCTCGCCGCCGGCGTGGTGGGAATCAGCTATTCCTGGTGGGACTCCAAGCACACCAAGCACCACGGCAACCCGAACCAGGTCGGCAAGGACCCCGACATCGAGGTCGACACGATCTCGTTCCTCGAGACCGACGCCGCGCAGTCCCGCGGTATCGTCCGTCTGATCACGCGCAAGCAGGGGTGGCTGTTCTTCCCGCTGCTGACGCTCGAGGGCCTGAACCTCCACTACCTGGGCGTGAAGCACCTGGTGACCAGCAAGAAGGCCAAGGGCCGCTGGATCGAGCTGGGCCTCATCGCCCTCCGGTTCGCGATCGTCCTCGTGCCTGTGTTCCTGATGCTGCCGCTCGGCATGGCATTCGCCTTCATGGGTGTGCAGCTCGCCGTCTTCGGCGTCTACATGGGCGCGTCCTTCGCGCCGAACCACAAGGGCATGCCGATCATCGATCCCAACGCCCGTCTCGACTTCTTCTCGAAGCAGGTGCGCACCTCTCGCAACATCCGTGGCGGATGGTGGGCCACCTGGCTCATGGGCGGACTCAACTACCAGGTCGAGCACCACCTGTTCCCGAACATGCCCCGCCCGCACCTCTCGAAGGCTCGCGAGGTCGTGCGCGACTACTGCGCCGCCAACAACGTGCCCTACACCGAGACCAGCCTCGGCCGGTCGTACGCGATCGTGATCGAGTACCTCAACCGCGTCGGTCTCGCCGCGGGTGCTGATCCGTTCGACTGCCCCGCAGCGGCCCAGTTCGTCCGGGCGTAAACACTCTCGCGGCATCGCAGCCGACCCGCACATCGAACGGCCCCATCCTTCGGGATGGGGCCGTTCGCATGCCAGACGGTCAGTTCCGCCGGATCCAGCGGAACGTCGCGCGGCTGAGGATGAAGCCGACCACGAGCCATGCGGCGAGGGCGACCGCCACGAGCCCGAGATCCCATGATCCGCTCGGCTCTGCCGAGGAGAACGACTCGGGCAGGATCGCCGCGCGCATACCCTGAGCCATCCACTTGAGGGGAAAGACGGAAGCGACGTTCTGCAGCCATTCCGGCAGCGCGGTGAAGGCGATGTAGACGCCGGAGATGAACTGCAGCAGCAGCACGACCGGGATCACCACGGCGGACGCCGTCTTGCCCGACCGCGGCACGGCAGACAGTGCGATGCCGAGAAGCGTGCACGAGAGCAGGCCGAGCACGAAGACCCAGGCGAAGCGACCCCAGGCCTCAGCATCCGAGGGCAGCTCGACCTGATAGAGGACGACCGCGACGACCAGCAGCAGAGTGATCTGCAGGATCGCGGTGACGAAGACCTCACCGATCTTGCCGATGAAGTACGTCGCCGGTGAGATCGGCGTGCTGCCCAGCCGCTTGAGGGTTCCGTCGCTCTTCTCCACTGCGATCTCGATCGACAGGCCCTGCATCCCGGAGAGGAAGATGCCTCCTGCGACGAGACCGGGAAGGTAGTACGTCGCCATGCTGATCTTGTCGGGCCCTTCGCCGATGTCGCCCGTGAAGATCGTCGCGAAGATGAGGTACATGAGGGTGGGGAACAGGAAGGTGAAGAAGACCTGGTCGCTGGCGCGGAAGTACTGACGCAGTTCGAACGGGATGCGGCGTACCCCGAGGCGAACCGTGCGAGCGAGCCCGAAGTTCGGCGTGGCAGTCGTGGTGCTCATGCGGACTCCGCCACATCTGCCCGCAGGGCCTCTGCGGTCGGATCGGAATCGGATGCGGCTCCGTGCTCACGGATGAGGCCGAGGTAGATGTCCTCGAGAGTGGGACGCACGACCTCGAGGCCGTCCGGCTCGCCGCCCGCGCGCTGCAGCTCGGAGACGACCGCACCGGGAGTGGTCGTGCGCTGCTCGCGGCGCACGCCGGCGGCATCCCTCCAGCGAACCATCGGCGTCCTCGCCTCGGGCCTGCCGATCTCGTCGATCTTCCCGATCGCCACGATGCGCCCGTCTGTGATCACCGCCGCGCGATCGCCCAGCCGGGCGGCCTCATCGAGATAGTGAGTGGTCAGCAGGATGCTGGTGCCCTCGGACTTCAGGGTGCGGATGAGCTGCCAGAACTGCTGTCGGGCCTCGGGATCGAAGCCGGTCGTCGGCTCATCGAGGAACAGGAGTTCGGGGCGTCCGATGATCCCGAGGGCGACATCGAGACGGCGCTGCTGACCACCGGACAGCTTGCCCGCTCTGGATCGCTGCTTGTGCTCGAGCCCCACGGCGGCGATCACCTCGTCGACCGAACGAGGGTGGGGGTAGTAACCGGCGAACTCGGTGAGCAGCTCCCGCACGGTGAAGTTGCCGGCCTCTCCGGTGGACTGCAGCACGATCCCCAGTCGCGCCTTCCACGCCAGACCGCCGCGCTGGGGGTCGACACCGAGCACGCGCACGTCGCCGGACGTGCGGTGACGATAGCCCTCGAGGATCTCGATGGTCGTCGACTTGCCAGCGCCGTTCGGGCCCAGAAGAGCGAAGGTCTCTCCCCGGCGGATGTCGAAGCTGATGCCGTCGACTGCGACGGCACCCCCGTACTCCTTGCGGAGATCCCGCACCTCGATCACGCTGTCTGTCATAGGTACAGCGTGCACGCTGACGGCTCCGAGCGATAGCAGGACGGGTGAACGAAGCGGGGGCGTGGGCGGATATCCGCCCACGCCCCCGCTCGGTCAGTCAGGAGAAGTCGCTCAGCGGGAGGCCTTCTGATCGGACTCGACGACCTCGATGGTGATCTTGCCGTCGATCGTCTCGGCGTTCTCGTCGAGGAGCTCGTCCTCCAGTGCCTCGTCACCGCGGAACTCCTCGTCGCCGGTGACCTCGTCGACCGCGTCGTCGGAGTCGTCGATCAGCTCGGCTTCCTCGACCTCGACGGTCTCGGCGTCGGTGTCGTCGTCGACCTGCGACGCGGCTGCTGCAGAGCCGACGGCTGATGCCTCGTCGCTGAAGATGCCCTCCGGGCGGATCAGCTCGCGCACCTCGGCCATGAAGCTGGCGAGCTGCTGCTGCTGCCAGCGCAGTTGGCGCGCGTGGTCCTCGGCGTCCCGCAGCACGGCGGACGTGTGACCCGTCACCGAGTCGACGATCTTCTGCGACTTCACGCGGGCACGGTCCAGGGTGTCGCGGGCGCGCACCTGAGCATCCGCTTCGATGGTCTGCGCCTGTGACCGCATCAGGCGCTCGTAGTCGTCAGCCTTCGCCGAGATGCGCTGCGCGTGATCGAGCGAAGCGGCCACCTGCTCGTTGGCATCCGTGGTGATGCGCTCGGCGTGGGCGACGGCCTGGTTGTGCAGCACCAGGAACTCCTGCTGAGCGTCGTCCTGCCGACGGGTGAGCGTCTCCTCGAATTCGAGGACGCGGGCGTTCATCTCGCGCACCTCGCGCTCGGCTTCGGCGCGCAGCTGGGTGGTCTCCCGGGTGACGAGCGAGCGGAGCGCCGCAGCGCCCTTCTCCGCCTCGGTGCGGATGGCCGTCGCCTCCTGCGTCGCCTGGTGCACCCGCTCGGCGGCGTGCGCTGCCTCGCGCTCGAGCGTCGCCTGGTGGGCGGTGTACTCGGTGTCGATCTTCAGGCGCACCTGGTCGGCGTCGTGCTGAGCGTGCGCGATGATGCGGGTGACGTCGGCATCCGCCTCGGCCCGCTGTGCGGTGACCTCTTCGCGCGCGGCCGCCATCAGACGGTCGGCCTGCACGGCGGCATTCTGGATGAGGACGTTGGCCTGCTCCTCGGCCACCCGGAGGATCGCCTCGAACTGCTCCCGCGACGGTGCCTCCTGGCCGTCCGCGCGCGGGGTGTCGACGAGCTCGTTGGTGAGGGTGGCGACCTGCTGCTCGGTCTCGGCAGCCTTCGCCTTGGTGGCGAGGAGCTCCGCCTCGAGCTCTTCGCGGGCGATGCGCTCTTCTTCGCGAAGCGCCTCGACTGCGTCCTCGTGACGTGCCTCGGTGGCGGCGAGGTCGGCCTTCGCCTGCTTCAGCTGATTGCGCAGAGTGCTGAGGGCCGAGTCGACCTCCGCCTTGTCGTAGCCGCGGAACGAGGCCGTGAAGCCGGACTGCTCGCGCGGCGTCTCTTCGATCAGCTTGTCGAAGAAGCCGGGGGTCCGGTCGTTGTCGGGGGATTCACTCATGGGTCGGCCTTTCCGGCGCAGGTCACAGGGACTGAGAGCTGTGATGAGAAATGGTGCCGTCGCGAGGCCGACTGTGGGCTGGCCGGTGCGTGATCAGCAGTAACACAGCCTAGTTGCGACGGCTGTGAGATGCACCCGATGTTCCGGTACGCACTGGGCTTCTCTACTCCGCGATCCACGACTCGGTCGCATCGTCGCGCCGGTGCCGCAAGGGCGGCCCGGGCGAGACCTGGACGCCCTCAGCGCGTGCTGCGGCGGAGACGGCGGAGCGCAGGTCTGACCAGAACTCGGAAGTGTTGGGAACGCCCAGATGCTCGCGGATCCTCTCCACCTGCAGACGGGTCCCGTTCTCATCGTCGACCACCCGCACGATCGCGTCATCCGGTGCGACGAATCGGATACCGTAGCCTCCGCTCGCGAGCGGGGTGAACTTGCGTGGCTGCTGACGCACGACCCCGTCGACGATCTCCCTCGCCGTGGCCTCAGACGTCTGCAGCACCAGCGTCGCGCCCAGTTCCTCGAGTATCCCGCTGAGGCGGTCGGCCGCGTGATGCTGCCCTGCTCTGCCGCCGGCGGCGCCGGTGGAGCGACGGACCCAGCGGGGAAGGAGGATCGCGAGCACGATGATCGCGCCGATCGCGGCGATGTAGATGAGCGGATTGTCCACGGATACAACCTACGTGCACCTCGTCCCCGAGGCCTTGGAGGAATTTAGCTCCAGTGCTACATTCGGGGCATGACGATCATCCGCGGTGTCCGTGCTCAGCTCCGTCGGCGACTCCTGATCACCTATCGGGTCGAGCCGGAGGTCGCCGCCTCCCTGCTGCCCACGGGATTCCGCCCGCAGATCGTCGAGGGGTCTGCGGTGGCCGGCGTGTGCGTGCTGGGGCTGGAGTCGATCCGACCGAGCTGGGCACGGCGCCGGTGGGGTCTGCGCTCCGAGAACGCCGCCCACCGGGTCGCCGTCGAGTGGGACACCGCGGATGGCGTGCAGAAAGGCGTCTTCATCGTCGGTCGGCACAGCTCGGCGTGGCATCCGGTCATCTTCGGCGGACGGTTTTTCCCGGGGGTGCATCGCCGAGCGAGGTTCGAGATCGAGGAGGGGGATGATCGCTACGTGGTCACGATGGATGCCGGCGAGCACAGTCTCTGTGCGGATGTCGAGGTGGGAGGCGCATGGTCGAGCTCTCTCTTCGCCTCGATCGACGAGGCCTCGGACTTCTATCGCGCCGGTCGGCTCGGCTGGTCGGCGGCGCGGGGAGGGCGCGGCGTCGAATCGGTCGCGCTCACCACCGACGCGTGGAGGGTCGAGAACGCACACCTGCACAGCGTGAGCTCGTCGTTCTTCGACGCTCTTCCCGCCGGCTCAGCGGTGTTCGACAGTGTCGTCGTGATGCGCGATCTTCCGCTGACGCTGTCGGACGTGCGCGAGTCCCGGATCGACGCGGTGCTCAGCCCAGCAGGAACATGATGAGGATCAGCACGGGCAGGCGGCCGAGAGTGGTCAGGAATACGGTGTCGCGCGAGATCGTCTCGCCGATGTCGTAGCGCTGCGAGTAATTGAAGACGTTCTGTGCGGTGGGGAGCGCGGCGAGGATCACGACGATCAGCACCTCGGCCGGCGAGAGCCCGAAGACGAACTCGGCCACCACCCACGCGATCAGCGGCATCGCGATGAGCTTGAGCGAGGTGGCGAGGATGATGTCCCGCCGGTGGCCGGGAGCGCCGAGCACGCGCTGGCCGTGCAGGGAGATGCCGTAGCTGATCAGCAGAACCGGCACGGCGGCATCGGCGATCAGCTGAGCCGGCTCCATGATGATGGGCGGCACTGTGAGGCCCAGCACCGAGATGAGCGTGCCGAGGAGCGACGCGATGATGATGGGATTCGTCGCCGTGCGCACGAGCGTCTTTCGCAGCGATACGCGATCGCTCGTGACGGCGTCGAGGATCGTCAGCGAGATCGGGGTGAACACCAGCAGCTGCATCAGCACCACCGGTGCGGGGTACGCGGCGCTGCCGAGAAGGTAGAGCGACAACGGGATGCCGATGTTGTTCGAGTTGACCTGCCCCGCCGACAGCGCTCCGATCAGGGTCTCTCCGACCGGACGCTTCCACCAGAGCCGCGCGATGAGTGTGTAGATCCCGATGATCGCGACGGCCGCGATCGCCGACACGGGGAGCAGCGAGGAGAAGAGCATCTTCGCATCGGCGTGGGCGAGCACGGTGAAGAGCAGGAACGGCGACAGCACGAAGAAGATCAGACGCCCGAGCACGTGCCGGGCGTGCGGTCCGAGCAGGTCGATCCGGCCGAGCAGATAGCCGAGTGCGATCGCGACTCCCACGACGGCGAATCCGGTGAGCGTCTCGAGCATGGTTCGAGCGTATCCAGCCCGGACGCACGTCGTCGCCACCGGCACGGTCGGCGCGCGGGAGTCCGCCGTAGCAGTCGGAGTGGGCCCGCGTCAATGGATGAGCTCCGATCAGCGTCAAGACGGGGTGCGGCCATACGCTGAGAACACGACGAGCAGCATCTGCCGCTCTCCGTCGGTCGAACCAGACGGTGCCCTCGAGTTCTCTCGGTCTTGAGCGCCCACATGGGGGTGGGTGCGCTTGCGGACCTTCTCATCGACTGCTCCGGTCCCCCCGTTCGGGCGCGGGGGACCGGAACCAACTTCCTCGGGAGTGGCCGCTACTTCAGGCGGAGCATCCTCTGCACGGCCTTCACGCCGGCGTTCGCGCTGCGGGCGCGCATCGCGGACTCGAGCTCCTCGAGCGATTCCTTCGTGTCCACCCGGGGCTCGCCGAGGTAAAGGTCGCGGAACACGAGATACCAGAAGTCGCTCAGCATGAGTCGATAGAGATCGTTGAGCGCGCGGTCGGTGAGGAACTCGAAGAGCTCCACATGGGCTTCGATCCATCCCTCGCCCGTTTCGACGGACCGGATGGCGTCGGCGATCAGTTCGCACGCGATGGCGAGATCCGCCTCGGACAGCGCAAGCGCGGCCTCACGGATGATCTCCCCGCCCTGAGAGGCGGCGAACTCGCGGGTGATGCGGGACCGCTCGTCGGTGATGTCGGTGACCATCGAGTAGCGGTTCGCGTGGACCTCCATCAGCCCGGCGCGCGCCAGTCGCTGCACGGCCTCTCGGACGGGGGTGCGGGTGACTCCCAGATCGTCTGCGATCGCCTTGTCGCTCAGTTTCGCGCCAGGCGCGTAGGTGCCGTCGGCGATCGACGTCGCGAGTCGACGAAAGAGCTCTTCAGCTCCGAGGTTCCGCTGCGCCCCAGGCACAACGGGCAGTTCAGGTCCCATATCGGTATATTACGGCGCATAGGTATGGCGCGGCTGTCCGCCGAGCAGATGCGTGTTTGACCTGCGGCCCGTGCACCTGCTCGACGCATCGAGTCGGTCGTCCTGAGACGTGTCGTCTCGTGGCTGGAGCGCGTGACGACAGGCGCAGAACCAGCAGCCCAGGGGAGCGGAGCAGACACCGACTCTCACCGGAAAAAGCGGAAACCCCCGCCATGTAGAAGCTAGGCGAGGGTTCCTAAGGTGACTGTAATGATCACCCTGTGGCTCCGACGGGCGTCGATCCCGTGACCTCACGATTTTCAGTCGTGCGCTCTACCAACTGAGCTACAGAGCCATGCGACCGGCTAGACCTGTCGCATCTAGACGAAAGGCCCTTCTCGAAGAAAAGGGCCCGTCGCTTAGAGCGACCCTGACGGGACTTGAACCCGCGACCTCCGCCGTGACAGGGCGGCACGCTAACCAACTGCGCTACAGGGCCATACTTGTTTTCAATTGTACCGGAAGGAGTGACCCCAACGGGATTCGAACCCGTGCTACCGCCGTGAAAGGGCGGCGTCCTAGGCCGCTAAACGATGGGGCCGAAGTCTGTCCCGGAGGACTTCCTTGCCGACGCTCAAGCATAAGGGAAGATCTGAGCAAAACGCGAATCGAGGGCGAGCCTGCTGTCTCCCGGGCGTGTTCAGGAGGACGATGGACTCACATCGCTGTGCCCTCTCCCGCTGTCCGCCCCCTGGTGCGGATGTGAAAGAAGTTGTTAGTGTGGCATCTGTGAAACCGGCGAAAGGGGCCGTGTGAACGACCATCACTCCACGTCGGATGCTGCTGCGGCGGCGTCCGACGACTGCGGCTGCGCGCCGACCCCTGCGGAGAGCCGCGCGTTCTGGAAGGACCGTTCGGTCACCCGTCGCAGCGCTCTCACATTCGGCGCGCTCAGCGTCGTCGCCCTCAGCGCCTTCGGCGTCTCCTCAGGAGTGACCGCCGCGTACGCCGCCTCGTACCCCAGCTGGGACGACGTGCAGAACGCCATGAACAACGAGTCCGCGAAGGCAGCGGAGGTCACGCGCATCGAGGGACTCATCCAGTCGCTCAAGCAGCGGGTGGCGGATGCGCAGGCCAAGGCCGTGCTCGCGGGCGAGGAGTACAACGCCGCGCAGCTCGCCTACTTCGATGCCATCGCCGTCGCGGAGGAGCTCCAGTCGAAGGCCGATGAGCAGGCCGTCGCCGCCGATGACGCCACGAAGAAGGCGGCCCAGCTCGCGGCGCAGCTGTATCGCAACGGCGGCGACGACACCGCCCTCGAGCTGTTCTTCGCCGGCTCGGCCGACAACGCCGACCAGCTGCTCTCGCGTCTCGGCACGATGGACAAGGTCTATCAGTACAACCAGACGGTGCACGACAACGCGGTCGCTGCCCGCAACTCGGCCCAGCAGCTCACCGATCAGGCTGTCGTCGCCCGCACGGAGCGCGATCGCCTGCAGCAGATCGCCGAGCAGAAGATGATCGAGGCTCAGGCCGCTGCGGACGCCGCTCAGGCTGCGCTCGACGAGCAGTCGGCGAACCTCGCGACGATGCAGGCACAGCTCTCAGCCCTGAAAGACGCCACGGCGACGACCGTGGCCGGGTACAAGGAGGGCGTGCGCGTCGCGGAGGAGGAGCGCAAGCGTCGCGAAGCGGCCGAGGCCGCGGCAGCCGCCGCAGGCAATGGCGGCGGCGGAGGTGGCGGCGGAGGCGTCGGCGGCTCGCCGGGTTCCGGCGGCTGGGTTCGACCGCACGGAGGACACCGGAGCGCCGGATTCGGCCCGCGGCCCAAGCCCTGCGCAGCCTGCTCCGGCTACCACTACGGCGTCGACCTCGCGAACGGGTGCGGCGCGGCGATCTATGCGGCGCAGTCCGGCACCGTCGACTACGCCGGTCCGCGCGGCAACTACGGCAACTACATCCGCATCCAGCACGGTGGGGGAGTCTCCTCCGGCTATGCCCACATCAGGGACGGCGGCTTCGCCGTCCGCAGCGGGTCATGGGTCAACTCGGGTCAGGTCATCGCCTATGCCGGCAACACCGGAGCATCCGTCGGCTGCCACCTGCACTTCGAGGTGTACATCAACGGCGCGTACACCAACCCGATCACGTTCCTCGCAGATCGCGGCGTCTCGGTCTGAGATCGACCACGACGAGAAGACCCCCGACCGCTGAGCGGAACCGGGGGTCTTCTCGTCGGAGCCTGGGGTCAGTGACCCTGCTCGCCGAAGCGGACGATCGCCTCGTCGAGGATGCGCTGCGCCTCTGCGGCGTCGCCCCATGCGTCGACCTTGACCCACTTGTTGGGCTCGAGGTCCTTGTAGTGCTCGAAGAAGTGCTCGATCTCCTTCTTGGTGTAATCGGCGACGTCGCCGATGTCCTGGATGTGGGCCCAACGGGGGTCCTTCGACAGCACGGCGACGAGCTTGTCGTCTCCGC
This sequence comes from Microbacterium sp. 4-7, assembly GCF_014332665.1. Taxonomy (NCBI): domain Bacteria; kingdom Bacillati; phylum Actinomycetota; class Actinomycetes; order Micrococcales; family Microbacteriaceae; genus Microbacterium; species Microbacterium sp. 4-7. The sequence continues at coordinate 27,263 of NZ_MCRH01000005.1, forward strand.
CGGCCTCGTCGCTCATCTTGAGCACGGCGACCGGGCGCACCTCGACGACGACGCCGGGGTAGATGGCGTGGTCGAGGAGCACGAGAACGTCGAGCGGGTCGCCGTCCTCGCCGAGGGTGTTGTCGAAGTAGCCGTAGTCGGCGGGGTACCCGAAGGTCGTGTAGAGCACGCGGTCGAGGTGCACTCGTCCGGTCTCGTGGTCGACCTCGTACTTCACGCGGCTGCCGCGCGGGATCTCGATGACGGCGTCGTGTGCGCCCATGCGTGTGCTCCTCAGAAATGACGGTTGGATGCCGCGCACTAGCCTAGCCGGGCCGTCGACGGGTGCTGTCAGCGTTCGGCGGCCGGGGCGATGCCGAGCAGTGCATCCTGGACGGCCGCCGTGCGGTCGCGGATGGCGGCAGCCACCGCGGCGACCGCGGGCTGGCGCAGCGAGTCCGGACGCAGCACCATCCAGTAGGGCAGGCGCTCGGCGAAGTCGTCGGGGAGGAGCCGCACCAGATCGGCGTGGCCGTCGGCCAGGAAGCACGGAAGGAAGCCGATCCCCGCGCCGGCGCGTGTGGCCTCGACGTGGACGAAGACGTTGGTGGAGCTGAGCGAATCCGGCATCCCCGGCACGAGTCGTCGAGGAGCATCCAGATCGTCGACCTGGAGCATCGAATCGACGAAGTAGACCAGTGGATGCCTGCTCAGCTCATGGGAGTCGCCGGGCGTCCCGTGCTCGTCCAGGTACCCGTGCGACGCGTACATGCCCAAGGTGTAGAAGCCGAGTCGGATGGCCTCGGCGCGGTGCACCTGCGGTTCTCCGACCACCACTTCCAAGTCCAGCCCGGAACGGTACTGCAGAGCCCGCCGGGTGACGTTGACGATCTCGACGCTGAGTCTCGGATACTTTCGCCGCAGCTGCGCGACCGCGGGCGCGATGATGAACGCACTGAACCCGTCGGTGGCGGAGATCCGCACGACCCCGGCTATCTGATCGGACTCGGCTTCTCCTTCATGGATCGTCGCCACCGCCGTCTCCACGTCCTCGGCGGCGCGCACCGCCCGGCGCCCGAGGTCTGTCAACTCCCATCCTCCCGAGCTGCGGGCGAGGACCCGCCCGCCGAGGACTCTCTCCAATGCGGCGATGCGTCGCGAGACTGTCGTGTGATTCAGCCCCAGGCTCTGGCCGGCAGTAGTGAAGCGACCGGTGCGCGACACGGCGAGAAGGATGAGGAGATCGTCGGCGTGCGGCTCGGAGGTACTCGGGGAAGATGTCACATCTGCAATTGTGCACTCCGTCTCTGCTCGACTGGTCATTGGCGCACAGAGCCGGGCGTGCACATACTGGCGGAGGCCGCCCGCAGACGGGATACCGGCCCGCCAAGCAGCCGTCGACGAGGACGCTGCAGAACACGAAGGAGTGCATTCATGGGCGTCGAGCAACCGGTCGACTCGCAGGTCGAGACCCGAACATCCGGGCTGAAGAAGATCGTGGCCGCCTCGATGGTGGGCACGGTGGTGGAGTGGTACGAGTTCTTCCTCTACGCCACCGCCGCATCGCTCGTGTTCGGCACCTTCTTCTTCCCCAACGCCGGCACCGAGCTCGACGGCATCATCGCCGCATTCCTGACCTACGCGGTCGGATTCATCGCCCGACCGCTCGGCGGCATCGTGTTCGGCCAGATCGGCGACAAGCTCGGCCGCAAGCACACCCTGCAGATCACCATCATCCTCGTCGGGGTCGCGACCTTCCTGATGGGGTGCCTGCCCGGCTTCGATTCGATCGGCTACTGGGCTCCGGCGCTGCTCGTGCTCCTGCGATTCATCCAGGGGTTCGCCGTCGGCGGTGAATGGGGCGGTGCCGTGCTGCTGGTCGCCGAGCAGAGCCCCGACAGGTCTCGCGCGTTCTGGTCGAGCTGGCCCCAGGCCGCCGTCCCGGTGGGCAACCTGCTGGCGACCCTGGTGCTGCTCGGCATGTCCTGGGCGCTTCCCGCCGACCAGTTCCTGAGCTGGGGATGGCGCGTGGCGTTCTGGGTCTCGGCGATCGTCGTCGTCATCGGCTATTACATCCGCCGGCACGTCAGCGAGGCGCCCATCTTCCTCGAGGCCCGCGCACAGGTCGAGGCCGACAAGGCCGTGAGCTACGGAGTGCTCGAGGTCGTGCGCAAGTACCCGCGGGGCATCTTCGGAGCCATGGGCCTGCGCTTCGCGGAGAACATCCTGTACTACATCATCGTCTCGTTCACGATCGTGTACCTGAAGACGGTGCACGCCTACGACACGAGTCAGCTGCTGCTGGCGCTTCTGGTCGCGCACGCCATCCACTTCGTCGTGATCCCGCAGGTCGGCCGGCTCTCGGACGCCTGGGGACGCAAGCCCGTCTACCTCGCCGGCGCGGTGCTCGGAGCCAGCTGGGCGTTCTTCGCATTCCCGATGTTCGACACCCAGAACCCGTTCGTGATCATCGCGGCGGTCACGATCGGTCTGTGCTTCCACGCGCTCATGTATGCGGGGCAGCCGGCGATCATGGCCGAGATGTTCCCGACCCGTATGCGCTATTCCGGCGTCTCCCTGGGGTACCAGGTCACCTCGATCGTCGCGGGCTCGCTCGCGCCGATCATCGCCACGGCCCTGCTGCAGGACTTCGGCTCGTGGCTGCCGGTGGCGATCTACGTCGCGGCAGCTTGCGCCGTCACCGCGGTCGCGGTGGTCACCCTCAAGGAGACCCGCGGGGTGTCCCTGCACGACATCGATGACGCGGATGCACGCAAGCACGGGCTGAACACTCCCCGGGTGAGCGCGGCATGACCGAGCGAAGCATCGAGAGGCCGGGTGCGGCCGGTCTGTCGCTGAGCGGCCGCCGAGCCCTGGTGACGGGAGGCGCCAGCGGGATCGGCCTGGCGGTCGTGCGAGCATTGGCCGCGCGTGGCGCTCACGTCGTGGTCGCAGACAAGGATCGCGCGCAGTGCGAGGCCGCCGCGGCCGAGGTCGGAGGCTCGAGCTGGGTGGTCGATCTGCTGGAGCCGGCCGCCGTCACCGACGACCGGCTGGCCGACGTGCTGGCCGGTGTCGACATCCTGGTGAACAACGCCGGGATCCAGCACATCAGCCCGATCCAGGATTTCGATCCCGAGGACTTCCGACGGATCGTGACCCTCATGTTGGAGGTTCCGTTCCTGCTGATCCGCGCGGCTCTGCCGGAGATGTACGCGAACGGGTTCGGCCGGATCGTGAACGTCTCATCGGTGCACGGACTGCGCGCATCGCCCTACAAGTCCGCCTACGTCGCGGCCAAGCACGGGTTGGAGGGACTGTCGAAGGCCACCGCGCTCGAAGGAGGGGAGCACGGCGTCACCAGCAACTGCGTCAACCCCGGCTACGTGCGCACGGCGCTGGTCGAGAAGCAGCTGTCCGACCAGGCGCGTGTGCACGGCATCCCTGAAGCCGAGGTGCTGGCGAAGATCATGCTGACCGAAAGCGCGATCAAGCGCCTGATCGAGCCCGACGAGGTGGCATCGCTGGTCGCCTGGCTGGCGAGCGACGAGGCGTCGATGGTCACCGGGGCGAGCTATGCGATGGACGGCGGCTGGTCGGCGCGATGAGAAACGATCCGCGTCCAGAGCCGATCCAGGAGCGATGACAGAGGTCCGGTGAGCCAGAGCAGCAGCAGGGCGAGGTACCCCACCCCTCCGAGGCTGATCGCCAGCAGCATCGCCACCGCCGAGAGCAGGATCGAGGCGATGTCGGCGGCGGCACCGTGACGGATGCGGGAGGGCGGCGTCTTCGTCAGGTCAGGGTGCCGCAGCAGATAGATGCGCGCGCCGAGCGTGGTGATCTGCGTGGCGATGAGCGTGCCGATGTAGAGGACCACCTGCAGTGGGTCGGTGTCCATCTGGCCGAGCATCGCCGTAGGCACCGGCAGCCAGACGATCGTCGCCATCCAGGCCACGTTGAGCCAGAGAAGCGGTCTCGTGATCCGCGTGACCTCGTCGTACTGTCGGTGGTGCCCCATCCAGAAATTGGCGATGAGGACGAAACTCAGCCCGAAGCTCAGCAGCTGTCCTGCATGCTCCTGCAAGAACTCGGCGGTGCCCAGACCTCCGGCGGCGGCCTCGGACACGGACTCCATCAGCGGCAGGATCAGCAGCGTCATCGCGATGGCGACGACCGCGTCGACGAACGCCTTGAATCGTTCGGTCCTGAACCGCAGCACGTGATCCGTCACGGCGCCAGGCTAGAGCGCGATGCCCGTCGAGCGCGAGCGCTGTGCGGTGATCCGTCCCCGTGATCTACCGTTGGTCTGTGCCGTCGCTCTCTCCCGTCATCGCCGAGATCCGCCTCGCCGTGCGCACCGCGCTCGCCGATCTGCCCGAGGGGTCGACAGTCGTCGTCGCTCTCTCCGGGGGAGCGGACTCCCTCGCGCTCGCCGCGGCGACCGCTTTCGAGGCGCCCAAGCTCGGGCTTCGGGTGGGCACGCTCACCGTCGACCATGGGCTGCAGAACGGGTCGGATGCCGTCGCCGCGCGCGCTGCGAGAGCGGCGGCCGCGCTGGGGCTCGACGCGCTGGTCGTGCGCGTGGAGGTCGGCGCTGACGGAGGCCCTGAGGCAGCGGCGCGAGACGCGCGGTACCGGGTGCTGAAGGACGCCGCGACGGATGCCGGTGCGGCGGCCGTGATCCTCGGGCATACGCTCGACGACCAGGCCGAGACGGTGCTGCTCGGTCTCGCACGCGGATCCGGCGCCGCGAGCCTGCAGGGGATGGCTCCCGTGCGAGAGGACGATGACGGACTGCGCTGGGCGCGCCCGATGCTCCGGGTGCGGCGCGAGACCACACGAGCGTTCTGCGCGGAATCCGATCTCGAGGTCTGGGACGACCCGCACAACACAGAGGATCGGTTCGCCCGGGTGCGGGTGCGCGACCGGGTCCTTCCGGTGCTCGAGACCGAGCTCGGCCCCGGCATCGCCGAGGCGCTCGCGCGCACCGCCGAGCAGCTGCGCGAAGACGCCGAGGCGTTCGACGAGATGATCCACGAGACGATCGAGGACATCGTCGAGCACGCCGAGGCGGGGATCTCCGTGAGCGTCGCCGCACTCGCCGCGAACCCCGCCGCTCTCCGCAACCGCATCATCCGACTCGTGGTCGACAGCGAGTTCGGCGTGAGCCTGACCCGATCGCAGACCCTCGAGGTCGCTCGTCTGGCGATCGACTGGTCGGGTCAGGGGCCCATCGATCTGCCGGGGTGCTCGGCGGCTCGAGCGGGCGGTCGCATCGTGTTCACCGCGCGCTGAGCCGCGGCATCCCACTCCTCGCGGAGACGGAGAACTCCCGCGGTCGCCTCCTCAGGAGGGGGCCGCAGGGGTGTCGTCCGGCAGGCTGGCGGGGGCTACTTCTTTCCGCCCAGCAGGCCGCCGAGGATGTCTCCGATTCCGCCGCCGCCCGACGAGCTTCCGCCGCCGAGGATGCCGCCGAGGATGTCTCCGATTCCGCCGCCGCCCGTGGAGCCGCCGCCGAGGATGCCGCCGATGACGTCACCGATTCCGCCGCCGCCCGACTGCGACTCTGCAGGCGCGGACTTCGCGGACTTGTCCTTGGTGGCGTTGGCGATCAGGCCCATCACGATCGGAGCGAGGATCGGAAGGAGCTTGCCGAAGTCGATGCCGGCGGTCTCCTTCGATTCGGTGAGCTTCTGGGTGACCTTCTGCTCGTCGTCGCCGAGGATGTGCGAGACGATCTTGCCGCCGTCGGTCTGATCGATGTCGTCGACCTTCGCCGCACCGGTCCGTCCCTCGTGGCGCTTGAGCGCGTTCTCGATCGCGGAGGAGCCCTCAGCGGTCGAGGCGTTCTTGGCGAGGCCGCCGAGCAGCACCGCTCCGCCCTGTTCGACCGCCTCCTTGGCGACGTCGGGGGAGACTCCGAGCTTCGCGGCGATGTCGTCGATCGGGACCTGCTTCAGGATGTCGTCGAGAGCCATGGGTGAATCCTTCCGTCCGGGGCGTCCGCCCGTCACACCGTCAGAGTAGTGGGGATGCCGGCGCGCATCCGGAATTCTGGTCGACGATCTGCGGATGCTGTGCAGAACCATGGTGATGCGTCGCCTAAAATCGATCCATGCGCGCCGCGGAGATCCAGGACGACCTTGCTCAGATCCTCGTCACAGAGGAGGAGATCATCGCGAAGCTCGATGAGCTCGCGGCCCAGGTGGCGATCGATTACGAGGGCAAGGAGATCATCCTCGTCGGCGTGCTCAAGGGCGCGGTCATGGTCATGGCCGACTTCGCCCGCGCACTTCCGTTCCACGCTCCGATGGACTGGATGGCCGTCTCGAGCTACGGTGCGAGCACCAAGTCGAGTGGTGTCGTGCAGATTCGCAAGGACCTCGACACCGACCTGAACGGCAAGCACGTGCTGATCGTCGAGGACATCATCGACTCGGGTCTGACCCTCAGCTGGCTGCTCGAGAACTTCGAGTCGCGCGGCGCGGAGTCCATCGAGGTGCTCGCCCTCCTCCGCAAGCCCGAGGCCGCGAAGGTGGTCATCGACTGCAAGTACGTCGGCTTCGACATCCCGACCGACTTCGTGGTCGGCTACGGCCTCGACTACGACGAGCGCTACCGCAATCTGCGCGATGTGGCCGTGCTGGCCCCGCACGTCTACAGCTGAGCGGACGCTCCGGCGCACCCGCTACGCCGTGGGTGAACGCACAGCGGCCACCTAGGGCGCGCGCGATACGCTGATCCGACCATGGATGTCAAGAAGCTCACGCGGAACCCGCTGATCTACGTCGCTCTGATCGGACTGCTGCTGTTCGGCGGCTTCCTGCTGATCTCGAACCTCGGCGCCCCCAAGCAGATCACGACCCAGGAGGGTCTCGAGCTGCTCGGCGGCAAGACGGTGACCGAGGTCGTCAACACCGACGGCGACCAGCGGGTCGACATGACCCTGTCCAAGGCCTTCGAGGGCGCGGACAAGGTGCAGTTCTACTACGTCGACGCCCGGGCCGAAGAAGTGGTCACGGCGATCAACGACGCCGACCCGAAGGACGGCTTCAACGATGCCGTTCCGCGTGCGACCTGGTTCGACGGCATCCTCTCCCTTCTTCTTCCTCTCGTGCTGCTCGGCCTGCTGTTCTGGTGGCTCCTGTCGTCGATGCAGGGCGGCGGCGGCAAGGTCATGCAGTTCGGCAAGTCCAAGGCCAAGCTCGTCAACAAGGAGACCCCGACCGTCACCTTCGCCGACGTCGCCGGTGCGGATGAGGCGATCGAGGAGCTCCACGAGATCAAGGAGTTCCTGCAGGACCCGGCCAAGTTCCAGGCCATCGGCGCCCGCATCCCGAAGGGCGTGCTGCTGTACGGCCCTCCCGGAACCGGAAAGACGCTGCTCGCCCGCGCGGTCGCCGGCGAGGCGGGAGCCCCGTTCTACTCGATCTCGGGTTCCGACTTCGTCGAGATGTTCGTCGGTGTCGGCGCATCGCGAGTGCGCGACCTGTTCAACGTGGCGAAGGAGAACTCTCCCGCCATCATCTTCATCGATGAGATCGACGCCGTCGGTCGTCACCGCGGTGCCGGCATGGGCGGCGGAAACGACGAGCGCGAGCAGACGCTCAACCAGATGCTCGTCGAGATGGACGGCTTCGACCCGAACGCGAACGTCATCGTGATCGCCGCGACGAACCGTCCCGACATCCTCGACCCCGCGCTGCTGCGTCCGGGCCGCTTCGACCGCCAGATCGGCGTCGACGCCCCTGACCTCCGCGGCCGCCAGAAGATCCTCGAGGTGCACAGCAAGGGCAAGCCGCTGTCGAAGAGCGTCGACCTCGAGGTCGTCGCCCGCAAGACTCCCGGATTCACGGGTGCCGATCTCGCGAACGTCCTCAATGAGGCCGCGCTGCTGACCGCCCGCTCGAATGCGCAGCTGGTCGACAACCGCGCGCTCGACGAGGCCATCGACCGTGTGATCGCCGGCCCTCAGCGTCGCACCCGCGTGATGAAGGACAAGGAGAAGCTCATCACCGCGTATCACGAGGGCGGTCACGCTCTCGCAGCTGCGGCGATGAACTACACCGACCCTGTGACGAAGATCACGATCCTGCCTCGCGGCAAGGCCCTCGGCTACACGATGGTGCTGCCGCTCGACGACAAGTACTCCGTCACGCGCAACGAGCTGCAGGATCAGCTCACGTACGCGATGGGTGGCCGCGTCGCCGAGGAGATCATCTTCCACGACCCGACCACCGGTGCCTCGAACGACATCGAGAAGGCGACCTCGATCGCCCGCAAGATGGTCATCGAGTACGGCATGACCACCCAGGTGGGTCCGGTCAAGCTCGGTTCCGAGGGTGGCGACATGTTCGTCGCGCGCGACATGGGCCGTGGCCGCGAGTACTCCGAGAAGGTCGCGGAGCGGGTGGATGCCGAGGTGCGCGCACTCATCGAGCAGGCGCACAACGAGGCGTACGAGGTCATCAGCGCCAACCGCGACATCCTCGACAGGCTCGCTCTGGCCCTCCTCGAGGAGGAGACGCTGGACCACAACCAGATCGCCGAGATCTTCACCGAGGTGAAGAAGCTCCCCGAACGTCCGCTGTGGCTCTCGAGCGAAGACCGCCCCGTCTCGGAGCGTCCCCCGATCGAGGTCCCGAAGAAGGACGTCTCGCTGGCTGCTTCGATCCAGGCGCCGGCGTCGGCTCCGCGCACACAGCCAGGATCGGCGGGAGCCGGTCAGGCTCGACCAGCGACGGCCTGACCCGTGTCTGTCGACCGCGCGCGTGTCGAGCGACTCACCAGGGAACTGCTCGAGGCGATCGGCGAAGACCCTGACCGTCCCGGGCTGAAGCAGACGCCGACGCGGATGGGCGATCTGTATGCGGAGTTCTTCGCCGGGGTCGGCGAAGACCCCGCAGCGCCTCTCGCGCACACGATCAGCGTCGCCCGGGGTCCCGCACCCGACACGCTCCCCTCGGGTGCCGTGCTGCTGCGGGACATCCGATTCCGGTCGGTGTGCGAGCACCACCTGCTGCCGTTCGCGGGGCGCGCGCACATCGCCTACCTTCCGGGCGAGCAGGTGGTCGGGCTGGGCGCGCTCGTGCGCGTCGTCGAGATCCTCGCCACCCGCCCCCAGGTGCAGGAACGACTCGGCGAGCAGATCGCCGACACCATCGCGGAGCACCTCGACACCCGCGGAGTGCTCGTCGTGCTGGATGCCAGCCACGGCTGTGTGACGATGCGCGGAGGACGGCAGCCGGAGGCATCCACGCTGACGATCGCCGCCCGCGGCGAGTACACGGACCCGATCGCGAGGGCTGAGCTCATCGCGCTGATCGGCGCCCCGAGCGCGGGGCACGCATGACGGGGATCTGGGGGATCGTCAACGTCACGCCCGACTCGTTCAGCGACGGCGGTCGGTATCTCGACGTGGATCGGGCCGTCGAACACGGCCTGCGGCTGCGGACCGAGGGAGCAACCGTGCTCGACGTCGGCGGCGAGTCGACGAGGCCGGGAGCCGAGCGCGTGGGGGCGGAGATCGAGCAGGAGCGCGTGCTCCCCGTGATCGAGCGACTCGTCGCTGAGGGCGCGCCTGTGAGCATCGACACCATCAACGCGTCGACTGCGGCGGCGGCCGTCCGAGCGGGCGCTCGGATCGTCAACGACGTCTCCGGCGGGCTCGCCGACCCCGACATGCTGGCTGCCGTCGCCGAGTCCGGCGCGGACTATGCGATCGGCCACTGGCGTGGTTTCTCCGCTGACATGTACGCGCACGCCGAGTATCGTCGTGCCGCCCGCGAGGTCGCGGGAGAGCTGCGCGAGCGCATGGGCGAGGCCGCGGCTGCGGGAATCGCGCCGTCGCGCCTGATCGTCGACCCGGGGATCGGATTCTCGAAGAAGGGCGGCCAGAACTGGGGCGTCCTCCGCGGCCTCGACGAGATCGTCGCGCTGGGGCCACGCGTGCTCGTGGGCACCTCCCGGAAGAGGTTCCTCGCGGAGACCATCGGCGCCGACCCTGCGGCGGTGTCCGAGGCGCGTCGCGACCTCGCGACAGCGGTCACGAGCGCCCTCGCCGCCCGCGCCGGAGTCTGGGCCGTCAGAGTCCACGATGTCGGTGCCACCCGCGATGCTCTGGCCATCGTGCATGCCTGGGAGGGATGAACCATGGATGTCCTCGACGAGATCGTCCTCACCGGACTGACCGTGTTCGGTCGGCACGGCGTGTACGACCACGAGCGGGAGAACGGTCAGGAGTTCACGATCGATCTGCGCCTTCGGATGCCGCTGGACGATGCGGCGTCATCGGACGACGTGGCCGACACGGTGCACTACGGAGAGCTCGCCGAGAGAGTCGCAGAGGTCGTCGCGGGCGAGCCGGTGAACCTCATCGAGACGCTCGCCGATCGCATCGCGGCTGTCGCGCTCGCCGACGCCCGGGTGCACTCCGTCACCGTCACGGTGCACAAGCCGCATGCTCCGATCGCCCTGACCTTCTCGGACGTCGCCGTCACCGTGCACCGGGCGCGACAGCAGTTCGCCGAGGAGGAGTCGCGATGAGTCGCAATCTGGCGAACCCGCCGAGTCTCCCCGGCCCGCGACCCGGGCGCGAGGATGCCGTCGCGGTCGTCGCCTTCGGCGCGAATCTCGGTGATCGCGAAGGCACGATCCGCGCCGCCGCCGAGCGCATCTCGCGACTGCCGCTGGTCAGAGACGTGCGGTTGTCCTCGTTGATCGAGACGGTCGCGCTGCGGCTCGACGGGCCGGATCCCGACGCCCCGGGGTATGTGAACGCGGTCGCCCTGGTCACCACCCGCCTCGCTCCGTCGATCCTGCTCGGCATGCTGCACGCGATCGAAGACGAGTACGGCCGCGAGCGCCTGGAGAGATGGGGCGATCGGACACTCGACCTCGACCTGATCGCCTACGGTGACGAGTCGGCGGAGGGTGACGGACTGCAGCTGCCGCATCCCCGTGCGTTCGAGAGGTTGTTCGTCCTCGAGCCGTGGCTCGAACTCGATCGCGACGCAGTGCTTCCCGGTGCGGGCCGCGTCGCCGACCTCGTCGCGGATCTGCGACGCCGGGAGCAGCGATGAAGCGCACCTCGATCGGACTGCTCGTGCTCCTCGCCGTGCTCGCCGCCGGCGGGGGTTTCGTCCTCGACCACATGCTGACGGCGATGGGCCGCACGACCTTCACGCCGTCGTTGCTGCTGCCCGTGCTGCTCCTGCTCATCGGCGCAGCCTCGCTGGGCGTCGCCTGGCCCGTCCGCGCGAGTGTCCGCAACGGCGTCCGCATCGATCCGTTCCGTGCGACGCGCGCGGTGACGCTGGCCCGCGCGTCCAGTCTCGTCGGGGCGATCATGGCGGGGTTCGGAGCGGGCCTCTTGGCGTTCCTCCTCTCCCGGCCGATCGATCCCCCGGTAGGGTCGACTGTGGCGATGCTGGCACTGATCGGAAGCGCGGTCGTGCTGGCCGTCGCCGCGCTCATCGCCGAACAGTTCTGCATACTTCCGAAGGATCCTGATGACTCAGAACCCAGAGATCGAGCCGGGGATCCCGGCCCCGCTGAACTCGGCGGAGGTCACTGACCGCGCGGCCCTCGACCAGGGCACGTACCCGCAGCTGCGCACCGCGCGCAGCGAGGCGAGACTCGAGCTCGACGGGACCTGGCATCAGATCTCCCCTCGCTACGTGGTCTCGCAGAACGTGCAGAACCTGATCTTCATCGCCGTCGTCCTCGCGGTCGCGGCGGTTCTCGCGCTCGTGCTGCATCAGACCTGGGCGTGGATCCCGGCGGGTGTCGTCGTGCTCATCACGCTGATCACCATGGTCATCCTGCCGAGGCAGGCGAGGGCCATCGGATACATGCTCCGCGAAGACGACATCGTCTTCCGCAAGGGCATCCTCTGGCAGCGCATGATCGCCGTGCCCTACGGACGCATGCAGCTCGTCGACATCACCCAGGGGCCGCTGGACCGCGCGTTCGGCATCTCCCAGCTGAAGATGGTCACCGCCGCTGCGACGACCGGAGTGCAGATCCCCGGTCTCACCCAGACGGCGGCGGAAGCGCTGCGGGACACCCTGATCGAGGTCGCCGAGAGTCGCCGGACGGGCCTGTGAGCGAGCACCAGCCGCCGGCACCGACGGGAGAGCGGCCCAGCGCGGCCACCGGGCGCGAGACCCTCGCCGACGGCGAGTGGCATCGGATGCATCCGCTCACCCCGCTCTTCAAGGGCGGGCTGGCCCTCATCATCATCGCGGGCATCGCGATCGCCAACCTTCGCGACCGTCTGATCGCCTGGTTCGTCGACCTCTTCACCCCCGAAGAGGCGCAGTACGACTACAGCGGCGGCGACCCCGTCGACTGGGTGCTGCAGAACAACCTCATCGTCATCGTGCTGCTCAGCGTGCTCGGACTGGTCGTCGTCCTCGTGCTCATCTTCTGGTTCATCTGGCGCTTCCAGCAGTTCCGGATCACGGGGGACCACGTCGAGGTCCGCAAGGGCATCGTCTTCCGCTCGCACCGTCGCGCTCCGCTCGACCGGGTGCAGGGCGTCAACCTCACCCGTCCGTTCCCCGCGCGCATCATCGGACTCGCGAAGCTCGAGGTCGTCGGTGCCGGCACCGATTCCAACGTCGAGCTCGAGTACCTCGCGACTCCGCGCGCAGAGGCGGTGCGCACCGACATCCTGCGCCTCGCCTCGGGTGCGCGCGCAGCCAGACTCACAGCTGCGGACGCCGCGGCCGGCGTGCGCTCCTCTGACGCCGCAGGCTCGGGGACGGTCGCGCCCGGTTCGGCACGGGCACAGCTCGTCGGATCGATGAACGCCGGCGTCAACGATCTGATCAGCGGCGTCGACCTCGCCGACGTCGAGCCCGAGAGTGTGGTGAAGATCCCGACGGGGCGTCTCGTCGGCTCCCAGCTCATCTCGAGCGTCCTCTGGCTCATCTTCTTCGGGATCATCTTCGGCGTCGCGGTCGGCGGCGTCGCGATCGGCTCGCTGATCGACGGAGACCCCATCGGCGGGTTCCTCGGTCTCGGGATCACGCTGGGCATCGCGATCCCCATGATCATCGCGATCGTCGGAATCACCTGGGCGCAGATCTCGAAGTCGCTGCGCTACTCGATCGCTCCGACGCCCGACGGCGTGCGGATCACCTACGGTCTGCTGACGACCGTGACCGAGACGCTGCCGCCTGGACGCATCTTCGCCGTGGAGGTCACGCAGTCGCTGCTGTGGCGGCCGTTCGGCTGGTGGACCATCAGGATCAACCGCATGAGCGGCAAGAGCGCCGCTCAGCAGTCGTCGGGTTCGGCGCAGCAGTTCAGCGTCGTGCTGCCGGTCGGCAAGCGCGCCGATGTCGAACGCGTGCTCGCGCTGATCCTTCCCGATGCTCCGGTCGCCGACATCCCGCTCGTGTGGGAGCACGGCATTCTCGGACCGGTCGAGGGCGACCCGTACCGGACGATGCCTCGGCGCGCATGGTGGCGCAGGCCCGTGTCGTGGAAGCGTCACGGCTTCGCGTTGACCGAGTTCGGACTCCTGCTCCGGCGTGGCATCGTCTGGCGCAAGCTGGCGATCTTCCCGCTCGCCCGGCTGCAGGGAGTGTCGCTCTCGCAGGGGCCGATCGACCGTGCGCAGCGTGTGTCCGGTGCGCAGGTGCACTCCGTGCAGGGGCTCATCACGGGCTATCTGTCGGGTCTCGAACGCGATGACGCGCTGTACCTGCTCGACAGGGTGAGCTCGGCAGCGGTCGCCGCCGCCGCGCGCGATCACACCCACCGGTGGGGCGAATACGTGACGGATGCCGAGGGAGCGCAGGTTCCCGGATACCCGGTCCCCGGGGCGGATGCCGCTGCAGGCGTCTCCGGGGCCCCGCTGCCTCCTCCGGCTCCGCCTGTCGTGCCTCCGGCTCCGCCTGTCGCGCCACCGGCTCCGCCTGTCGTGCCTCCGGCTCCGCCTGTCGCGCCGCCCGCTCCGCCTGTCGCTCCGCCCGTGCCTCCGGCCCCGCCCGCAGCGCCGGCTCCGAACGGTGAGTGATCCGACGCGCCGCGACGGGCGCCTCGGAGTCGGCATCATCGGCGCGGGACGAGTGGGGCCGGTCATCGGCGCGGCTCTCGCCGGAGCAGGACACGCGATCATCGGCATCACGAGCGGCTCTGACTACGACCGTGCGTCAGCGGTGCTGCCGGACGTCCCGATCCTCGATGCGCTGGAGGTCGTGCGTCGCAGCGAGCTGGTCGTGGTGGCCGTTCCTCACGATCAGCTGGCGGGCCTGATCGCGGGCATCGCCGAGGTCGGAGGCTGGCAGCTCGGCCAGCTCGTGCTGCATACGGACCCCGGTCACGGCATCGAGGTGCTGCGACCGGCGGCCTCGAGCGGTGCGATCCCGCTCGCCGTGCATCCGGCGATCGCCTTCACGGGCACATCGATCGATCTGCGTCAGCTGCAGGCGAGCTATGCGGCGGTCACCGCTCCGGCGGCGGTGCTTCCCATCGCGCAGGCTCTGGCAGTCGAGATGGGATGCGAGCCGGTCGTGATCTCGGAGGCCGATCGGGAGGCCTACGCCGACGCGATCCAGACCGTCACCGAGTTCTCACGCTCGATCATCGCGCAGTCCACCTCGCGCCTCGGTGAACTCGGCGTCGAGAACCCGGGGGGATACCTCTCCGCCCTGGTGCAGTCGACGGTCGAACGGGCGCTCCGCGATGCGTCAGGGCCGCCCCCTCTGCTCTGACGTCAGCGACCGCCCGAGAAGCCGCCTCCACCGCCTCCGCCGGAGAAGCCGCCGCCGAACGATCCGCCTGCGCTCGACGACGAGCTCGCACTCGGTGCCGCGTACGTCGCGGACGCGTGCGACGTCGCAGCGAACGCCACGAGCTGACCGCGGACGAAGGGCGCGCTGGGATCCCCGATCCACGACGCGCCTCGTTGCTCGTAGGCGTACACCCGCTCGAGAATGGCGCCCCATTCGTTCTCCATGCCGAACAGCATCGCGTAGGGGAGCAGGCGCTCGTAGACGACGATCACGTTCGCGCTGCCGTCCTGTCGCCTCTCGGCGCCCGTGTACGACTGGAGCATCCGGAGTCGGTCGGCTTCGGCGACGCGGATGAACTCCCTGACGCCCATGAGGTATTCGTACAGTCGGGC
Source organism: Microbacterium sp. 4-7 (assembly GCF_014332665.1). Lineage (NCBI taxonomy): Bacteria > Bacillati > Actinomycetota > Actinomycetes > Micrococcales > Microbacteriaceae > Microbacterium > Microbacterium sp. 4-7. The sequence continues at coordinate 42,381 of NZ_MCRH01000005.1, forward strand.
GCCTTCGGCGGTGAGGACGGTGTGCTTCGAGAAGCCGTAGAAGGAGGACAGGAGAACGAGGAAGACACCGAACGCGATCGCGACGAACGCAGGAATCGCTGTGACACGTCCGCCGATGATCCCCCAGAGGCCGAGGGCGAAGCCTGCGAGCACGACGCCGATCGCACACCACTGCAGGATCATCGCGCCCCTGCTGCGCGCCTTGGTGGTGAGGCCGCGGGACCCCGCTGCCTCGATGCCGCTCTGCGACAGCGTCTTCATGCGGGCCGCGAAGTCCTCGCTCGAACTCGGAACCTCGGCGACTCCTGCGGCGTCGGCGCCGACGAAGAGCGCATCCAGTGCCTGGGCGTCGAGCTCGTCAGGAATCCTCCCACCCGGAAGGCGTCGCAGCCGTGGCTGCTCGACGTCGGTGCCCTCCTCGATGCGCAGCAGGCCGCGTACCGCGAGGTGGATGATCTCTGCGGGGATCGGGTCTTTGGCGCCGGGCACGATCCCGGCGGCCAGCAGTGGCGGCAGCGAATCCGGCACGTCGTACTGCGCGACGATGATGCCGCTGGATGTGCGTCGCTTCTTCTTGAACGCCGACACGGCGATCCAGCTTCCGACCGAGAGCCCGAGCCCGCCCAGTGCCGCGATCGCGGGAACGGTGTCGGTCACGGGATCGGGCTGCCGAGCCGACGGCTGCACAGCGGTGCCAGGGTCGAATCCGACGGCGACCGTGATCCCCTCGCCGGGGGAGAGCTCTTTCGCCTCGACAGCGAACTGCGCGCCGTCGGGCGACGCGACGAGGTCGCACTCGTTCGTCGATCCCTGGTAGCCGGTGTAGCAGCGGGCGTTTCCGGTCAACCGATCCGTCATCGTCTCGTCGAACACGATCTCCGCACGGAAGTCCTCGACGGGCTGCGTGCTGTCGAGAGGAAGGAGGTCCCAGTAGAACTCGTCGACTCCGGAGTCTGCCGCCAGGATCACGTCGCGCATCTCGTACTCGATCACGTAGGTCGTGAGTCCGCGCACGTAGTCGTCGTCGCCGGTGAGCACCAGCAGCAGCCCGTCCTCCTGCTCGGTCTCGTAGGGCACGTCGGCCCCGGTCTCGTCGGTCACCGACAGCACTCGCACATCGAGCCACGCGTTCTCGTAGCTCGTCGGAAGGCCGCGGACGATCCCCTTGTTCTGATCGACCTCGGGGAATCGAGCCGTGAGGGACTCGGTGACGTGCATGTGCGAGCGGCCGTCGTCGTCGAGACCCACCTCGTACCGTGCATCCCACGATGCGTAGGAGAAGTCGTCCACGTCGGCGCGGATCGCGGTCGAGGCGCCGGCGGCGGGTGCGGGTCCCGCTGCTGCTGCAGCTGCCGGTGTCGTGGGCACGAGCAGTGCAGCGGCGGTGAGACCGATCGTGACGAGCGTGCGGGCGAGTCTGGTGGCTGCCATGCTTCGAGGCTACCCAGACTCGACCGCAGGGTGAGGGGTCGGACCTCGGTAAACTGGACACGACTTTCAAGGAGCCCCGAATGACTGACGCGTCTGCCGCGCCCGAGACGACCACCGCCGCCACCGAAGAAGACGTCCACGAGCAGAAGGCCGTGCGCCTGGCGAAGCGCGAGCGTCTGGTCGCGAACCGCGCGGACGCCGGCGGGGGAGCGTTCCCTGTCAGCGTGCCGGTGACTCACCAGATCCCGGCGCTGCGCGCCGAGTACGGCGAGCTCGAGGCGGGTGCCGAGACGGGCGTCGTCGTCGGAGTCGCAGGTCGTGTGGTGTTCAGTCGCAATACGGGCAAGCTGTGCTTCGCGACGCTGCAGGCCGGCGACGGCTCGCGGATCCAGGCGATGATCTCGCTCGCGAACGTCGGGGAGCAGTCGCTCGCCGATTGGAAGGAGTACGTCGACCTCGGGGATCACGTCTTCGTGCACGGCGAGGTGATCTCCAGCCGTCGCGGCGAGCTGTCGATCATGGCCGACGGGTGGGCGATCGCCTCGAAGGCGATCCTGCCGCTCCCGAATGCGTACTCGGAGCTCAGTGAAGAGGGCCGGGTCCGCAGTCGCTACCTCGACCTGATCGTCCGCGAGCAGGCGCGCACGACTGTCCGCGCTCGTGCGGCGGTGAACGCGAGCCTGCGAGCGACGTTCGGCAGCCACGACTACCTCGAGGTCGAGACCCCGATGCTGCAGGTGCAGCACGGTGGAGCATCCGCTCGCCCGTTCGTCACCCATTCGAACGCATTCGACACGGAGCTCTACCTGCGGATCGCGCCCGAGCTGTACCTGAAGCGTGCCGTGGTCGGTGGCATCGAGCGGGTGTACGAGATCAACCGCAACTTCCGCAACGAGGGCGCAGACTCGACCCACAGCCCCGAGTTCGCGATGCTCGAGGCCTATCAGGCCTATGGCGACTACAACCAGATGGCCGCGCTGACGCAGGAGCTGGTGCAGCAGGCGGCGATCGCGGTCGCCGGTTCGACCACGGTCACCTGGGCGGACGGCACCGAATACGACCTCGGTGGCGAATGGGATCGCATCTCGATGTACGAGTCGCTGTCGGCGGCATCCGGTCGCACGATCACCCCGAGCGATCCGGTCGAGGACCTGATCGCCTTCGCCGAGGCGAACGGCGTGGACCTGCCCGCTCAGGCCACGCACGGCAAGCTCGTCGAAGAGCTGTGGGAGCACTTCGTGAAGGGCGACCTCGTGCGCCCGACCTTCGTCATGGACTTCCCCGTCGACACCTCGCCCCTCGTCCGCGAGCACCGCTCGATCGAGGGCGTCGTGGAGAAGTGGGATCTGTACATCCGCGGGTTCGAGCTGGCGACCGGATACTCCGAGCTCGTCGACCCCGTCATCCAGCGCGAGCGCTTCGTCGAGCAGGCGAAGCTCGCCGCCCGCGGTGATGTCGAGGCGATGCCGGTCGATGAGGAGTTCCTGCGTGCGCTCGAGCACGGCATGCCGCCGTCCGGGGGCATGGGCATGGGCATCGATCGTCTGCTGATGGCGATCACCGGGCTCGGCATCCGCGAGACCATCCTCTTCCCCCTCGTCAAATAGCGGGCGTCGCGCCGCGTCTGAACGCCCACTCCGGCAGCATCGCCGCGTCGATCATCGACGCGAGCAGCGCGGCGAGACCGTACTCGGGATCGATCGCCCGCACGAGATCGAGGTACTGCGCGGCATGGCTCGAGCGGCCGAGTGCCCACGAGAGCCATGCCGCAGCGGTGAGCGGAGCGGGTCTCGCGGCAGGCGGGGCGAGAGCGGCAGCCGTGCGGACGAGTGAGAGGGCGACTGCGAGTCGCTGCGGATCAGGAGTGGGTCCCCGGCCGAGGAAGACATCGCCCAGGTCGTCGGGCACCCTGGTCGTCGCGCCCGCGAAGTCGAGCTGCGCCTGGAGCGTGCGCTCGCCGCCGCGCGCATCGGTCGCCCATTGGGTCAGCGCCACGTCTCGGAAGAGCGGGCGATCGAGGCACCACAGGAGGGCCGCGGTGGCGAACGGCGGCAGATCGTCCGGGGATGCCAGAACGGACTCGAAGAAGGCCGGGATGTCTTCGAGGAGCACGAGCGCCGCGATCGCCTGAGGGTTCTCCGTGCCCGTCGCCCCAGGTGTGCCGCCTCGTTCGAGGAGACCGCCGACGTCACGCAGTGCGCGCCCCACCCGCTCCTTGTCGGCGAAGCCGACCGCAGGAAGAGCAGCACCGGACAGCTGGTCCCCGGAGACATCACCGACGCCCGGCACCTCGGGTGCGAGGCGGTCGAGACTGCGGACCTGCGGATCGCCGTCGAGGTAGCTCGACCACCCCTCGGGGGTCACGCAGAGCGCATCGACGATACGCAGTCCGGCGTCCTCCGCCCGACCCAGCACTTCATCGACCTCGACGGCGAAGGGGAGCACCAGCCCGTCGCGTGTGCGCTGCACGGTGTCATCCGTATAGACCACGAGGGCGACCGCATCCGTCCGCTCGACTCGCGAGACGAGGCCGACCGCGGCATCCGCGTAGTCGGCGAGGTCGTCGTGGCTGCGGGGGAGGTCGAGTCGCATCGCGCCATACGTGCGGGTGCCACGGAACGGCAGCAGGACGAGGCTCTCAGTCGGGGTGAAGCCTGCGAGAGAGGGGACGATGCTGAGGAACTCAGCGGAGCCGGAAGCGCGGAGCAGTGTTGTCATCCGGCGAGTCTCATCGCACGAGCACGCTCGCGGTCGGTCTCCACAGCGCCGATGGCCTATCCCCCTTCTGCGCCCGAGTGTGGAGGAGCAGTGGGGTAGTGAGTCGCGTACCATGGAGCCATGGAGAACTTCTGGCTCGCAGCCGCATGGTCGCTCATCCCGACCATCGGGGTGAGCGTCGTGTTCTTCTTCGTGCTCCGCGGAATCCTGCGGTTCGATCGCACCGAACGCAAGGTGCACGCACGGATCGAAGCCGAGGAGCGGGCCGCACGCGGTCTGCCGCCGCGCTCCTGAGCGGCGTCGGAACCATCGGCTACTGTGTAGCCAGCGCACCGTCATCGGTGCCCACTGAAGCGCCCGGCGTCGAAGTGCCGAGCGGCCGAGAGGACGAGGGATGACGCCCGAGATCTGGGCTTGGTGGACCGCGGCGTTCCTGATCGCCCTCGACCTGACCATCCGCATCACGGCGATCATCATCATCCCGCGCAACCGGCGTCCCACGGCGGCGATGGCCTGGCTGCTCGCGGTCTTCTTCATCCCGTTCGTCGGAGTGTTCCTCTTCCTGCTCATCGGAAACCCACGGCTGCCGCGAGCGCGGCGTCGCAAGCAGGATCAGATCAACGAGTACATCGCCGAGACGAGCGAGCACCTGCACTTCGGCACCCTGCGCCCGAATGCGCCGAGCTGGTTTCCCCCGCTCGTCGAGATGAACCACCGTCTCGGAGCGCTGCCGATCTCCGGCGACAACGGCGCGCATCTGATCGCGGACTATCAGGACTCGCTCGACGCGATGGCCGACGAGATCCGCAAGGCCCAGGACTACGTCCACATCGAGTTCTACATCCTCCAGTCCGATGCGTCGACGGACAACTTCTTCCGCGCGATGGAAGAGGTGGCAGAACGCGGCGTGCATGTCCGCGTGCTGCTGGACCACTGGGCGAACAGGTGGAAGCCGAAGTACCGGAAGACCGTCGCCCGGCTCAATCGGATGGGCGCGAACTGGCACCTGATGCTGCCGGTGCAGCCGCTGAAGGGACGCATGCAGCGGCCCGACCTGCGCAACCACCGCAAGCTCCTCGTGGTCGACGGCAAGGTCGCGTTCCTCGGCTCCCAGAACGTCACGGACTCGACCTACAACCTTCCCAAGAACATCAAGCGGGGTCTGCACTGGGTCGACCTCATGGTCCGCATCGACGGGCCCGTCGTGCTGAGCGTGAACGCCATCTTCCTCAGCGACTGGTACAGCGAGACCGACGAGGTGCTGCAGGAGATCGACATCTCGCACGCCGAGGCGGGCTCGGGCGACCTGGACTGCCAGGTCGTGCCGTCGGGACCGGGGTTCGAGGTCGAGAACAACCTGCGTCTGTTCCTCGGGCTGCTCTACGCGGCCAAAGAGAAGATCATGATCGTCAGCCCGTACTTCGTGCCGGATGAAGCGCTGCTGCTCGCGGTCACCGCAGCGGTCGACCGGGGGGTCGCGGTCGAGCTGTTCGTCTCCGAAGAGGGCGACCAGGCGATGGTGTACCACGCCCAGCGCAGCTACTACGAGGCGCTGCTGAAGGCCGGGGTGCGGATCTGGATGTATCGCAAGCCGTACATCCTGCACACGAAGAGTCTGACCATCGACGACCAGGTCGCCGTGATCGGCTCGAGCAATATGGACATGCGCTCGTTCGGTCTGAACCTCGAGGTGTCGATGCTCGTCCGCGGCGAGGAGTTCGTCCTCGAGATGCGCGCGGTCGAAGACGTCTACCGCTCGCTCAGCCGGGAGCTCACTCTCGAGGAGTGGATGCAGCAGCCGCTCCGGTCGACAGTCCTCGACAACCTCGCCCGTCTCACCTCGGCGCTGCAATAGGGCGCCGATACGGGGGGCGCTTTCGGCAGACCGCGGCCGGTACCCTGTGTGCATGGCTTCCCCGTCGCGTGTCGTCGCCGCTCTCTCGTCCCTGGCCGTTCTGCTGCTGATCGCGGGGTGCACGATCGGCCCCGGGGCCACAGGATCGCAGGCGACCTCGAACCCCTCGAGCGGGCCCGGGCAGAGCACCGACGATTCGGACGACGTCGAAGGCACGCTGCTCGACGACGGCCGCATGTTCGCCGTGGTGACGTGGGGCTCCTCGACGTGCGTTCCCCAGGTCGACGCGGTGACGGCCGAGGGGCAGACGGTATCGGTGACGCTGGTCGAGCCGGAGTCAGAGACGGACGGCGAGAAGGCGTGCACCGCTGACCTGGCCTCCCGCGCGAGCGTCGGCGCACTGCCCGAGGGAGTCGACCCGACGAAGGAGATCACTCTGCAGGTGACGTACGGCGACATGGTCGACGACGTCGAACTCGACGGCGACCCGTCGTTCACCGGCACCCCCGGCTCATCGACGGAGTACGCGCCGAGTGCCGGCTGGTTCGATGACGGCTCGCTGGTGCTGCTCACGTGGGGCTCTTCAGGCTGCCCCCCGGTGGTCGAGAGCCTCGAGGGATCTGGTGCATCGGGCACCGCGACCTTCACGACCGACGACGATCAGGTGTGCACCATGGACATGGCACCGCGCGCGACGATCCTGGAATTCGGCGAGGACGCCGTCGATGATGACGCCTTCACCCTCACGCTCGTCGGCGGGAACCTCGACGGCACGGTCGAGGTGCGCAGCTGACGCTGTAAGAAGTGCGCGCCCCGGTGGATCAGAGCGATGCGACCGGGTGATCGGCGGGGAGCGCCAGCAGAAGAGCCCCGGGATCGACCCGGCACGTGACGCGCACCGCTGTCCCGAACTCGTCGCCGTCGAGCTCGATCGGGGTGGGAGAGGTCACCGCGGCTTCGGCGACGGCTCCGCGGAAGTAGTGCACCGATGCGTCCCGGCCCCGTCGCTCGAGCACGCGACGGCCGGCGCGCGAGCGTCGCAGCACCGAGTTGTCCCACCAGATCTTGCGCCACACGCCGAGCCAGCCCCAGACGCCGGTCGGCTGGATCACGGCGACGTCGAGGACGCCGTCGGTGATGGAGGCGTCGGGGATCAGCGCGATTCCCGCAGGCAGGGTGCCGCAATTGGCGAACAGGATGCTGTGCACCTTCGTCGAGTGCAGGCGGCCGTCGTCGATCTGGAACACGGATCGGAACGGCTCGGCGCTCACGAGCGACCTCGCCGCGCCGTCGACGTACGCGATCCAGCCGACCGACTTCTTGAGGTCGGGGCGCGTGTTGGCGATCATGTCCGCATCCAGCCCGACGCCGGCGAGAACGACGTAGGCGTGCTCCTCGTCTTGCCCGCTCTCTCTCGTCAGACGCGCCCAGCCGATGTCGATCGCGTGGCGGAATTCGCCCAGCGCCGCGCGGATCATCTCGTCGGGGTCGGCCAGCGGGAGTCCGAGATTGCGCGCCAGCAGGTTGCCCGTGCCACTCGGCAGGATCGCGAGCGGCACCCCGGTGTTGGCGATGGCCTCGGAGACAGCGCGTACCGTGCCGTCTCCGCCGGCCACCAGCACGACATCCACGCCGCGTGCGAGGGCCTCGGCCGTCGCACCCTGACCGGGATCCTCGATCGTGGTCGGATAGAAGGCCGGATGCTCCCACCCGGCCTCGTGCGAGAGAGCGCGGACTCGCGCCCGCAGCTGCTTCCCGTCGACCTTGATCGGGTTGTAGACGAGCGCTGCCTGGCGTCGGCCGGTGGCGCTCGTGGTCATGGCGCTACTCTAGCCCGGGCGTCGGCCCGCCCGGACGCGGCGGACGCGCCCGGGCCGCACCATAGACTTGATGGATGATCGACCTCGCACTCCTCCGCGAAAATCCGGAGATCGTCCGCCGCTCTCAGGCCGCCCGTGGCAACGACCAGGGCACCGTCGACACCGCGCTCGAGGCTGACCGATCGCGCCGAGCGGCGCTCGCCGCGTTCGAAGAGCTGCGCGCCGAGCAGAACGCCTTCGGCAAGCTGGTGGCGAAGGCTCCCAAGGAGGAGAAGGCGGCGCTCGTCGCTCAGGTCAAAGACCTCGCCGAGCGCGTCAAGCAGGCGCAGCAGGCCGCGAACGAGGCGGCAGACGCCCTGGCGGTGGCTCTCGCACGCATCGAGAACGTCGTCGTCGACGGCGTCCCCGCGGGCGGCGAGGCGGACTTCGTCGAGCTGCGACGCGTGGGCGAGGTCCCCGCATTCGACTTCGAGCCGCGAGACCACCTCGAGCTCGGCGAGATCCTCGGCGCGATCGACATGGAGCGCGGCGCGAAGGTGTCGGGCGCCCGCTTCTACTTCCTGCGCGGGATCGGAGCGCGGCTCGAGATCGCGCTCATGAACCTCGCCCTCGACAAGGCGCTGCAGAACGACTTCATCCCGCTGATCACGCCCACCCTGGTGCGGCCCGAGATCATGCAGGGCACCGGATTCCTCGGCGAGCACGCCGACGAGGTGTATCACCTGGACAAGGACGACGACCTCTACCTCGTCGGCACCAGCGAGGTCGCACTCGCCGGATACCACAAGGACGAGATCCTCGACCTCGGCAAGGGCGCGCTGCGGTACGCCGGATGGTCGACCTGCTACCGCCGTGAGGCGGGCTCCCATGGCAAGGACACCCGCGGCATCATCCGGGTGCACCAGTTCAACAAGCTCGAGATGTTCGTCTACACGAACCCGGAGGACGCCGAGGCCGAGCACCTGCGCCTCGTCGCGCTGCAGGAGGAGATGCTGACCTCGCTCGGTCTCGCCTACCGCGTGATCGACGTGGCCGCCGGCGACCTGGGCTCCAGCGCCGCACGCAAGTACGACATCGAGGCGTGGGTCCCGACGCAGGGCGCGTTCCGCGAGCTCACATCCACCTCGAACTGCACGACGTATCAGGCGCGCCGTCTCGACATCCGCCACCGACCCGAGGCTCAGGAGGGGCAGACCGCGAAGACGCAGCCGGTCGCCACCCTCAACGGCACCCTCGCGACGACCCGATGGATCGTCGCGCTGCTCGAGACGCACCAGCAGGCCGACGGATCGGTCCGCGTGCCGGAGGTGCTGCGCCCGTACCTCGGCGGGCTCGAGGTTCTGGAGCCGACCGCGTGACAGCTCCCTGGCTCGTCGGGCTCGACGTCGACGGCACGATCATCCTGCAGGACGAGACGATGAGTCCCGGTGTTCCCGAGGCGGTCGCGCGCCTGCGAGACGCCGGCCATGTGGTCACGATCGCCACCGGACGCAGCTGGATGGCGACGCGTCGCTATGTCGAGCAGCTCGAGCTGACCGCCGATTTCGTGGTGTGCTCGAACGGTGCGGTGACCATGCGCCGAGTGGGAGACGACTGGGAGCGGTGGCACATCGAGACGTTCGATCCGTCTCCCGTGCTCGCTCTGCTGCGCGAGCGGCTCCCGGAAGCCCGCTACATGGTCGAGCTCGGGTCAGGGCTGCGGCTCTACACCGAGCACCTGGACGACTGGACGCTCGACGGCGGACGGCAGGTCGGCTTCGAAGAGCTCGTCGCCGAACCGGTGTCCCGTGTCGTCGTCGTCTCTCCCGGGCACGACGAGGAGGACTTCCACCGCCTCGTGGCGGACGCCGGGCTGAATGAGGTCTCCTACGCGATCGGCTGGACGGCCTGGCTCGACATCGCACCGCAGGGAGTGGACAAGGGCACGGCGCTGGAGCGCGTGCGCACCGAGCTCGGCTTCGAGCGCGGGCACGTCTTCGTGGCCGGCGACGGGCGCAACGACATCGGCATGTTCGGCTGGGCGCTGGGTCTCGACGGCCGGGCGGTCGCCATGGGGCAGGCGCCGACAGAGGTGAAGGATGCCGCGGGCGAGGTGACCGGCGATGTCGAGGACGGCGGTCTCGCGATGGCGCTGAACACGCTTCCAGCGGCCGCCCAGGTCAGCGCGGGAGAATAGAACTCGGCTAGACTCACGGCTTGTCGGCAGATTCGTCTGTCGGGAGGGTTGTCCGAGTGGCCGATGGAGCTGGTCTTGAAAACCAGTGGGCAGAGATGTCTCGTGGGTTCGAATCCCACACCCTCCGCATTCCAGGGACGGTGCCTCCGCGCCGTACGCTGAACCGAAAGGCCCCGAGTGAGTCCCACCACGCGACGCCGCCGCACCATCGCGCGCCACGGTCAGCTCCACACGCCGGGCCCCCTCAGCCAACTGCTCAAGTTCATCGCGATCGGTCTCGCCGTCGTCCTGGTGAGCGGCTTCGGCGTCGTCTCCTACATCGTCTACGACCTCTCGAGCACCGTCTCGGCCAACGCTGTCGAACTCGACAGCACCGAGGAGCTGCCGCCCGACATCAGTGAGTACAAGGGCGGATTCAATCTGCTGCTCACCGGTGTCGACACGTGCGAAGAGGCGTACGCGCAGTACTTCGGCGACCGCTGCACGGGCGCGGACTCCGAAGGCACCCTCAACGACGTGAACCTCCTCATGCATGTGTCGGAGGAGCCGCGCCGGATCACCGTCGTCAGCCTTCCGCGCGACATGATGGTCCCGATCCCCGAGTGCGAGGACGCAGAGGGCGAGGTGCACTCCGCGATGAACAAGCAGCAGATCAACGTCGCCTACACCGACGGAGGACTCAACTGCGTCGCGAAGACGGTCTCCGACCTCTCCGGTCAGGACATCCAGTTCGCGGCCTCGGTCACCTTCGGCGGCGTGATCGAGATCACCAACGCGATCGGCGGCGTCGAGGTGTGCCTCGCCTCCCCGATCAAGGACCGGTACACGGGCCTCGACCTCGCAGCCGGAAACCATGTGATCGAGGGCATCACCGCGCTGCAGTTCCTGCGGACCCGACACGGAGTCGGCGACGGAAGCGACCTCGGCCGCATCGGCAACCAGCAGCAGTACATGTCGAGCCTCGCGCGCACGCTCATCAGCGGCGAGACGCTCGGCAACGTGCCGATGATGCTGAAGCTGGCGACGACCGGTCTCGACAACGTCGAGGCGAGCACGTCGCTGGCCGACCCGATGAAGATCGTGCAGATCGCGCTCGCGGTGAAGTCCGTGCCCTTCGAGGACATCGTCTTCCTGCAGTACCCGACCTTCACGGACCCGGACGACCCCAACCGCGTCGTGCCGGACAAGACGTCAGCAGAGGCCATGTGGGACGCGATCAACCAGAACGCTCAGCTGCAGGTCACGCATCAGAACACCGAGAACGACGGCGTCGTCGTCACGGACCCGGGAACGCAGGCACCGGCGGAGCCGGGAGCGGAGGCGGCGACGCCGGACCCCTCGGCCGCACCCGAGAACGTGGTGGCGCTGCCCGACACGATCAAGGGCAACTCGGCCGCACAGCAGACCTGCTCGAACGGGAACGTGCGCTGACGCGCCGACTGCACTCTCCGTCACGAAGAACCGCCCCTCGCCTACAGCGCGAGGGGCGGTTCTCCGCATTCAGCCCTCTTGCGCGTCGGGCTGATCGGTCGGCGGGTAGAGCACATCCATCAGAGCGCTGATGATGCCGGGCATGTCGACCGAGCGGTCGATCATCCACTGCAGTTGGAGTCCGTCGGCGACCGCCTGGATCACGCGCGCCATGGTGTCCGGATCGAGAGCGGCTCGACGGTCGGCATCGTGGGCGAAGGCGTCGGTGATGCTCTCGCGGAGTCGCTCGCTGCGCTCGAGGAAGTACTGATGCGCGGGATGCGCGGGGTCGACGGCATCGACGGAGAGTCGGGAGAACAGTTCCACGACACCCGGGACCTCGGTGTTGTGGCGGATGACGTCGACGAAGGCGGACTTCGCGTCTTCGGAGTTCGAGGTCTGCGGCGCCATCCCGTCGTGTTCGTCGCGCGTGCGCAGCACCTCGGTGAACAGCTCCTCCTTGCTGCCGAAGTAGTGCAGCAGGGCGGCCGGGGTGACGCCGACGAGTTCGGCTATCTGCTTGAGCGAGGCGTTCTGATAGCCCTTGCGGCCGATCACATCGAGAGCGCTCTCGAGGATCTCCTCGCGCCTGGCGACGCCCTTCGCGTATGAACCTCGTCGTGCCATTCCTCGAGAGTAATCCTGAACAACGTTTGAGATCCAATACTTACTGGCATATAGTTTTCGCAAGACACCGTTGTCGCGCGCGAAAGGAAGACCATGACCGACACCTCGGCATCCGATCTCACCCTCGAGGAGAAGGCGTCGCTCACGAGCGGCGCGGACTTCTGGACCACGAAGGCCATCGATCGCGTCGGTCTGCCGTCGATCATGATGACCGACGGGCCGCACGGCCTGCGCAAGCAGTCGGGGGGAACCGACCACCTCGGCCTCTCGAGCAGCGTGCCGGCGACGTGCTTCCCACCGGCCGTCGGCATCGGATCGTCGTTCGACCCCGAGCTCATCGAGCGGGTCGGCGCCGCCATCGGAGTCGAGGCGGCCATCGAAGACGTCGCGATCGTGCTGGGCCCCGGCATCAACATCAAGCGGTCGCCGCTGTGCGGCCGCAACTTCGAGTACTTCTCCGAAGACCCGATCGTCTCGGGAACCCTGGGTGCCGCCTCGGTGCGCGGTGTGCAGTCGCAGGGCGTCGGCACGTCGCTGAAGCACTTCGCCGCGAACAACCAGGAGTTCGACCGGATGCGGGCGAGCTCCGACGTCGACCCGCGACCGCTGCACGAGATCTACCTGCGTGGCTTCGAGCGCGTGGTCAAGGACGCTCAGCCATGGACGGTCATGTGCTCGTACAACCGCATCAACGGCGTCTACGCATCGGAGGACCCCTGGCTGCTCACCCAGGTGCTCCGCGACGACTGGGGCTTCGACGGTCTCGTCGTGTCGGACTGGGGTGCCGTGAACGATCGTGTGGCGGGCGTCGCCGCCGGCCTCGATCTCGAGATGCCGTCGTCGGGAGGTCGGACGGATGCGCAGCTCGTCGCTGCCGTGCGCGCCGGCGAGCTCGCCGAGAGCGTGCTGGACACAGCGGCCGACCGCGCGATCGATCTGGTCCGCAAGGCGCAGCGGCGTCCGGCCGTCTCCGGCCCGCTCGACGTCGACGCGCACCATGCGCTCGCCAGGGAGGCGGCCGGTCGCTCGATCGTGCTGCTCAAGAACGACGGAGACCTGCTGCCGCTCGCCCCCGAGCAGCGCATCGCTGTCATCGGCGCCTTCGCCACCGAGCCGCGATTCCAGGGAGCAGGATCGTCGCTCATCAACCCGACCAGGGTCGACAAGGCGCTGGACGAGCTGCGCGCGATCGGTGGGGACGACGTCGCATATGCGCCGGGCTTCGCCGTGGAAGGCGGCGACACCGCTGCATCCGGTCGCTCCGCTGACGACCTGCGCGCGGAGGCGGTCGCCGCCGCGTCCGCAGCGGATGTCGCGGTCGTGTTCCTCGGCCTCCCCGCCGCGGAGGAGTCGGAGGGCTTCGACCGCGAGCACATCGACCTTCCGGCGGCTCAGCTGGCGGTGCTCGACGCCGTGATCGAGGCGAATCCCGCGACGGTCGTCGTGCTCTCGAACGGCGGCGTCGTCGCGCTGCCCTTCGCCGACCGGGTGCCCGCGATCGTCGAGACCTGGCTGCTCGGACAGGCGGGCGGCGGAGCGGTCGCCGACGTGCTCTACGGCGCCGTGAACCCGTCGGGCAAGCTCACCGAGACGGTGCCGGTGCGTGTGGAGGACAACCCGTCGTTCGGCAGCTTCCCCGGCGAGTTCGGTCATGTCCGCTACGGCGAGGGAGTGCTGGTCGGCTACCGCTGGTACGACGCCAAGGGACTCGATGTCACGTTCCCGTTCGGCCACGGGCTCTCGTACACGGCCTTCTCGTACGGCGAGGCAACGGTCGAAGCGGCCGAGAACGGTGACATCGCCGTGCGCGTCGACGTGACCAACACCGGAACCCGCGACGGCCGCGAGATCGTGCAGGTGTACGCCGCTCCGGTGTCCTCGGTCGTCCAGCGCGCGCCTCGCGAGCTCAAGGCCTTCGCCTCGGTGGCGATCGCCGCGGGCGAGACCCGGACGGTCGAGCTGGTCATCCGTCGCGAGGACCTCGCCTACTGGGACGTCCGCGTCGACCGCTGGATCGTCGAGCCCGGCGAGTACCGCATCGATGTCGCGGCATCGAGCCGCGACATCCGCTCCACCGCGACCGTCGAGGTGGCGGGTGATGTGGTCTCGCTGCCCCTCACCATGAACTCCTCGATCGGCGATGTGATGGCGCACCCCGTCGCGGGGCCGATCATGATGGGCGCGCTCGGCGGCTTCCTGGGCGAACTGAGCGGCGCCGATTCGTCGGCGGCATCGATGATGCCCAACGACGAGGCCATGGAGAAGATGATGGCGTCGTTCCCGATCGGCCGCCTCATCGGATTCCCGGGGGTGGACGTGACGCACGAGCAGGTCGAGGAGCTGCTCGCCGGAGCGAACGCCGGCGCGCTGCCGCAGGCCTGACCGCACGCCTCGGCGCCGAGAACTCAGGCGCCGAGGCGGGCCCCGTCGTCGAGCAGGGGAGCGAAGCGGAGCCCGAGGCCGTGGTGCGGGTTCTCGGTGAGGTGGCCGTCGGCGATCGTCACCGGCGAGGGGTCGGCGAGAGCTCCCAGTGCACCGAAGCCGGCGTCTTCGACGTCTTCGACCAGGACCTCGTGGCCGGTGTCGGGCAGAGTCAGCGCGAGCTGACCCGAGAGCTCGGGCAGAAGGTGCGGGTGCAGGGTCGCACCGTGCGCGGCGACCAGCTCGGCGATGCGGAGGAACGGCGTGATCCCGCCGACCCGCACGATGTTGGGCTGCAGGATCTGCGCCGCACCCGCGCGCAGGAAGTCGCCGAAACGGTGCGCGGTGTGCAGATTCTCGCCGAGCGCGATAGGCACGTCGATGCGCCGTGCGAGTTCCTTATGTCCGTCGAGGTCATCGGCGCGCAGGGGCTCTTCGATCCAGGCGAGGTCGAAGCGCGACAGGACCTCGACGGATGCGGTCGCCCGCGCCAGATCCCACCGCTGGTTCGCGTCGATCATCAGCCCCCGATCAGGGCCGAGCAGCTCGCGGACGGCGGCGACGCGATCGGCGTCCTCGGCGATGTCGGGCTTTCCGACCTTGATCTTGACCGCCTCGAACCCCGCATCGATCCAGCGCTGCACCTGGGCGAGCAGTTCGTCGAGCGAGTAGTGCAGGTTCACGCCTGAGCCGTAGGCGCGCACCCGTTCGCGGCGGCGGCCGATCGACTCCGACACCGAGACGCCGGTCGACCTCGCCTCCGCATCCCACAGCGCCAGGTCCAGACCGGCGAGTGCGATCGTCGTGATCCCCCCGCCTCCGGCTTCGTGCAGGTGCTCCCACATCCCCTGCCAGCTCTCGGCGGGCGTGGCGGAGCGGCCGACCGCGGCGGGAGCGATGTCATGCTCGAGCAGCGCCTGCACGGCGGGCGCACCGATCTGCGGACTCCAGGAGAAGCCCCATCCCTCGCCACCGTCGGAGCGCACGACATGAGTCGCGATCACGCCGACGGAGGTGACGTCGGCAGCCCACGGACGAGTCAGCGGCACTCTCTGCAGACGAGTCGACAGGCTCCGGATCGTGGTCACAGCAGTGCCAGCTCTGCGCGCCAGGTGCGGGACGGGCGCCAGCCGAGGAGTCGGGCGGCCTTGTCGGACGAGAAGGCGGGGGAAGTGTCGGTCAGCGCCGCGGCCGCGTGCTCGGTGCCGGGGTGGAACTCGGGCAGCAGCTCGCTCAGCGGGCGGCGGGCGAGGGCATCGTCGGCTCCCACGAAGAATCTCTCGCCGTTCGGGATGTGGTCGAGCGCGGCGAGGAGGGTGTCGGTGAAGGCTGCGACGTCGCGGGCGTCGACATAGTTGAAGAGCGCCGGCGCGGAGAGCGCCGGATCGTCGAGACGATCGAGAACGGTGTGGCCCTGCTGGGTGAGAGCGCCGGCCCACTCCTCCGGGGCGATCACGTAGCAGGGGCGGAAGGAGGCGAAGCGCACGTCGTCGCCGGCCTGACGCCGCAGCATGTCGACGGTCTGCTCGATGAGCAGCTTCGACAGGGCATAGGCGTTCCAGGGCTCGGTCGGCGACGTCTCGTCGAGGGGGAGGCGCTCAGGGGTCCAGCCGCGAGGTGCGCCATAGCCGACCACGGTGGGACTCGACGCCGCGACGACGCGGTGGATGCCGGCCCGTACGGCTCCGCCCAGCACCGACTGGGCGAGAGCCGCGTTCGTGCGGATGATCACGTCCTCGGGTGCGCTGAAGGGCACCGCGATCGCCGCGAGATGGATCAGTGCATCCGCCGACGTCGCGGCGAGAGCGGATGCCGTGGCATCCGCGTCCGTCAGGTCGAGGGACGCCTGCGTGATCCCGTCCCGGTCGAGGGCCGCGCTCGGCTCCCGGTCGATCGAGACGATCTCGTGCCCGGCATCTGCGAGGCCCGTCACCAGGGTGCGTCCGAGTCTGCCCGAACCGCCGGTGACGATGATCCTCATGGCCGCGCCAGCAGGGCGATCCCGAGCTCGTCGACCTTCACGGGAAGGCCCGTCTCGAGTGAGCGGTTGCCCGCGATGCCCACCGCGATCGAGCGGATGCCGTCGGTCCAGTCGGCCGGACGCGCGAGGGGGTCGTCCCCGGGGCCCTCGAAGACATCGGACAGCAGCAGCTCGTCTCCACCGCCGTGGCCTCCGTCGCCGCCGTCGATCGGCACCTCGTAGGCCTCTTCCCAGTGGCGCTGCACGATCAGACGCTCGCTCTCAGGGCGCAGTGCGGTCGTGCCGTGGCCGCCGGAGAGGCTGGGGTCGATGTGCGGGTGCAGTCCCTCGCCCGCGAGCACGGCGCCGCGCTCGACCACCTCGAGCTCGACCCGGCCGAGGGTGCCGTTTACGGCGACGCGGTAGCCCTCCCAGGGGGAGTGCGCGTTCAACGAGTACGACATCGTCGCGCCGGACGCATAGTCGACGACGAGTGCGAGGTTGTCCTCGATCGTGATGCCTTCGCTGAACACGTCGAGATCGCGCCGGTACCCGTCGTGCTCCTCGGCGTCGAGGTAGAGCGCGGTGAGACGCTCATCGGTGCGCAGGTCGAGTTCGAACAGGTCGCCGTCGTCGTGGGTGCCTCGCGCCGGTCGCTCGCCGAGGCCACGGCCGGCCGCGTTCTCGGCTCCGTAGAAACGCAGGCCGCCGGACGCGAAGACGCGGGTCGGCTGTGAGCGGATCCACCAGTTGACGAGGTCGAAGTGGTGGCTCGACTTGTGCACGAGCAGACCGCCCGAGTTCTTCTTCTCGCGGTGCCAGCGGCGGAAGTAGTCGGCGCCGTGGTTCGTGTCGAGCATCCACGAGAAGTCCACGGACGTGACGTCGCCGATCGTGCCGTCCTGGATCACCTGGCGCAGTGCGCTGTTGCGGGGCGAGTAGCGATAGTTGAAGGTCAGCACGACCTGGCGACCGGTGCGCTCGACGGCGTCTTCGATGCGGGCGGCGCTCGCCGCGTCGATCGTGAGCGGCTTCTCGACGACGACGTCGGCGCCCGCTTCGAGCGACCGGACGATCAGCTCGGCGTGGAGGTCGTCGCGGGAGCAGATGATGACCCGGTCGACCCGCTCGTCGCCGATCACCTGCTCGAGCTCGTCGGGGGTGGCGAGGCGGGGCGCCGGCGCGCCGACCTCCGCGATGCGGTCGGCGTAGTGCCCGGCCCGCACCGGGTTCGGCTCGATGATCGCCACGAGCTCGGCGCGGTCACGGTGCGTGCCGATGATCCCCTCGACGTACATCTGCGCGCGGGCTCCGGCACCGGCGAGGGCGTAGCGGGTCTTCGTCATCGTGATCTCTCTTCGATCTCCGGTCAGGAAACGTTTTCTCGACGATAGCACAGGAGAGGTGTCAGGCCCCGGGACCGCCGACGGTTCAGGGCGTGTGCACGGTGGCGGTGCTGCCGCGCACGATCAGGGTCGGCGTGAAGGTGAGCGCTGCCGTGGGATCGCCGTCGGTGAGCTGGTCGTGCATCGCAGCCCATGCGGCTGCGCCGATCTCGACCGCGGGAACGGCCACGGTCGTGAGCGGGGGTGAGGTGTAGGCGGCGAAGGGAATATCGTCGAAACCCGTGATCGACAGCTGCTCCGGCACGTCGACGCCGCGCACGGTCAGGGCCGAGAGCAGCCCCATGGCGACGAGGTCGTTGTAGGCGATCACTGCGGTGGCTCCGCTCGCGAGAACCTGGTCGGCGACCGCGGTGCCGCTGTCGAAGTCGACGCCTGCGGTGATCTCCTCGACTTCGAGCCCGTCGGTCCGGGAGAGCTCCGCCGCGATCGCATCCTGCCGCGCCCTGTGCGTCACGCTGCGGGTGGCGCCGGCGAGATAGACGAGCCGGCGGTGGCCGAGCGAGGTGAGGTGGCCGACGATCTCGCGCATGCCGGATCCGTAGTCGGCGCCGACCACGGGAGTGCTCGTCTGTGGGCCGCGGTTGATCACGACGGCGGGGGAGAGCATCGGCAGCAGTCGGCCGAGGTCCTCCTCGGGCATTCGAGGGGCGCAGAGGATCACGCCGTCGGTGCGCAGCCTGGTCGCTCGGGCGAGCGCCTGCTCTTCGTCCAGATCCTCACGCGAGTCGGCGACCAGCACGTGGTATCCGTCGTCCGCGGCCGCGCGGCTGAGGCCACGCAGGATCGCCTGGAACGTCGGGTTCTCGAGGTCGGGGATCACGACGGCGATGGTCTGGGTGCGGCCGAGCACCAGGCTCCGTGCCACGGGGTTCGCCGTGTAGCCGAGCTGCGCAGCGGCTGCCTGCACGCGCTCGGCGAGCGCCCGATCGACCGTCGGGTTGCCGTTCATCGCGCGCGACACCGTCGACAGTGAGACGCCGGCGAGTTTCGCGACGTCGGTGATGCCGGGGCGTGTCGATTCGCGTGCCATCGGCATCCCTTCGTGTCCGCGAGAGGTCGCGGCTGTCGTCATACTACGAGAAAACGTTCTTCAGGGAGGGTCTCATGGCTGGAGCATCCGAGGACCGCGCCGAGAAGCAGGATCGGCTGGCGCGCGTGCGCCGAGAGGTCGACGGGGCGCCCGTGGTGCTCGTCTCTCACGAATCGCTGTCGTGGTACCTCGAGGGCGTGCGCACGCATGTGTCGCTCGCGGGTCCTCCGGTGCTCGCGGTGCGGGCGGAGGCGCAGGGCGATGTGCTCTTCATCGCCGAGAACGAGGCCGATCGGCTGATCGCCGAGGAGCTGCTGCCGGAGGATGCCGCGCGCGTGGTGCGCGTGCCGTGGTGGATCCCACCCGCTGCCGCCGCGGCTGAGGAGGCCGGCGTCGCCGAATCGCACGTCGCGGCTGAACTGCGCGCGGCTCGCGCGCGCCTGCTGCCGGCCGAGCGTGCCAGATATCGACTTCTCGGACGGGAGACAGCAGAGGCGCTGACGGATGCGCTCGCCCGCGTCGGTCCGGAGCAGAGCGAGCGGATGGTCGCCGCAATCGTCTCCGCCGAGCTCATCGCCCGAGGGATCGATCCGCTCGTCGTGCTGGTCACCGGTTCCGAACGGACTGCGTTCCGGCATCCGCTTCCGACTGCCGGGCTGCTCGGAGAGCGGGCCATGATCGTCGTGTGCGGGCGTCGGAACGGGCTCATCGCCAACGCGACACGCTGGGTTGGCGCATCCGTCGATGACGAGCCGATCTGGGGCGTGGAGCGGGCTCTCCTCGATGCGTCAGTGCCGGGAGCCCGTCTGAACGACGCGTTCACGGCGGGCATCGCGGCGTACGGCCGCTACGGGTTCGACGCTGACGAATGGCAGCGCCACCACCAGGGCGGACCGACCGGGTATGCCGGTCGCGATCCCCGCGCCACGGCATCCACTGCGGATCTGATCGTCGAGGATCAGGCGTTCGCCTGGAACCCGACCGCACCGGGCCGCAAAGTCGAAGACACCCTGCTGCGCACAGATGACGACTGGGAGGTGCTCACGGTCGATGAGCGCTGGCCGTCGGTCGAGTACGAGGGGCTGCATCGGCCGGTCTCGAGGGCGTACGGGACCTGATCGGGGGCTCGATGGCGGGGCTCTGGGCCGAAATGCATGCTCAGGTTGCGGATGCACGTGAGCCGCCGAGGTCCGGGGAGGGCCGCCCCAGGTCAGCCGACGGTCGAGCTGCGTACGATCAGCTCGGGCGGGAACACGGTCTGACGGGGGATGCTCTCGGGGTCGGCCGCCTCTTCGAGCACGATCCGCAGCGCCGTGCGACCGATCATGCGGCTGGGCTGCCGGATGGATGACAACGGCACCGCGGCGGCGGCCGCGAACGGATTGTCGTCGAAGCCGATCAGCGCGATCTCGTCGGGGACGAGCAGGCGTCCGCCCGACACGAGCGACTGCAGCAGGCCGAGGGCGAGCAGATCGTTGGCGGCGAAGAGCGCGTCGGGCCACTCGCGCCGAGGGCGGGTGAGCAGGCGCGCTCCGGCGGCGACGCCCTCTTCGACCGTCATCGCCGCCGTCGGCACGACCTCGAGCTCGACGTGCACCGCCGCGTTCTCGGCCGCCGCGCGAGCGCCCGCGAGACGGTCGGTGACCTGACGCATGTCGAAGGGGCCCCCGACGAAGGCGATCCGCCGCCGACCGCCCTCGATGAGGTGCTCGACCGCCAGTCGCCCACCCGCGACGCTGTCGACCGACACCGACGAGAACCCGCTGTCGGCGCTGAATCGGTCGACGAGAACCGTCGCGATCCCGCTCGCTCGGAACTTGCGCAGCTGCGTCATGACGTCGCCGTAGGGGGCGATGAGCAGGCCGCGCACCTGCTGCTCGCGAAACAGGTCGAGATAGACCTTCTCGCGGGACGGGTCGTCGTCGGTGTTGCCGTACAGGATCGCGATGCCGTGGCTGGACGCCTCGTCTTCGGCACCGCGCACCACATCGTTGTAGAAGGGGTTCTGGCCGTCGAGCACGACGAATCCGACGGTCGTGCTCACGCCGGCTCTGAGCTTGCGGGCGGCGTCGTTTCGCACGTAGCCGAGCTCTTCTATCGCCTGCGTCACTCGCTCGACCGACTCGCTGGAGACCTCGTCCGGTCGGTTCAGGACGTTCGAGACGGTGCCGACGGAGACGCCAGCGCGAACGGCGACATCGCGGATGCTGACCGGCATTCGGCAGTCCTCTCGTCGTCGGGCGGATCACGCTTCGGCATCGGGGGTTGACCTGAGACCGGCATCACATACACTAGCCTGAAACGAGCTTGAATCGATTCAGGTAAAGTTCATTCCGATCATCATCCCCCTCAACGGAGAGGAAAGCCAGTGGTAGACGCAGCCTCCGCCCGCAGCGCTCCCCCCACCGCGCTCGAGCTGCATCGGGTGGTGAAGTCCTTCGGCCCCGTCGTCGCACTCCGCTCCGGCAGCCTGACGCTCCGCCCCGGCTCGATCCACGCCCTCATCGGCGAGAACGGCGCGGGCAAGTCCACGCTCGTGAAGATCATGGCCGGTCTGTACCGCCGCGACTCGGGCGACTTCCGTCTGCACGGCGACGATGTCGATTTCACCAGCACCGCCCAGTCGAAGGCCGCGGGCATCGCGGTCATCTACCAGGAGCCGACGCTGTTCCCCGATCTCTCGGTCACCGAGAACATCTTCATGGGACGTCAGCCCACCGGCTTCCTCGGCCGCATCGACCGCAAGGCCATGCGCACCGAAGTCGACCGGATCTTCCGCCGCCTGGGCGTGACGCTCGACCCCGACCGCATCACCGAGGGTCTGTCGATCGCCGACCAGCAGATCATCGAGATCGCCAAGGCCATCTCCCTCGACGCGAGCGTGCTGATCATGGACGAGCCGACGGCCGCACTCAGCGGCGTCGAGGTCGACCGACTCTTCGCGGTCGCGCGGAGCCTCCGCGACGAGGGACGCGCGATCCTCTTCATCTCGCATCGCTTCGACGAGGTGTTCGACCTGTGCGACACCGTCACCGTCATGCGTGACGGGGCATACATCGACACCACTCCCATCGCCGAGACCACGGTCGACGAACTGGTGCGCCAGATGGTCGGCCGCGACGTCACCGAGCTGTTCCCCAAGCAGGAGGCCGTCATCGGCGAGCCGCTGCTCGAGGTCACAGCGCTCACCCGTCCCGGCGTCTTCCACGACATCTCGTTCACGGTGCGCGCGGGCGAGATCGTCGCACTGGCAGGTCTCGTCGGTGCCGGTCGCTCGGAGGTCGCCCGCGCGATCTTCGGCGTCGATCCCTACGACGAGGGAGAGGTGCGGATGCTCGGCGCGGGCGTCGCCCGCCGCAACCCGACCGCCGCGATGCGCAGCGGACTCGCGCTCGTTCCCGAGGACCGCCGCAAGCAGGGCCTCGTGATCGACGCGAGCGTCGGAGGCAACATCACGCTCGCCATCCGCCGGCGCCTCTCGAAGTGGGGACTCATCACGAGCGGCATCGAGAACCGTGCGGCGAAGGAGTGGGCGTCGCGCCTCGAGGTGAAGACGCACGCGCTCGACACCGTGGCGTCCACGCTCTCGGGCGGCAATCAGCAGAAGGTCGTGCTGGCCAAGTGGCTGGCCACCGACCCGCGCGTCCTCATCATCGACGAACCGACTCGCGGCATCGACGTCGGCACCAAGTCCGAGGTGCACCGACTGCTGTCGCAGCTCGCCGGCGAGGGCATGGGCATCCTGATGATCTCGTCCGAGCTGCCCGAGGTGCTCGGCATGGCGGATCGCGTGCTCGTGATGCGCGAAGGACGCATCACCGCCGAGATCTCCCGCGACGACGCCACCAGCGAGAACGTCATGTTCGCCGCCACCCACTCATCGGAGCTGCACTCATGAGCACCACCACCGCACCCGCGGCCGCCGCTCCGGCGATCGCGAAGAAGCCCGGCGGCATCGGCCGTGCACGCGAGTTCGGCATCCTCGCCGCGCTCGTGCTCGTCGTGATCGCCGCGACCGTCAAGAATCCGGCGTTCCTCTTCAGCTCCGACGGCTGGCGCGATCTGCTGCTCACGCCGTCGATCCTCATGCTCGTCGCGGTGGGCCAGGCGATCGTCATCATCACGCGCAACGTCGATCTGTCGGTGGGCTCGGTGATGGGCCTCACGGCCTACCTGACCGGACGCCTCTTCGTCGACGTCCCCGGCATCCCCATCGTGGTCGTCGTGATCGCGGCCGTCCTGCTCGGTGCCTTCCTCGGCCTCGTGAACGGCGCGCTGGTCGCCTTCGCGAAGGTGCCGGCCATGGTGATCACGCTCGGCACGCTCTATGCCTACCGCGGCATCAATGTGCTGTGGACCGGCAGCGATCGCATCAACGCCTCCGACATGCCCAAGGACTTCCTCGCACTCGGCACGCAGCAGATCCTGTTCATCCCTGTGCTGACGATCATCGCGGTGATCGTGCTCGCGCTCGCGGCCTGGTATCTGCGCAACATCCGGGGCGGACGCGAGTACTACGCGATCGGCTCCGACCCCTCGGCGGCCGAGCTCTACGGCCTCAAGGTCACCCGTCGGGTGCTCTCCGCGTTCGTCCTCTCGGGTGCACTCGCAGGTCTCGCCGGCGTCTTCTACGCCGCGCGATACGGATCCATCAGCTCGCAGGCGGGAAGCGGCTGGGAGCTGGATGCCGTCGGCGCAGCCGTCATCGGTGGCATCGCGATCACCGGCGGTGTCGGCACGGTCTGGGGCGCGGCCATCGGCGCGATGCTCCTGATGACCATCAACCGCGCGCTGCCCATTCTCGGCATCCCGGACTTCTGGCAGCGTGCCGTGGTCGGTGTGCTCATCATCGGGGCCATCGTGCTCGACCGGGTGCTCGCGGTCAGACAGAGACGCCAGCTCATCGAGGCGAGGGACGAATCATGACCACGACAACGACGACGACGTCGACCCGCGTCATCCGCGACTACGACCGTCCGCTGTGGCGGCGCATCTTCATCAACCGCGAGTTCGCGATCATCGCGCTCCTCGTGCTGGTGACGATCGTGGCGGCCGTCACGATCCGCGGCTTCGCCCAGCCGATCACCGCGAACTACCTCCTCCTCGACGTCGCACCGATCCTGCTCATCGCGCTGCCCATGACGCTCGTCATGATCACGGGCGAGATCGACCTGTCGGTGGGATCCATGGTGGGGCTCGCCAGCGTCGTCACCGGAGTCCTCACCGAGTCGGGTGCTCCCTTCGAGGTCGCCGCCCTTGCGGCCCTCCTCGTCGGCGTCGTCGGCGGAGCCTTCAACGGGTTCCTCGTCACGATCGTCGGGCTGCCGTCGCTCGCCGTCACGATCGGCACGCTCGCACTCTTCCGCGGGCTTGCGGTCGGCCTGCTCGGCACCACGGCCGTCACGGACTTCCCCGAGACATGGACGGCGCTCGCGAAGGCGAAGATCGCCGGGACGACCATCCCGTACATCGTCATCCCGTTCCTGATCCTGCTGGTGCTGTTCGCGGTGCTGCTGCACTTCACGCCCTTCGGCCGTGGTGTCTTCGCGATCGGTCTGTCGAAGGACGCCGCGCGGTTCTCGGGCGTCGACGTCGAACGGACGAAGTTCATCCTGTTCGTGCTCTCGGGCGTGGTCGCCGCCTTCGCAGGCATCTTCTACACGCTGCGGTTCGGCAGCGCCCGAGGCGACAACGCCACCGGGCTCGAGCTGCAGGTGATCGCGGCCGTGGTGCTCGGCGGAGTGTCGGTGTTCGGCGGACGGGGACACCTCCACGGCGTCGTCGCCGCCGTTCTCCTGATCGGGGTGCTGGGCAGCAGCCTGCGCCTCGCCGGAGTCACATCCGACGTCATCAACATCATCACCGGCGGGCTGCTGATCTTCTCGGTCGTCGCAGCGAGCGTCCTCGCCTGGGCGCAGCGCGTCCGCGCGAAGGCCGGTCCGCCACTGCGCGTAGCAGCCTCTCCCGCACCATGAGGCAGCCTCTCATCGCCGGCACCCGCCAGCGGTGATCATCACGAAAGGAAGAACAATGACGTTTGCACGTAAGAAGATCGCGGGGTTCGCGGCGGTCGCCGTGGCCGCAGCGCTCGTGCTGAGCGGCTGCGCCGACACCAGCGGCGGATCCGGAGGCTCGGGTTCAGAGGGTGAAGGCGGATCCGACAACCTCGCGATCACGTTCCTGCCCAAGAACCTCGGCAACCCGTACTTCGACACCTCGAGCGAGGGCGGCAAGACCGCCGTCGACGAGTTCGGCGGCACGTTCGCCGAGGTCGGCCCGGCCGAGGCCACCCCCGACGCCCAGGTCAGCTACATCAACACCGCGACGCAGCAGGCCGTGGGCGCGCTCGTCGTCTCGGCGAACGACCCGAAGGCGATCTGCGACGCGCTGAACGAGGCCCGTGACGCCGGCGTCAAGGTCGTCACCTTCGACTCCGACACGAACCCCGAGTGCCGCGACCTGTTCATCAACCAGGCCGACTCCGAGGGCATCGCCAAGGTGCAGGTCGACCTGATCGCCGACCAGATCGGCGGAGCCGGCGAGGTCGCGATCCTGTCGGCATCCGCCAACGCGACCAACCAGAACGCCTGGATCGACCTGATGAAGGAGTACGTCGCCAGCGAGTACCCCGACATCACGATCGTCGAGACCGTCTACGGTGACGACGACGACCAGACGTCGTTCGACAAGACCGCTGCGCTGCTGCAGAGCCACCCGAACCTGAAGGGCATCATCTCGCCCACCACGGTCGGCATCGCGGCTGCGGCGCGGTACGTGTCCACCTCGGACTACAAGGGCAAGGTCGCCATCACCGGTCTCGGCACCCCGAACCAGATGCGCGAGTACGTCGAAGACGGCACCGTCACCGCGTTTGCGCTGTGGAACCCGGCCGACCTCGGCTACCTGGCCGCGTTCGCCTCCAAGGCGCTGATCGAGGGCGAGATCACCGGCGAAGAGGGCGACACCTTCGAGGCCGGAGACCTCGGCGAGTACACGGTCGGCGCCGACGGCGTCGTTCTTCTCGGCGACCCGTTCGAGTTCAACGCAGACAACATCGGCGAGTTCGACTTCTGAGTCGAGTTCGGGAGGGGCGTCGGGGCTTCGGCCTCGGCGCCCCTTTCCGTGTGCGCCGCGGTGTGCCGTCTCCGGCGCCTGAGAGGGCGGGCATCCGCACCCGCACAGGGATTCGCACCGGCATCCATCGGGGATACGGGCGGTCGGATGAGGGGCTGCGACGGGCGTGAGGGAGTCAGCGCGGGTCGAAGCGCTCCGGTTCGTGCGTCGCGGCGACGAGGGCGCGCAGCTCCTCGAGGGATGCCGGGGCGGCGCCGAGAGCCCGTGCCTGCACGAGCACGTTGCCGAGGGCTGTCGCCTCGACGGGGCCGGCGAGCACGGGACGGCCGGTGCGATCCGCGGTGGCCTGGCACAGCAGACGGTTCAGCGAGCCGCCTCCCACGAGGTGGATGCTGTCGAGTGCGCGCCCTGACAGATCGGCTGCCGTCTGCACGGCATCCGCGAAGGCGGTCGCGATCGACTCGACGATCGACCGGGCGAAGGCGGGTCGCGTCGTCGGAGCCTCGGCCCCGAGCAGTGTCGTGATGCGCGCGGGCATGTCTCCCGGTGCGCTGAGCGACGCGTCGTTCGCGTCGAAGAGGGGCACGTCGTCTGTCACGGCGGATGCCGCGGCCAGCAGCTCGGGCAGGTCGATCCGCGAGCCGTCCTCCGCCTCCCACGCGCGCACGGTCTCGCTCAGCAGCCAGAGCCCCGTCACGTTGTGCAGGAAGCGGTAGCGACGGTCCACGCCGAGCTCGTGCGTGAAGTTCGCCTCGCGCGCGGCATCCGTCAGCACCGGCTCGGTCAGCTCGACGCCGACCAGCCCCCAGGTGCCGCACGAGATGTAGGCGGAGTGCGGGGTCGACAGGGGAGCGGCGACGACGGCGGATGCTGTGTCGTGCGACCCGACCGCGATCACCGGCAGCTTCTTGCCGATGCGCTCGACCAGGTCCGCGCGGAGTGTGCCGATCGTCTCGCCCGGATCGACGAGCGTCGGCAGGATGTGCGTCGGGATGCCGATGCGCTCGGCGAGCTCGGCGTCCCACTCGCCCGACTCGACGCCGAGGAGCCCGGTGGTCGAGGCGTTCGTCCGCTCGGCCACCGCTGTTCCGGTGAACAGGAACGCGATGAGGTCGGGAATGAGCAACGCGGTGTCGGCGTCGGCGAGGCGGGCATCGACGCGGTACTGGTACAGCGTGTTGAACGGCAGGAACTGCAGTCCGTTGCGGCCGTAGAGCTCGGCGAAGGGCGCGACCGTGTGCACCTCCTCGACCCCGCGCGCCGTGCGCGCGTCGCGGTAGTGGAACGGCTCGGCGAGGAGTTCGCCGTCTCGCAGCAGGCCGTAGTCGACGGCCCACGAGTCGATGCCGACGCTCTCGATCGCCGGTTCGCGCCGTACCGCCTCGGCGAGCCCTGCGACGACGTGCTCGTAGAGAGCGCCGAAGTCCCAGTGCAGACCGTCTTCGCGCTCGACGGGCCCGTTCGGGAACCGCGAGACGAGTTCGAGGTCGAGCCGGCCGTCGCCGATCCGGCCGATCATGACGCGACCGCTGGTCGCCCCGAGGTCGACGGCGGCGACGGACCGCACCGTCATCGCAGGAACGCCGCGGCGACGCCGGAGTCGACCGGGATGTGGAGACCCGTCGTGCGGCTCAGCTCGGGACCCGTCAGCACGTAGACGGCATCCGCCACGTTCTCGGGAACGACCTCGCGCTTGAGGATCGTGCGGTTGGCGTAGAACTGGCCGAGGTCTTCTTCGGCGACACCGTAGGTCGCGGCACGGTTCGCGCCCCAGCCGGAGGCGAAGATGCCCGAGCCGCGCACGACACCGTCGGGGTTGATGCCGTTGACGCGGATGCCGAACTCGCCGAGCTCGACGGCCAGCAGCCGCACCTGGTGGGCCTGGTCGGCCTTGGTCGCCGAGTAGGCGATGTTGTTGGGGCCGGCGAAGACGGAGTTCTTCGACGAGATGTAGATGATGTCGCCGCCGAGCTTCTGGTCGATCAGCACGCGGGCCGCGGCCTTCGACACGAGGAACGAGCCCTTCGCCATGACGTCGTGCTGCAGGTCCCAGTCCTTCTCGGTGGTCTCGAGCAGCGGCTTCGACAGCGAGAGACCGGCGTTGTTGACGACGAGGTCGACGCCGCCGAACGCGAGCACGGCGTCGTTCAGCGCCGCCTGGATGGCATCCGCATCGGCGACGTTCGCCGCGACGCCGATCGCGACGTCGGTGCTGCCCAGCTCGGCGGCGGCCGCCTGTGCCTTCTCGAGGTCGAGGTCGGCGATGACGACGCAGGCGCCCTCTGCGGCGAGGCGGGTGGCGATGGCCTTGCCGATGCCGCTGGCGGCTCCGGTGACGAAGGCGATGCGTCCCTGGTGCGACTTCGGCTTCGGCATGCGCTGCAGCTTGGCCTCTTCGAGCGCCCAGTACTCGATGTCGAACTTCTCGGCGTCAGAGATGGGCGAGTAGGTCGACAGTGCCTCGGCGCCGCGCATGACGTTGATCGCGTTGACGTAGAACTCACCGGCGACGCGGGCGGTCTGCTTGTTGGCGCCGTAGGAGAACATTCCGATGCCGGGCACGAGCACGATGAGCGGGTCGGCGCCGCGGATCGCGGGCGACTCGGCGGTCGCGTGCGCGTCGTAGTAGGCCTGGTAGTCGGCGCGGTACTCGGTGTGCAGTTCGTGCAGACGGGCGATCTGCTCATCGGCGGATGCCGTGACCGGCAGGTCGAGGATCAGCGGCTTGACCTTGGTGCGCAGGAAGTGGTCGGGGCAGCTCGTGCCGAGAGCCGCGAGTTCAGGGGCGCGCTCGGAGGCGAGGAAGTCGAGGACGACGTCGGAGTCGGTGAAGTGGCCGACCATCGGCTTGTCGGTCGACGCGATCCCGCGAATGGTGCCGGCGAGGGTCGCTGCGCGCTCACGCCGCTCGGCCTCGGGGAGTGCCTCGAAGCCGGCACGGACGCCGCCGAACGGATCGGCCTTGCCGTTGGCCTCGATGTAGGCGGCCGCGGTGTCGATGATCCAGAGGGAGTTGGCTTCGGCCTCCTCCGACGTGTCGCCCCAGGCTGTGATGCCGTGGCCGCCGAGGATCGTGCCGATGGCCTGCGGGTTCTTCGCCTTGATGGCGGCGATGTCGAGTCCGAGCTGGAATCCGGGGCGACGCCACGGAACCCACACGACCTTGTCGCCGAAGATCTTCGCCGTCAGCTCTTCGCCGTCGGCCGCGGTGGCGATCGCGATGCCCGAGTCGGGGTGCAGGTGGTCGACGTGCGCGGCGTCGACGAGCCCGTGCATCGCGGTGTCGATCGACGGAGCTGCACCGCCCTTGCCGTGCAGGCAGTAGTCGAACGCGGCGACCATCTCGTCCTCACGGTCGAGGCCCGGGTAGACGTCGACGAGTGCGCGCATGCGGTCGAGGCGCAGCACGGCGAGACCCTGCTCTGTGAGCGTGCCGAGGTCTCCACCCGAACCCTTGACCCACATCAGCTCGACGGGCTGACCCGTGACGGGGTCGGTCTCCGTGCCCTTCGCCGACGTGTTGCCACCGGCGTAGTTGGTGTTCTTCGGGTCGGCGCCCAGGCGGTTCGACCGCTCGATGAGGGCGGCGGCGGTGGGGTTGGTCATGGCTGTTCCCTGTTCTGTGGAGACGTGGCGAGGATGCGGGCGGCGAAGCGGTCGATCGATGCTGTCGCTGCCGCGAGTTCGGGCTGATTGAGGTGGCCGTGGCGGGTGCCCGCCTCGGTCGAGATGTCGATTTCGACGCCCGCGTCGCGCAGCAGGGCGCCGAACGCCTCGCCGGAGACACGGAGCTCGTCGACCTCGCCGTTGATCATGATCGTGGCGGGGAAATGCGAGAGCTGGGCGGGGGACGCGGTGCCGGGCACGGCGTAGACGTCGCCACCGTCGACCGGTCCGCCGAGGTAGTTCTCGTACATGCCGCGCACCGGGTCGGGGCCGAACACGTCGGCATCGGGGTCCGCGTCGAGAGCGGCGCGCAGCGCAGCATCCGGGGCTGCCTGCACGGCGTGGAGCGTCGGATAGGCGAGCACCGCGAGCGCAGGGAAGGGCCCGGGGCCGTGACTGAGACGCAGAGCCGCGCCGGTCGCGAGGTTGCCGCCGGCGCTCGCTCCGCCGATCGACCACGGCCCCTCGGCGAGGCCGGAGTCGACCGCCCAGCGGAATGCGGCCTCGACCTCCTCGGAGGCGACCGGGTAGTGCACGCCCTCTCGCTCGGGTGCCCCGGCTGCCGCAGCCCAGGTGCGAGGGAAGGGAGCCAGCGCGTAGTCGACCGACACCAGGGCGATGCCGCGCTCGGCGAAGCTCTGCGCGACCCAGTCGGCCTCCGGCATGTCGATCTCACCGGCGGCGAACCCTCCGCCGTGCACCCAGACGAGTCCGGGTCCGACGGGAGAGGTCGGGGTGTACACCCGCACGCGCAGCGGTCCGTGCGGTCCGTCGAGCACCTGCTCGTTCACGGTGTCATCCGTTCTGTCGGGGGCGTCGGGATGCGGGGATCGGCTCCCGCATCCCGACGGGTCGGGGTGCGGGCTCAGGCGCCCCAGCCGGCCTGCACGCCACCGACGCGGTCGGCGGCGATCTTCTGCTGGTAGCCCGACTCGGCGTAGGCCGCCATCGGGTCGGCTGCGAGGCCGCGCGACTCTCGCCATTCGGCGAGCGCGGGGCGCACGTCGGTGTAGAACGCGTCCATGAAGACGGCGTTGGCGGCGAGCACGTCGCCGGACTTCTGCGCCGCGGTCAGGGCGTCGCGGTCGACGATCAGCGCACGCGCCGTCATCTCCTGCACGTTGAGCACCGAGCGGATCTGACCGGGGATCTTGTCCTCGACGTTGTGGCACTGGTCGAGCATGAACGCCACATCGGGGTTGTTCAGGCCGCCGCCGCGCACGACCTCGAACAGGATGCGGAACAGTTGGAAGGGATCGGCCGCGCCCACGATGAGATCGTCGTCGGCGTAGAAGCGCGAGTTGAAGTCGAACGACCCGAGCTTGCCGAGGCGCAGCAGCTGCATGACGATGAACTCGATGTTGGTGCCGGGTGCGTGGTGGCCCGTGTCGAGGCACACCATGGCCTTGTCGCCGAGGGACGAGACCTGGGCGTAGGACGTGCCCCAGTCGGGAACATCGGTGTGGTAGAACGCCGGCTCGAAGAACTTGTACTCGAGCACGAGGCGCTGGTCGTCGCCGAGGCGTGCATAGATCTGCTGCAGCGACTCCTGCAGGCGGTCCTGACGGCCGCGCAGGTCGGCCTGCCCCGGGTAGTTCGAGCCCTCGGCGAGCCAGATCTTCAGGTCGCGGCTGCCCGTGGCATCCATCACGTCGATGCAGGCGAGGTGGTGGTCGATCGCCTTCTGGCGGATCGACGGGTCTTCGTGGGTCAGCGCGCCGAACTTGTAGTCGTCGTCCTGGAACGTGTTGGAGTTGATGGTGCCCAGTGTCACGCCGAGGTCCTCGGCGTGCTTGCGCAGGTCGGAGAACGAGTCGACCAGGTCCCACGGGATGTGCAGGGCGACCGAGGGCGCGAGCGCCGTGTACTTGTTCACCTGCGCGGCATCCGCGATCTTCTCCCACGGGTCGCGGGGCGTGCCGGGCGTGCCGAACACCTTGAAGCGCGTGCCGGAGTTGCCGAACGCCCAGCTGGGGAGTTCGATGCCCTGCTGTTCGAGGGCGGCGAGGTTGTCGGACGAGAGGATGCTCATGAGGCGCTGCCTTCGGTGTCGGTGCGGTTGTCGATGTCTGATGCGGGGGAGTCGCCGGCGTCGGCGAGCTGGTCTTCGAGGTGGAACACCTCGGCGAGTGCGGTGGCGGCCTGGTCGGGGCGTCCGTCGAGACCGATGAAGAATCGGCTCATCTCGGACTCCCAGCGCGCGGCGACGGGGGAGGCGGCGAGATACGCCTGGGCGGCGGCATCGTCGTCGGTCTCGTAGTAGCCGACGAGCGTGCCGCCCTCGGCGAGGAACAGCGAGTAGTTGCGGCGGCCGGCTGCCGCGATCTCGCCCAGCATCTCGGGCCAGACCGGCGAGTGACGGGCGAGGTATTCGTCGAGCAGTTCAGGACGCACCTGCAACTGGAACGCGACGCGGGTCATGTTGGTTCTCTCTTCATCGAGCGGGTTTTGAATCGTTTCATTCAATGTCTCAACCCTAGACACGGGCGGGCGACGTGTCAAGCGAGCGTCGGCGGTCACACCGCGGTGATGACCGCGTTGTCGAGCTGATCGGCGTCCACGCCCGGGCGCACGGCCGCGTTCGTGAGCAGCACCCAGCAGACGCCCGCCGTCGGGTGCACCCAGAACTCCGTGCCCGCCCACCCGCCGTGGCCGAAGACGTCACGGTCCACCAGCCCCGGCGCTCGTGAGCGCAGGTTGAACGTGAAGCCCCAGTCCTGACCGCGCTCAGAGGGGTACGGGTCGAGGCGGGGGATCGCGCCGGTCAGCGGGCGGAGCATCATGGCCAGTCCCGCCGGAGACAGGATGCCGTCTTTCGCGCCCTGGCCGATGCGCAGCAGCTCGGCGCCGAGGTGCAGGAGATCCTCGGCTCTGCCCAGGAGTCCTGCGCCGGGAGCACGCGTGGCGTGGAACCGGTCGAGGTCGAGTCCGCCGGCCGCGGCATCCGGAACCCCGAGGGACTCGCTCGGGTCGAGGGTCAGGCCGATCGCGCCGATGCGATGCGCCCAGTCGAATGTGCCGGCATCCCAGGTCGAACCGGTCGCGTGCTCGATCAGCGCCGCGATCCCCTCGAAGGCCATGGTGGAATACCGCGACGCGGTGCCGGCGGCGAAGTCCCGCCCCTGGCTGAGCAGCTCGTCGCGCAGCGGAAGCGCGGTGTCGAGAGCCGGCTCGGAGATCCCCGAGGTGTGGGATGCCAGGTGCCACAGCCGCACGATGTCGTCACGAGAGATGCCGAACTGCGGCAGGGCGTCGGCGAGCGGAGTGTTCGGGGTGAGCAGACCCCTCTCGATGGCGCGCGCCGCCGTGATGCCGGTGAGCACCTTCGTGATCGAGAACAGCGGATAGACGGCATCCGTCGCGGCCCCGAAGCCCTCGAGGTCGACGATCCCGTCGGCGGTGGCCATGCCGAGCACGGCTGTCGGCAGGCGCTCCGCCTGCACGTGACCACGTGCCCAGTCGAATGCTGCGTCGAAGGTCATGGCTGCTCCTGCTGATTCGGATGGTCCCGCTTCCCAGACGGGTGCGGTGACTCTACGATAGGACCATGGCACAGAAAGCGCTTTCCCATCCGGCCGCGCTCATCGACGGTGATCACCCGACCCGCTCCGTGCTGCGCCTCGTCGCCCGCCGTCCCTGGCGACTGACCTTCGCGATCACGGCCTTCGCGATCAAGGAGATCCCGCTCTGGTTCCTGCCGGTGATCACCGCCGCGATCATCGACGTCGTGGCGAGCGACGGCGATGTCACCGAGGTGCTGTGGTGGTTCGCGCTGGCCGCCGTGCTGCTGCTGCAGAACTACCCGAACCACATCATCTACACCCGCAACTTCATGACCGTGGTGCGAGACCTCGGTGCCGATCTCCGCAACGCCCTCACCGCGCGACTGCAGAGCCTCTCGATCGGGTACCACACGAGGATGAGCTCCTCGATCGTGCAGACGAAGGTGGTGCGCGACGTCGAGAACGTCGAGCTCATGCTGCAGCAGGTCACGCATCCGCTCCTGTCGTCGACCATGGTGATGCTCGGCGCACTCAGCATGACGGCGGTCACCGTGCCGCAGTTCCTTCCCGTGTACGCCCTCGCCGTGCCGATCGCGATCGGCATCCGCTACGGCATGCGCAATCGATCGCAGCGTCGCAACGAGGTCTTCCGGCGCGAGATCGAGACGCTGTCGGCCCGCGTCGGCGAGATGGCGTCGCTGATCCCGGTCACCCGCGCTCACGGGCTCGAGGAGACGGCGATCAACCGCGTCGCGGGCGGGGCGGATGGCGTGCGCCGCGCCGGACTCGACCTCGACCTGCTGAACGGCCGGGTGGCCTCGATCTCCTGGGTCGCGATGCAGCTGCTCGGCGTCGCCTGCCTCATGCTCGCCGCCGTGTGCGCGCTCACCGGCTTCCTCCCGATCACGCCGGGCGAGGTCGTGATGCTCTCGAGCTACTTCACGCTGCTGACCGGCGGGCTCACCCAGCTGCTCATGCTCATTCCCGTCGGCGCCCGCGGGCTCGAGTCGGTGCGCTCGATCGCCGAGGTGCTGCAGGAGCCCGACGTCGAGCAGAACTCCGGCAAGCGCGTCGTCTCGGCGGTCGCCGGCGAGATCGTGCTCGACTCTGCGACGCATCGCTACGCGGATGCCGACGACGACGCCCTGTTCGAGATCGATCTGCGGATCGCCCCCGGCGAGACGGTCGCCTTCGTGGGATCGTCGGGCTCGGGCAAGTCGACCCTCCTGAACCTCGTGCTCGGATTCGTCCGTCCGACGAGCGGCCGCATCGTGCTCGACGGCGCCGACATGCAGGAGCTCGACCTGCGCACAGTGCGCCGGTCGATCTCGGTCGTGCCGCAGGAGTCGGTGCTGTTCGAGGGATCGGTCTTCGACAACATCGCCTACGGCATGCCCGACGTCACGCCCGATCGCGTCGAACAGGCGCTGCGAGACGCCAACGCATGGGAGTTCGTGAGCGAGCAGTCGCAGGGGTGGGACACGGTGGTCGGCGAGCGCGGAGCGCGCCTCTCGGGTGGTCAGCGCCAGCGTCTGGCGATCGCCCGCGCGCTCGTGCGCGATCCGCGGATCCTGCTGCTCGACGAGGCGACGAGCGCGCTCGACCCCGAGTCCGAGGGACTCGTCAAAGAGGCCCTCGAACGGCTCATGCGCGGTCGCACGACGCTCGTGGTCGCGCACCGGCTGTCGACGATCCGGCAGGCCGATCGCATCGTCGTGCTCGAGCACGGACGTATCGTCGAACAAGGCTCGCACGATGAGCTGCTCGCCGCCGACGGGCGATACGCCCGCCTGCACCTGGTGCAGAACGGCATCAGATGACCCCGGCTCAGCGTCCTGAGGAGGAACGATGACAACCGAGAAGACCCTTCGCGCGGCCCTGGTCGGCACCGGGGCGGTGGCGAACGCGCACGCCCGCGCGGTCGCCGCGTACCCGCGCGCCGAGCTCGTCGCCGTCGCCGACCTCAGCCGGGAGAAGGCGCAGGAGTTCGCCGGCCGATACGGCATCGATGCCGCCTACGGCGACCTCGACGAGATGCTCGCCGCCGAGCACCCCGACGTCGTGCTCATCTGCACGCCGCCCGGGCCGCACCGTTCGCAGTCGCTCGCAGCCTTCGCAGCCGGCGCGCATGTGATCGTCGAGAAGCCGCCGGCACCCTCGCTCGATGAGCTCGACGAGATGCGCGCCGCGGCCGAGGCCGCGGGCAGGCAGCTGGCGGTCGTCTTCCAGCAGCGCACCGGCACGGCCGCGGCGCACGTGCGCGGGCTGCTGCAGAGCGGAGCCCTCGGCCGCCCGCTCGTCGCCGTGTGTCAGACGCTCTGGTTCCGTGACGCCGACTACTTCGCGGTGCCGTGGCGCGGCAAGTGGGAGACGGAGGGCGGCGGAACGACCCTGGGCCACGGCATCCACCAGATCGACCTGCTCGCGCACCTGCTGGGCGACTGGTCGTCGGTGCAGGGCAGGCTCTGGCGGCTCGACCGCGAGACCGAGACCGAGGACGTCTCGACCGCGACCATCGTCTTCGACCGGGGAGTGGTCGCGCAGCTCGTCACCAGTGCCGTGTCGCCGCGAGAGACGAGCTCTATCCGCATCGACACCCAGAAGGCCACGGTCACGGTCGACCACGTCTACGGCCACGGTCATGAGAACTGGCGGATCACCCCGGCGCCCGGCTTCGAGTCGGAGGCCGAGGGATGGGCGCTCCCGGATGCCGAGGAGCGCAGCGACCACGAGCCGCTGCTGCGCGACGTGTTCGACGCTCTGCTGGAGGGAGCAGCCCTGCCTCCTACCGCTGATGCACCCGCACGCTCGCTCGAGATCGTGGCGGCCATCTACGCCTCGGCCGCTGCAGACGGCACGGTGATCACCCCCGAGCTGCTGGGCTCGCACCCCACGCACCGGGCCGGCTTCGCGAGTCCGGTCACCGATCTCCGCAGATGAGAGAGCTCTACCGCGACCCCGTCTACGACGGCGCCACCGACCCGCGGGTCGTGGTCGACGCCGACGGGCTGTGGTGGATGTTCTACACCCAGCGTCGGGCGAGCCTCGCCGATGCGGGACCGGGGGTGTCGTGGGTGCACGGCAGCCGGATCGGGGTCGCGACATCGACCGACGGTCTGGACTGGCGCTACGACGGAACGCTCGAGCCCGCGGCATCCGATCTCGTCCTCGAGCCCGGCCCGCCGCCCGCCGAGGTCGACCGCACCCACTGGGCCCCGGAGGTCTTCTGGGACGGTGCGCGCTGGCGGATGCATCTCACCGAGATCGACGGAATCCCCGACCGCTGGCCGGGGTTCGCTCGCGCCATCGTCGAGTACGTCTCCGACGACCTGCGGCACTGGTCGAGATGCGGCCCGCTCGTGCTGAGCAGCGATCGTGTGATCGATGCGGCCGTCGCGCGCACGCCCGACGGACTGTGGCGCCTCTGGTACAAGGATGAGGCGGCGGACTCGGTGACCATGGTCGCGTCATCGCCCGACCTCGTGGACTGGTCCCTCGACGGCGTCGCGATCGGAGGACGGCCGCACGAGGGGCCGACCGTGTTCGAGCTCGGCGGTCTCTGGTGGCTGATCGTGGACGAGTGGCGGGGGATGGGCGTCTATCGCTCCGACGACGGCACGCGCTGGACGCGTCAGGGTGATGCGGATGCCGTGATCCTCGCTGATCTGCCGACCGGAGGGGTCGGCAGTCACGGCGCGCAGGTGCGCATCGGCGACGACCTGTGGTTCTACTTCTTCGCCGCCGCCGCGGAGCGGGCTCCGGCCCACGCTGCGACGGGCGAGCAGAGGCGATCCGCCGTGCATCGCGTGGGGCTCGAGGTCGAGGGCGGGAAGCTGATCGTGAGAGGATCGAAGACCCCGCGGTAATCGATGTAATCCCCGCCGCGAATTGCCGGTTGCGAAACGTTTCAATCTGGATTAGCGTGCAGGTAAGCGTTTTCCCCGCACGATGGAGATCGCATCCCGCACCACATGGACACAGGCGTTCCGCGGCCCTGCCGAACGAGGACGTTCATCAGAGAGGACAACGATGTTCAGCAAGAAGCGTCTGGCGGCCGCAGCGGCCGTCGCCACCAGCGCAGCGCTGGTACTCGCCGGCTGCGCCGGCGGAGGCAGCCCCGAGGGCGAGCCCACGTACGACCCCGACGAGAAGGTCACCCTCGACCTGGCGTTCTGGGGCAACGACGTCCGCGCCGATCTCTACAACCAGGCGATCGAGGCGTTCAACGAGGAGTACCCGAACATCACGGTGAACGCGACGTTCCTCGGGTTCCCGGAGTTCTGGGAGAAGCGCCAGACCGAGGCCGCCGGCGGCGGACTCCCCGACGTCATGCAGTTCGACTACTCGTACCTGCGTCAGTACTCGGAGAACGGCCTGCTGCTCGACCTCGAGCCCTACCTCGGCTCGGTCATCGACACCGAGCCGCTCTCCGAGAACATCCTCGGCATCGGCGTCGTCGATGACACGACCTACGGCATCACCACCTCGACCAACGCGTGGGGCGTCTTCACCAACCCCCAGCTGCTCGAGACCGCAGGCGTCGAGGAGTTCCCCGGGGGCGACTGGGAGGACTACGACGAGTGGATGGGCGAGATCACCGATGCCGGCGCGGGTGAGTTCTGGGGCGGGTCCGACTGGACGGGGCGCATCCAGAACTTCGAGCTGCAGCTGCGCAGCGAGGGCAAGAACCTGTTCGACGAAGACGGCACGCCCGGCTTCGACGAAGACCGTCTGAAGGAGTTCTGGGAGGCCGGAGACGACATCCGCGACGGAGTCGTCGTTCCGCAGCAGGTCGTCGAGGAGCTCAACCCCCTCACCGCGTTCGACGCCGCGAAGAACGCCAGCGAGCTGACGTGGGACAACTTCGGTGCGGGCTACCTGGCCAACCTCGGCGAGAGCTACACCGAGCTCGGCCTCGTCGCCCCGCCGGTCACGAAGGAGGGCGCGAAGGATCTGTACCTGAAGCCCTCGATGCTGCACACGATCTCGGCCAAGACCGAGCACCCGGAGGCGGCGGCGACGCTCGTCAACTTCCTGGTCAACTCGCCCGAGTCCGGCGAGATCTTCGGCACCAACCGTGGCCTCCCCGCATCCGAGACCGCTCTCGAGGCCGCAGAGCTCGATCCCATGAGCCAGCTCGTCAAGGACTACGAGGAGTCGATCGCCGACCGCCTCGGCGACGCTCCGCCCGTGCCGATCGTCGGCTACGGCACCCTCGAGGAGAAGTTCCGGGTGCTGGGCACCGAGCTGAACTTCGGCACCACGACGGTCGACGAGGCCGTGACGCAGTTCTTCTCCGAGATGGACGTCGTCCTCAACCAGTGATCCCGTCGGTGGGCCGGGTGGCATCCGCCCGGCCCACCGCATCCCATCCACTTCGGAAGGAGCTGTCATGAGCACGACGGCGACCAGGACGATCGTCACGGGCAAGAAGTCCGGGCGAGGGCGGGCGCTGCGCAGCGGCCGCCGCCCCGAGAACGAACTCGCGCGGCCGGGCCAGCGCGCACGTCTGCGGCGTGAGACGGCGACCGGCTATGCGTTCCTCACCCCGTGGCTCATCGGCTTCTTCGGTCTCACCGCCGTGCCGATGATCTACTCCCTGTACCTCTCCTTCACGAAGTACAACATCTTCCAGCCGCCCAAGTGGATCGGGCTGGACAACTACATCCGACTCTTCACGAGCGACCCGAACTTCATCCAGTCGGCGCAGATCACCCTCGTCTACGTCTTCATCGGCACTCCGATCACCCTCGCGGCCGCCCTCGGCGTTGCGATGCTCCTGAACTACCGCGACAAGGGCGCCGGCTTCTTCCGCTCCGCCTTCTACGCGCCGTCCCTCATCGGCGGCTCGGTCTCGGTCGCCATCGTGTGGCGGGCCATGTTCTCCTCCGACGGTCCGGTCGACAGCGGTCTGCAGATCTTCGGCGTGGATCTCGGCGGATGGATCGGCAACCCGAGCCTCGTGCTCCCGATGATGATCCTGCTCGCCGTCTGGCAGTTCGGAGCCACGATGGTGATCTTCCTCGCGGGTCTCAAGCAGATCCCCAAGGAGCTGTACGAGGCCGCAGAGATGGACGGCGCGAACGCCTACCGTCGGTTCCGCGCGGTGACGATCCCGATGCTCTCCCCGGTGATGTTCTTCAACCTGCTGCTCGGTCTCATCGGCGCGTTCCAGGTGTTCGCCTCGGCGTACATCATCTCGAACGGCACCGGCGGCCCCGCCGGCATGACGAACTTCATCACCGTGTACCTGTACAAGCGAGGGTTCTCCGACGGACAGATGGGCTACGCGGCCGCGATCGCGTGGGTCCTGCTCGTCGTCGTCGCGATCATCGCCTTCATCCTCTTCCGCACTCAGAGGTCGTGGGTGCACTACTCGGGAGACGACAAATGAGCACCTCCAATCAGGCGACCACGTCCGGCGCCGCATCCACTCCGGTCTTCGCCGCGCAGCAGACGACGCCCGTCGGTCCGTCCGCCCCGCGTCGCCGCATCAAGCGCAAGACCTGGCAGACCGTCATCTGGTTCATCGGTCTCCTCGTGCTCACCGCGGTGGTGCTCTACCCGCTGCTGTGGCTGTTCCTGTCGACGTTCAAGCCGAACTCCGAGTTCGGTCAGAACCCCGGTCTGCTGCCGCAGGCGCCGACGCTCGACAACTACGGGAAGGTCATGGAGGGCATCGCCGGAGTGCCGATGTGGCGCTTCTTCCTGAACTCGCTGATCCTCGCGGTCTCGGCCGTCGTCGGCACGGTGCTCTCGTCGGCGCTCGCCGCCTACGCCTTCGCACGAGTGCAGTTCAAGGGACTCGGCGTGCTGTTCGCCGCGATGATCGGCACGCTGCTGCTGCCGTTCCACGTCGTGATCATCCCGCAGTACATCATCTTCAACCAGCTCGGATGGGTCGACACCTTCATCCCGCTGATCCTGCCGAAGTTCCTCGCCACCGAGGCGTTCTTCGTCTTCCTTCTCGTGCAGTTCATCCGCCAGATGCCTCGCGACATGGATGAAGCGGCGCGCATCGACGGAGCAGGCCACCTGCGGATCTTCTGGTCGATCATCCTGCCGCTCATCAAGCCCGCCCTGATCACCTGCGCGATCTTCTCGTTCATCTGGGCGTGGAACGACTTCCTCGGCCCGCTGCTCTACCTGACGAGCCCCGAGAACTACCCGCTGCCGATCGCGCTGCGCCTCTACAACGACCAGACCTCGTCGTCCGACTACGGCGCGACGGTCACGGCGTCGTTCGTGGCGCTCGTGCCGGTGCTGCTGTTCTTCGTGGTCTTCCAGCGCTTCCTCGTCGACGGAGTCGCCACGCAGGGACTGAAGGGCTAGTCATGTCGGTCATCAACGCAGAGCGTCGGGCGCACCGGGCGGCGAAGCGCGAGGCGCGGTCGGGCGCCGGCCCGACGGTCGCCGGTGTCGAGCCCGGGGTCAACCCCGGAGCGACCGCCAAGTTCGGTCTGTTCGGCGAGGTGCTCACGGTCGGGCTGCTGATGACGATCATCGCCCTCGGCGTCGTCACGCTGCCGATCGCCCTGGCTGCCGGCATCCGTCACCTGCGTCGCTTCGTCGCCGCGGAGGACTCGCGCACGGCCCTGTTCTGGGACGACGTGCGCACCGGCATCCTGCCCTCGCTCCGCGTCGGGGTGCCGGCGGCGCTGATCGCCGCCGTGCTCACGGTCGACGTCGTGCTCGCAGGCTCGGGCGCACTGCCCGGTGGCGATATCATCGCGGTCATCGGCTGGGCGGGGCTGCTCGCTCTCGCGGTCGCCGTGCTGCTCGCCGCCGGCGCCTGGTCGCCGTCGACCGGGTGGACCGCCGCGGTGCGCGCGGTGCCGGGGATGATCACAGCGGATGCCGCCGGAGCCGCGTACATCGCGGCCGCGGCCGTCTTCACCGGCGTCGTGACCTGGGCGCTCGCGCCCCTGTTCATCGCGGGCATCGGCTGCGCGGCGCTCGCCGTCGTCGCGGTTCCGGGGCGTCGCCGGCGCGGAGTTCACCCCGCGGAATGAGAAGGTAGTCGTGGCGCACGCGCGGACGGACGGAGGCAGGCCATGGCGGTAGGGGTGAAGGACGTGGCGGCTGC
Source organism: Microbacterium sp. 4-7 (assembly GCF_014332665.1). Taxonomy (NCBI): domain Bacteria; kingdom Bacillati; phylum Actinomycetota; class Actinomycetes; order Micrococcales; family Microbacteriaceae; genus Microbacterium; species Microbacterium sp. 4-7. The sequence continues at coordinate 83,624 of NZ_MCRH01000005.1, forward strand.
GGCCGGCGTCTCGGTCGGCACCGTCTCGAACGTGCTCAATCAGCCCGAGCGCGTGTCCGCCAAGACGGTCGAGCGCGTGCAGCGGGTGATCCAGGAACTCGGCTTCGTGCGCAACGACGCCGCCAGGCAGCTGCGCGCGGGTCGCAGCCGCAGCATCGGACTCGTGGTGCCCGACATCGGCAACCCGTTCTTCGCCGAGGTCGTGCGCGGCGCGGAGGACCGGGCAGCGGATGCCGGCATGACGGTGCTGCTCGGCAACAGCGACGAGCGAGATGAGCGCCAGGTCGCGCACCTCGAGCTCTTCCAGGAGCAGCGGGTCAACGGCGTGCTGCTCACACCCGCCACCGACGACCTCTCGGCCGTGCATCGATTCGCCGCGGGCGGCATGCCGGTGATCCTCGTCGACCGCGAGGTGGAGGAGGGGCTGCTGCCGTCGGTCTCGGTCGATGACGTCGAAGGCGGACGCCTGGCTGCCGATCACCTGCTGGCTTCGGGACGTCGCCGGCTGGCATTCGTCGGAGGACCGCAGTCGGTGCAGCAGGTCGCCGATCGTCTGCGCGGCGTGCAGGCGGCCGTCGCCGCTCACCCCGATGTCACTCTCGAGATCTTCGAGCAGTCCGCGCTCACGGTGCTCCAGGGCAGGGCTGCGGGCGAGGCCATCGCGGCGCGTGGGCCTGAATCGCGCCCGGATGCCGTCTTCGCCGCGAACGACCTGCTCGCCGTCGGGCTGCTGCAGGCGTTCAGCTTCGGCTCCGGCATCCGTGTGCCACAGGACATCGCCATGGTCGGCTATGACGACATCGACTTCGCCTCGGCGACCGTCGTGCCGCTGAGCTCCGTGCGCCAGCCCGCCAGGCTGCTCGGCTGGACCGGGGTGGATCTGCTGCTGAAGGAGCTCGACGGCGTCGAGCACGACCGTCGCGTGCGGTTCCAGCCCGAACTCGTGGTGCGCGAATCGAGCGCCGGCTGAGGGATCGTCTCGGGTCACGCGCCGTCACCCGTGCCGTGTGCATGACCGGAGCACGGATGCGGGAGCATCCGTCGGGTCTCGTCCTGCAGATGTGCTTTCGTCCTGCAGGCGGCCCGGCCGAGGACCCTGAGCCCCGATTCGTTCCAGCCACGGGAACCCGTTATGATTGCAAGGTGCATCCGCTCTTCACGGTTCGGATGCCTGGAGACGTCGCATAGTCCGGCCGAGTGCACCACCCTGCTAAGGTGGAGTCCCCTCACGGGGACCAGGGGTTCAAATCCCCTCGTCTCCGCAGAAAGAATCCCTGCCTCGGCAGGGATTTTCTGTTCTCAGGCGCTGACTCCGAGTTCCTGAGCCGCGATGGCATCCGCGAGGTACGACGCCGTGGTGCTTCCGCTCGCGGAGGCGACGGAACGCGGAGTTCCCTGCGCCACGACAGTGCCGCCGAGCTCTCCGGCTCCCGGTCCCATGTCGATCACCCAGTCGGCCTGTGCGACCACGCGCATGTCGTGCTCGACCATCACGACCGTGTTGCCGGCGTCGACGAGATGCTGAAGATGGACGAGCAGCCGATCGGTGTCCGACGGATGCAGTCCTGAGGTGGGCTCATCGAGCAGGTAGAGGGTGTCGCCGTGCTGGGCGCGCCGCAGTTCGGACGCCAGCTTCACGCGCTGCGCCTCGCCGCCGGAGAGCTCGGTCGCCGACTGGCCCAGCGGCAGATACCCGAGCCCCACGTCGAGGAGGGCATCGAGATGTCGCGCGACGTCGGCATCGTCCTCGAAGAGGACACGCGCGTCGTTCACGCTCAGGGCGAGGACGTCGGCGATGGTGTGCCCGTGGAGCTCGATCTCGAGGGTCTCCGGGTTGTAGCGCGTGCCGCCGCAGGTGCCGCAGGGGGCGTGGACGGTGGGGAGGAAGAGCAGCTCCACCTCGACCGTGCCCTCGCCCTTGCAGGTGGGGCATCTCCCGCTCGCCAGGTTGAACGAGAACCGGCTCGCGGCGTAGCGCCTCCGACGCGCTTCCGGTGTCGCGGCGAACAGCGCGCGGACGCGGTCGAAGAGCCCGGTGTACGTCGCCACGTTCGATCGAGAGGTGCGGCCGATCGGCTTCTGACTGACCTGCACCACGCGTCGCACGCGGTCGGCGGGGCCGGAGGCGCGACCCGTCGTGTGGGCGATCGGTGCGGAGAACAGCGGATCAGCTGCTGCGCTGCCCTGCTCTTCCCTCGTCGACGTGTCGGTCGACGAGCCGTCCACCTCGCTGGAGAGGCTGCTCTGCAGCAGGTCGGGCAGGGCCTGGGTGACGAGAGACGACTTGCCCGAACCGGAGACGCCCGTGACGGCGGTGAGGCAGCCGAGGGGGATCGACACCGAGACGCTGCGGAGATTGTTCCGCGAGACGTCGACGAGCACGAGTTCGGCGTCGGGCTCGCGAGGGGCCCGCCGCTGTGCCGTCGGCTGCTCGGCCCGCAGGTCGTCGGCGAACAGATATCGTCTCGTCTGGGAGCGCTCCGCGTCCCGCAGCCCATCGATCGGGCCGGAATAGACGATCTCACCGCCGGTGGATCCCGCTCCGGGGCCGATGTCGACGATCCAGTCCGCATGCCGGATCACGTCGAGGGAGTGCTCGACGAAGAAGACCGTGTTTCCGGAGTCTCGCAACGAGCGGAGGATGCGCACGAGCGCTTCGCCGTCGGCGGGGTGGAGGCCGGCAGACGGCTCGTCGAGCACGAACATGACCCCGAACAGCTGTGACAGCACCTGGGTCGCGAGCCGCATACGCTGCAGCTCACCCGACGAGAGCGTCGGGGTCGAGCGATCCAGCGAGAGGTAGCCCAGACCGAGCTCGATGATGGGGGAGATCCGATCGCGCAGCTCGTCGACCAGCCGGTGCGCCGCGAGGTTCTTCTCGGGTGGGAGCGCTTCGCCACCGGCACCGGGGGCATCCGTTCCGTTGCCGGAGGAGTCGAGTGCCGTCTCGAGGAGTGCCTCGAGGTCCGCGAGTGGCATCGCGGCCATCTCGGTGATGTCGAGACCGGCGAACGTCACGGCGAGCGCCTCGGGCTTCAGGCGGCGTCCGTCGCACATCGGGCAGCGGACGCTGACCATGAAGCTCGCCGCCTTCTCGCGCATCTTCGCGCTCTTCGAGTTGGCGAAGGTGTTGAGCACGTACTGCCTCACGCCGACGAACGTGCTCATGTACGAGGGCTCGATGCCGGCCGCGACGGCCTTGCGCACCTGCGCCGGGCCGCGGTCGGTGAACACCGGAACCTGAGGCGACTCCTCGGTGTAGAGCACCCACTGACGCTGCTTCTCAGGCAGATCGCGCCACGGGATGTCGATGTCGTAGCCGAGCGATATCAGGCTGTCGATGAGCTGCTTGCCGTGCCAGGCGCGCGGCCAGGCGTCGAGCGCACGGTCGCGGATCGACAGCGACTCGTCGGGGACCATGAGGTGCAGCGGCACGTCGTACACCTGCCCGATCCCGTGGCAGCGCGGGCACGCGCCCTGCACGGTGTTCGCGGAGAAGTCCTCGGCGAACAGCGGCTCCGCCCCACTGGGGTATGTGCCCACTCGCGAGAACAGCATGCGGATGACGTTGCCGATCGACGTGGCGCTGCCGACGGTCGATCGAGCGCTTCCCGCGGTGCGCTGCTGGGGGAGGGCCACCGCCGGAGGCAGCCCGCCGATGGCGTCGACGTCGGGGATGTCGACCTGGCTCATCAGGCGCCTCGCGTAGGGCGCCACCGACTCGAAGTACCGACGCTGCGCCTCGGCGTACAGCGTGCCGAATGCGAGGGAGCTCTTGCCCGAGCCGGAGACGCCGGTGAAGGCCACGAGGGCGTCGCGGGGTATCGCGACGCTCACGTCGCGAAGATTGTGCACCCGTGCTCCGGTCACGACGATGGCGTTCGACGTGCCGGACAGCTTCGACGGTGGGGTGCCGCCCATCATGGACCTCTTCTCGTTTCCCGCGGGGAGCGGGGGTGAATGCGATGATCGCCGTCTCTCCGTCACGCTACCCCGACCGTCGGACTTCGTCGGTGTGGTTGACAGCGGTCGGTCGGGCCTGCGAGCGCGGACACCCGTATGCCGGCGCAGCATGCATCGGAGTCCTGGTTCCGCTGTGCGAGAAAGCGCTATCCTGAAGCTCTTCCCGCCTCGGATCCAGGAGCGTCCCTCATGCCCCTCGCCGCCGATGACCCCCGCCTGACGCATGCCTACGAGGCTGCGGCCACCCGCTACACCGACGTGCCGTTCCAACGCGCAGGCTCCAGCGGGGTGAAGCTGCCGAAGGTGTCGCTCGGACTCTGGCAGAACTTCGGTCGTGACCGCACCTTCGACAGTCAGCGCGAGATCGTGCTGCACGCGTTCGACCGCGGTGTCGTGCACATCGACCTCGCGAACAACTACGGCCCGCCGTACGGGTCCGCCGAGTCGACGTTCGGCGCCGTTCTCGACAGCGGGCTCGCCCGCTACCGAGACGAGCTGTTCGTCACGACCAAGGCCGGCTACGACATGTGGCCGGGGCCGTTCGGCGACGGCGGATCGCGCAAGTACCTCATGCGCTCGCTCGAGCAGAGTCTGCAGCGCATGAACACCGACTACGTCGACGTGTTCTACTCGCACCGCCCCGACCCCGAGACCCCGCTGGAGGAGACGGTCGCGGCGCTCGCCGACATCGTGCGCAGCGGCAAGGCGCTGTACGTGGGCATCTCGAACTACCCGGCCGAGCTGGCGCGTCGCGCGTATCAGCTGCTCGCGGATCAGGGCGTGAGGCTGCTGCTGCACCAGCCGCGGTACTCGCTGTTCGACCGCACTCCCGAGGCCGAGCTGTTCCCGGCGCTGCGCGAGCTGGAGATCGGCAGCGCCGTGTTCTCGCCGCTCGCGCAGGGCCTGCTCACCGGCAAGTACATCGACGGTGACGTCCCGGCCGACTCGCGTGCCGCGAACAGCCATTTCCTGAACGGGTCCGCGCTCACCGACAGCTACCTCGAGCGCATCCGCGGCATCGACCGCGTCGCGAAGGACGCGGGCCTCTCGATTCCCCAGCTCGCCGTCGCGTGGGTGCTGCGGGACTCCGTGGTGACCACCGCGATCATCGGAGCATCGCGCACGGGCCAGATCGACGACGCGGTGGCGGCCAGCCAGGTCGAGCTCTCCGACGACGTCGTCACCGCTCTCGAGGAGTTCGCTGCGGCGCCCGGCGCCAGCGTCGTCTGACTTTTTCCCTGGCGCTGCGTAATATTCCGGGCGGCAGCGAGTCTGTCTAGTGGGGGCCCCTGTCACAGGGGGCGTACACAACGGACCTGGGGAGCACCAATGACCATCGCCTACGCGGATCCACGGACGCACCACTGGACCCATCGCGGTGCCGTGCCACTGCCCGAACTTGCCTTCCAGCACATCCTCGGGGCGATCCTGCGGGGGGACTGCCGGTCGGGCGACACGCTCAACACGATGCGCTTCGCCCGAGAGCTCGACATGTCGCTCAACCCGATCCGCGAAGCGATCATCCGGCTGCGTGACATCGGACTGGTCGAGGTCACTCCCGCGCGCTACACCAAGGTCGCGGACCTCACCGCACCCGAGTCGCGTGCCGCGATCAGCTACGCCGGCGTGCTCGCGGGGACGGCGCTCCGCATGGCACTGCCCACGACTGCGGAAGGTGTCCGCTCCGATCTCGCGGCGTATGCCGAGGAGATCGGTCGCGCGCAGGCCGCACCCGACCGCGACGCCGCGGCCATCGCGTTCCTCACCGCCGTCGACGACCTCGTGCGGCATCCGCGACAGGCGATGCACCTGGTCGAGGCCACGATCCTCGCTCAATGCGCGCTGCAGTTCTCCGAGACTGCGTCCGGAGACGACGAGACGCCCGGGCTGGTCGCTGCGGCCGAAGCCGTCGCCCACGCGATCCGTGCGGAAGATCCGGATGCCGTCGAAGGGGCCGTCCGCGCGCTCTTCGAGCACTTCGCCTAGGCGGCCTCCCCGCCTGACCCGTCGCTAGAGTCGGATGCATGACTGCGACGACGGTGTTGTTCATCGGTGGAACCGGAATCATCTCCTCGGCGGCGAGTGCGCTCGCGGCGTCCCGGGGGATGGAGGTCACTCTGCTGAATCGCGGACAGTCGCAGCGCGAGCCCGCTGACGGCGTCGAGGTGCTGACGGCGGATGTGTCGGATGCAGCAGCGGTCGACGCCGCCCTCGCCGGTCGTGAGTTCGATGTCGTCGCCGACATGATCGCCTTCACGCCGGATCAGGTGCAGCGGGACATCGAGCGCTTCGAGGGCCGGACGGGACAGTACGTCTTCATCAGTTCGGCATCCGCCTACCAGAAGCCGGTCTCTCGTCTTCCGATCACCGAGTCCACACCGCTGCGCAATCCGTACTGGCAGTACTCGCGCGACAAGATCGCCTGCGAGGACCTGCTGACCGCGGCGTACCGGGATCGCGGATTCCCGGTCACGGTGCTGCGGCCTTCGCACACCTACGACAAGTGGACGATCCCGGCGTTCGGAGGGTGGACGGCGATCGACCGCATCCGCCGGGGCGAGGAGATCATCGTCCACGGCGACGGCACGTCGCTGTGGACGCTCACGCACTCGAGCGACTTCGCGGTCGGCTTCGCGGGGCTGCTCGGCAACCCGCTCGCCTACGGCGACACCTTCCAGATCACGAGCGACTTCGTCTACACCTGGAACGAGATCTACGCGATCCTCGGTCGCGCGGCGGGAGCAGAGCCGAAGATCCGGTACGCCACGAGTGCGGCGATCGAGGATGCCGCACCCGACCGCGCCGGGCAGCTCACGGGTGACATGGCGCACTCCGTCGTCTTCGACAACACCAAGGTCCGCCGCCTCGTGCCGGACTTCGCCCCGCTCGTGCCACTGCACACCGCGGCGCGCGAGATCATCGACTGGCACGACGCGCATCCCGAGCTGCAGCGAGTCGACCCGGCCGTGAACGAGCTCTTCGACTCGCTCCTCGCCTGAGAGCGGCGCTCAGCCGGCGGCGAGCACGGCGAGGACGTTGCCGGCGGGGTCCGTGAACCAGGCGATGTCGGGCCCTCGATCGGGACCGCCTCGCAGGATGCCCTTCTCATCGGTGGCGAACTCCGAGTCGTCGTAGATCTTGGTCACGACGCCCCGCTCGTTGAGCTCGTCGACGGCTGCTTCGACGTCGTCCACCGGGAAGTTCAGGATCGTGAAGCTCGCGGGCTCATGGTTCGGCTTGCCGTAGACGAGGATCGATCCGCCGTCGGGCAGGCTGATGTCGAGGAACCCCATGGCATTGGTGGTGACGTCCATGCCGAGGGTGTCGCCGTAGAAGGAGCGGGCGGCGTCGATGTCGTCGACGCTGAACCCGCTGAACGCGTGTGTGGTCTGAAAGGCGGTCATGCCCTCAGCATGCGCCGCTCGCCCCGCGGTGTCCAGACCCTAGGGGTGCACCTGGTTGAGGAGATCATCGCCCGCGAGGAGGCGGGTCACGTTCTGGTCGACCAGGCGTGCCGCTCCGACCGGACGGTTGCCGGCGATGTGAGGGGTGATGAGCAGGTTCGGTGCGTCCCACAGCACGTCGGATGCCGGAAGCGGCTCGGACTTCGCGACATCGATCGCCGCGGCGCGCAGCTGTCCCGACTCCAGCGCCGCGATCAGCGCAGCCTCGTCGACGGTCACACCACGACCGACGTTCACGAACACCGCGCCCGGCTTGAGCGCGAGGAAGAGCTCGGCGTCGAACAGGTCGGCGGTCTCGTCGGTGGCGGGCAGGATCGAGACGAGCACGTCGGTGTCAGCCAGCACGGCGGCTGCATCGGCATCCGAGTGCACCCGATACCCGGATCGCTCTCCGGCGGTGCGGGCGATGCCCTGCACCTCCGCGCCGAGTGCGGTGAGGAACGGCGCGAGCGTCGAGGCGATCGAACCGAATCCCCAGATGGTCACGCGGGCGCCGGACAGCGTGTAGAGCGCGCGAGTGGGCGCGGCGCTCTGCTCCTCGTTGAACGCCTCGTCCCAGACGTGCTCGCGCTGAGCGTCGCGCAGCCGGTCGAGACGTCGAACGGCGCTCAGGATCAGGGTCAGCGCATGCTCGGCGACGGGTCCGTCATGCAGCGAGCGACCGGAGCAGATGCGCACGTCGGCGCCGAACCCGGCGTGGAGAACCGCATCCGCGCCGGAGGCGAGGGCCTGGACGAGACGCAGGCGGGGCAGTGCGCGGGCGGCGGCTTCCCGGAGCCACGACGAGGAGTTGTGCCAGACGACGAGCGCTTCGGCGTCACGGTGCTCGGCGGGAATCTCGGCGTCGATGTCGTAGACGACGGTCTCGACGTCTGCGGTCACCGGCAGCTCGATGGTGTTCGGGATCAGGATCTTCATGTGCGCCTCCAGGTCTCGGCGGTCAGTGGGGAGAATCGGTCGACTCGCGCCAGATGACGGTCAGCAGACCGTCGGGCTTCATCGGCTCATCGCCGCCGCGGACGGCTGCGATCAGACGGTGCATCGAGTAGGCGCCCAGTCTCTCGCGGTCCTGCGACACGCTCGTCAGCGACGGCACGAGGAACGCGCTCTGGGGGTGATCGTCCCACCCCGTGACGGCGACGTCGTCGGGCAGCGTCCATCCGCGTCGTGTCGCCGCTCGGATGGCTCCGGTCGCGATCACGTCGTTGGCGGCGATCACGGCGAGCGGCGGTGCGTCTGCGGGCAGCCTGTCGACGGCGGCCTCGCCGGCGCTGCCGCTCCATTCCTCTCCGAACACACCGAGCGACTCGAGTCCGAGACGCTCGATCGCTTCGAGGTAGGCCGCGCGACGGGCTCGTGCCGACGGGAAGTCGTCGGGGCCGGCCAGATGCACGAATCTCCGATGTCCCTGTGCCGCGAGGCGTTCGATCATCTCGGTGATGGGTCGCGAATCGGTGAATGCGCCGGTCATGTGCATCGCGTCGTCGAACTCGCCGACCGAGAGCACGACGGGGCCGTCGGCGGGGGAGTCGGTGGCGGGCAGCGGCGTGAACGCGAGCACGCCCTCGTACTGCCCCGACCCGATGAGATCGGCGAGGCGATCGTCGCGCGCGGTCGCCTCCTCGGGCAGGCTCACCACCTCCACGACGTAGCCTGCCTCGCGCGCGGCGGAGATCGCGCCGGAGAGCAGAGTGAGCGGATTCATCGTGGCGATCGGCACGACGACGGCGAGGCGGCCGGTGCGCTGGGTGCGCATGGACCGGGCGGCCAGGTTGGGTCGGTAGTTCAGCTCGGATGCTGCGCGAAGCACCCGCTCGCGCGTCGCCTCGGAGATCCCCGGCCGCCCGGTGAAGACGAAAGAGACGGTGGACTGCGAGACCCCGGCGAGGTGGGCGACGTCGTGGCTGGTCGGGCGTTTCTCCACGGCATCCTCCTTTCCGGGCTTGACGTGGCGGGTGTCTGTCTCGATAGTATCTACTACGTCTTAGTAATACGTAGTAACACCTCATCGGGGAGGCAGCGAATGCTCAGGATCGGCATCATCGGCACCGGCGGGATCGCCGACGCGCACATCAGCGGATACCTCGCCTTCGCGGGCGACTGCGAGATCGCCGCGCTCGCCGACGTCATCCCCGGGCGGGCCGCGCAGAAGGCCGAGGCGTTCGGGCTCACGCGGGCGGCGACGTTCGATGATCCGCTCGCGATGATCGCCTCGGGTCTCGTCGACCTGGTGAGCATCGCGACCCCGCCGTCGACGCACGCCTCGCTCGCGACCGCTGCGCTCGATGCCGGCATCCACGTGCTGGTCGAGAAGCCCATGGCTCCGTCCCTCGAGGAGTGCGATGCGATGCTCGCCGCGCAGGAGCGTTCGGGCCGTGTGCTGTCCGTCGTCGCGCAGAACCGATTCCGCGACGATCTCGCCGCGCTGAAGGAGGTCGTCGACTCGGGTCTGCTCGGATCGATCTCGCACGTCCGGGTCGACTCGGCGTGGTGGCGTGGGCTGCCGTACTACGACCTCTGGTGGCGCGGCACTTGGGAGAAAGAGGGGGGCGGCTGCACGCTGAACCACGCCATCCACCACATCGACCTGCTGTTGTGGCTGCTCGGACGCCCGGCCGAGATCACGGCCATGCTCGCCAACGCGCAGCACGACAACGCCGAAGTCGAGGATCTCTCGGTCGCCGTCTTCCGCTACGAACGGGGGCTCGCGCAGCTGACCAGCTCCGTGGTGCACCACGGGGAGGAGCAGGCGATCGTGATCCAGGGGGCGAACGCCCGGGTGTCCCAGCCGTTCTCCGTCGTCGCCGAGCAGTCCCGACGCGACGGATTTCCCGCTGACGGCGGAGACCCCGAGGCCGTCGCACGCATCGAGGAGCTCGTCGCCGGCCGTGCCCCGCTCGCCCACCTCGGGCATGAGGGCCAGATCGGCGACCTGCTCAGCGCGATCCGTGACGGGAGAGTCCCGATCGCCGGCGGACAGGACGGCCGCGATGCGGTCGAGGTGGTGACCGCGATCTACAAGTCCGGCTTCGAGCGCCAGTTCGTCTCGCTGCCGATCACGGCGTCCGATCCCTACTATCGGGCGGGACAGCTGGTGGCGAACGCCCCGCACTTCTTCGAGAAGACCGCGTCGCTCGTGGAGGCGGCGTCGTGACCGCATCCTCGTTCCCCGGCGGCACATCGCTGTCGCACCTCGACGTCTACCCGGATGCCGCGCCGGACGGCATCTGCGGCGGCAGCCCTCACATGCACCTCGTCTCGACCGAGGCCTATGTCGTGATCTCCGGTGAGGGAGCCCTGCAGACGATCGACGCCGCCGGGTTCCATGAGACCCCGCTGAGGTCGGGGTCCGTCGTCTGGTTCACCCCTGGCACCATCCACCGTGCCGTGAACGGCGGCGACCTGCGGGTCGTCGTGCTGATGAGCGACGCCGGACTCCCCGAGGCGGGTGATGCGGTGATGACGTTCCCCGCCGAGATCGTGGGCGACCCCGACGCGTATGCGGCGGCGGCCTCGCTCGGAGACGATGCAGATGAACGCGCCGAGCGAGCGGCCCGACGACGCGATCTCGCCGTGACGGGATTCGAGACGCTGCGGGATGCCGTCTCGGGTGGGGATCACGGCGCGCTCCGCGCGTTCCATGCCGCCGCCGGTGTGCTCGTACGCCACCGCGCCGAGGCGTGGGGCGACCTCGTGCGCCAGGGTCCGCTGGCTCAGGCCGAGCGCTCGGTGGCGCTCGCCGATGCCGTGGCATCCGGTTCGGTGGCGCACCTGGCCGATGCTCGCGTGCACGAAGCCGTACCCTCGGGGGGAGACCGCGGATTCGGCATGTGCGGACGCCTGCGCACCTATGACATGAACCACGAGGAGACCCGGCGATGACCCGCACCTACACCTTCGATCCGCTCCCCGAACCTGTCGTCGCACCCGGCGAGTTCGTCTTCGCCGCGATCGGACTGGACCACGGTCACATCGTCGGCATGGTCGAGCAGCTGATCGAGGCCGGCGCAACCCTTTCGCTGGTCTTCGACGAGGACCCGGTGAAGATCGCCGACTTCCTCGAACGCTTCCCGCAGGCGCGTGCCGCCGCGAGCGAGCGGGAGGTGCTCGACGACTCGGAGGTGCGGCTCGTCGCCAGTGCATCGATCGCGAATCGGCGGGCTCCACTCGGCGTGCGCGTGCTCGACGCGGGCAAGGACTTCTTCGCCGACAAACCCGCCATCACGACGATGCACGACCTGGATGCCGCTCGAGAGGCCGTCGAGCGCACCGGGCGGAAGTTCGCCGTGTACTACGGCGAGCGCGTGCATTCCGAGGCGGCGATCCTCGCCGGCCAGCTGATCGATCGGGGCGCGATCGGCACCGTGCTGCAGGTCGCGTCATTCGGCCCCCATCGCATCGGCACGGGGCGGCCCGACTGGTTCTACGACCCCGAGCAGTACGGCGGCATCATCTGCGACATCGGCAGTCACAACTTCGAGCAGATGCTGTACTACACGGGCGCGACGACCGGCGAGATCGTGAGCTCGACCGTCGCCAACTACGCGCACCCCGACACTCCGGGCCTGCAGGACTTCGGAGACGCCCACGTCGTGCTCGACAACGGCACCACCGGCTACGTGCGCGTCGACTGGTTCACCCCGGCGGGGCTCGACGTCTTCGGCGACGGTCGCACCGTGCTGCTCGGCACCGACGGATACATCGAATTGCGCAAGTACACCGACATCACGACCGACAACGGCGGCGGACAGGTGCTGCTCGTCGATCAGGACGGACAGTTCCGCTTCGACGCGACAGGCAAGACGGGGTTCCCCTTCTTCGGTCAGCTGATCCGCGACTGCATCGACCGCACCGAGCACGCGATGACACAGGCGCACGCCTTCGCGGCGGCGGAGCTGAGCATCATCGCCCAGCGGGACGCCAGGGTGCTGGCCGGCTGACGGCATCCGCCCCGCTCGTGTGCTCGGTCGTTCGGTCGCCCGCTCGGGAGGAGAACTGCGCTTCGGGAGGACGGATGCGGCGAATTCGTCCTCCCGACAAGGAGATCTCCTCCCGACGGGGTGCGTTCCGGCGGGATCAGCCGACGAGCTGTGATGCCTGCCGGGCGGCGCCGAGGGCGACGTACTCGCCGGGCTCGGGCACCTCGACCGGCAGGCCGAGGATCTCCGGCGCGATGCGACGCACGGCCTCCGACTGCGCTCCGCCGCCGATCAGCAGGGCGCGTTCGAGCGGGATGCCGAGATCGCGCAGTGCGTCGAGCCCGGCGCCGAGTCCTCGGAGCATCCCCTCGACGGCGGCGCGGGCGAGGTTCTCCCTCGTCGTCGAGGCGAGTGTCATCCCCGAGAGGGAGGCCGTGGCATCCGGCAGATTCGGGGTGCGCTCGCCCTCGAAGTAGGGGAGCAGAGTGAGGCCGCTCGCGCCGGGGGCGGCCCGCAGCGCGAGGTCGCTGAACTCGCTGTGCGTGACCCCGAGCAGCGCAGCGGTCACGTCGACCACCCGCGCGGCGTTGAGCGTGGCGACGAGAGGCAGGAAGTTGCCCGAGGTGTCGGCGAAGCCCGCGACGGTCCCGGTCGGGTCACTCAGAGGAGTGGTGCTGACGGCGCAGACCGTGCCCGAGGTGCCGATCGACACGACCACATCACCCGGCACGGCGCCGAGTCCGAGCGCGGCGGCCGCGTTGTCACCCGCTCCCGCACCGACGCGCCGGTCGTCGGCATCCGTCACCCACTCGTCGTGGGCGAGCACCCGGGGGAGGATCGCGTCATGGCCGAGCGCCGCCACCAGCAGCTCGCGGTCATAGTCGCCCGTCGACGGGTTCCAGTATCCGGTGCCGGAGGCGTCGGACCGATCGGTCACCAGCTCGTCGAGCACGGGGTTGTCGGGTCCGAACCCGCGCAGACGCCACGTCAGCCAGTCGTGCGGCAGAGCGACGGCGGCGACCCGTGCCGCGTTGTCCGGTTCGTGGTCGCGCAGCCAGCGCAGCTTGGTGATCGTGAACGAGGCGACGGGCACGAGGCCGGTGCGGTCGGCGAGTTCGGACGCACCGAACTCGCCGATCAGATCCTGCGCCGCACCGGCGGAACGTGTGTCGTTCCACAGCAGCGCGTCGCGGATCACCGCGCCCGACTCGTCGAGCGCGACGAGGCCGTGCTGCTGCCCGCCGATCGACCACGCGGCGATGTCGCCGAGCGACCCCGCCTCCGCGATCGCGGCGTTCAGCGCCTGCCACCAGGCTTCGGGGTCGACCGACGTCCCCTCCGGGTGCGACGCGCGACCGGAGCGGACGACCGCCCCGGTCGACGTGTCGACGACGACGACCTTGCACGACTGGGTCGACGAGTCGACCCCGAGAACCAGTGGCATGACGATCAGCGAGCGCCGAGCAGGTGCTCGGTCGCGAGCTGCTGCAGCCGGACGAACCCGAAGCCCTTGCCGCCGAAGTACGAGTTCGCGTCGAAGTCCTCGTATGCCGAGCGATCGGCGAGGAAGTCGTCGTAGCTCTCTCCGGGGTTGAGGGTCGGCGTCGAGAGCTCGTCGACGCGGGCGGCGGCGAGCGCCTCCTGCACCTCGGGGTCGGCGCGGAATGCGGCCGCCCGCTCCTTGAGCAGCAGGTACGTGCGCATGTTCGCGGCGGCCGACTCCCACACGCCCTTCTCGTCTTCGGTGCGGCTCGGCTTGTAGTCGAAGTGACGGGGGCCGTCGTAGGCGGGCACTCCACCGGGGCCGCCGTTCTCGAGCAGATCGACGAGCGAGAAGGCGTTGTGCAGGTCGCCGTGTCCGAAGACGAGGTCCTGGTCGTACTTGATGCCGCGCTGGCCGTTGAGATCGATGTGGAAGAGCTTGCCGTGGAACAGCGCCTGAGCGATGCCCGCGGTGAAGTTGAGTCCTGCCATCTGCTCGTGCCCGACCTCGGGGTTCACGCCGACGAGCTCAGGGCGCTCGAGCGAGTCGATGAAGGCGATGGCGTGGCCCAGCGTCGGCAGCAGGATGTCGCCGCGCGGCTCGTTGGGCTTCGGCTCGATCGCGAAGCGGATGTCGTAGCCCTTGTCGGTGACGTAGTCGCCGAGCAGGTTGACGGCCTCGCGGTAGCGCTCGAGCGCCTGGCGGATGTCCTTGGCGGAGTCGTACTCGGCACCCTCGCGGCCACCCCACATGACGAAGGTCTTGGCCCCGAGCTCGGCACCGAGATCGAGCTGACGGAACACCTTGCGGAGCGCGTAGCGGCGCACGTCGCGGTCGTTCGAGGTGAAACCGCCGTCCTTGAAGATCGGCGCGCTGAAGAGGTTGGTGGTGACCATCGGCACGACGAGGCCGGTGTCGGAGAGCGCACCCTTCAGGCGGTCGATCTGAGTCTGGCGCTCGGCATCGGTCGAGCCGAAGGCGAACAGGTCGTCGTCGTGGAAGGTCAGGCCGTACGCGCCGAGCTCGGCGAGCTTCTCGACGGCGTGCACCACGTCGAGCGCCGGGCGCGTGGGGCCGCCGAACGGGTCGGCGCCGTTGTAGCCGACGGTCCACAGGCCGAAGGAGAACTTGTCGTCACGGGTGGGGGTGGTCATGGCTGCTCCTGTGCAGGTCATCGAATAAGTTGTGATTCACAACATATCTCATGACAGAAGGTGCGTCCACCCCCTACAGTGAAGGGATGCCGACGCAGCCGAGCCCCGCGCTGGGCACCCGCCCGCACAACCTCGCCCTCCTCCTGCGGCTCGTGCACGAGAACGGCGCGCAGTCGAGAGCCGCGCTGACCGAGCAGACCGGGCTCAACCGCTCGACGATCGCCGACCTCGTCGCAGAGCTCGTCAGACGCGGTCTCGTCGACGAGCGCATACCCGACGTACCCGGCCGTGTGGGGCGTCCCTCACCGGTCGTGACGGCGTCGGCTCGCGTCGTCGCCATCGCGGTGAACCCTGAGGTCGACGCGATCGAGATCGCTGCGATCGGCCTCGACCGCAGCATCGTCCTGCGCGAGCGCCTGCCGAACGAGACCGTTCCGACGCCGGATGCGGTGGTGTCGACGATCGCCGATCGCATCGCCGCCTGGCGCGAAGGGGCGCTCGCCGCGGCACGGATCGCGGCGATCGGTGTCGCGGTCCCCGGCCTCGTGCGAACATCCGACGGTGTCGTGCGCAATGCGCCTCATCTCGGCTGGACCGATGTGCCGCTCGCCGATCTCGTCCGTTCGGCGACGGCGTCTGCGGCCTTCGTCGACAACGACGCCACGCTCGGAGCCATCGCCGAGCACCGCTACGGCGCCGGCCGGGGGATCGACGACGTGGTCTACCTGAACGGAGGTGCGTCGGGTATCGGAGGCGGACTGATCATCCACGGGAGGCCGGTCGCCGGGGCGGGTGGGTACGCGGGGGAGTTCGGTCAGAACAGACCCCGGATCTCGGCAGACGCCGACCGCCGCACTCGCGACGGTGTGCTCGAGGCCGAGGTGAGCCGCCGGCTGCTTCTCGATGCGGTCGGCCTCGACTCCGCCGACGATGAGACGCTCGCCGCCGAGCTCTCCGAATCCGACTCTCCGGTGGTGGCCGCCGAGATCACGCGTCAGGCGCATGTGCTCGCGAGCGCGCTGGCCAATGCCGTCAACGTGCTCAATCCTGCTCTCGTGGTGCTGGGCGGATTCCTCGCCACCCTCGCCGATCTGCGGGCGGATCAGATCGTCGACGATGTGACGGCGCTCGCGATGTCGGAGAGCGCCGAGGCGCTCGAGATCCGCCCGGCCGCTCTCGGCGCTGACCGGCTGCTGATCGGCGCGGCCGAGCTGGCATTCGCCGACCTGCTCGCCGATCCGGGCGAGCGGAGCTGACCTCCGAGAGGCGATCGATCGGATCCGACACGGAAAGTCGGGTCGCAGATCGCCCTCGGGCCGCACGATGGTGGGGAAAGGAGGACCTCATGATCGGAACGCTCAACGCACTGGTCGATCTCGTCGAGGCAGGCACCGGCGACGAGATCGACGTCGCCGGGTTCGCTCGCGTGCACGGCACGACGGAGTACCACCTGCGCCGGATGTTCTCGGCTCTGGCGGGGATGCCGCTGTCGGAATACGTCCGCCGTCGGCGGATGACGCTGGCCGGCGCAGAACTCGCCGCCGGCGCCCCGAACGTGCTCGACGTCGCCGTGCGACACGGGTACGGCTCGATCGAGGCGTTCGGCCGGGCGTTCCGCGCCGTGCACGGGATCAGCCCGGTCGATGCGCGCCGAGACGGGGGTCCTCTCCGCACACAACCCACGCTTCGGTTCCGCCTGAGCGTCGAAGGGAGCACCCCGATGCACGTCACCATCACCAACACCCCCGAGCTCGTCCTCGTCGGCCATGCCGCACGAGTGCCGCTCATCCACGAGGGCACCAATCCGCACATCCAGGCGCACATCTCCTCGATCGCCCCGGAGGAGCATGCTCGCCTCAAGGCGCTGAGCGATGCGCAGCCCGAGGGGATCCTGGCCATCACGGGGGACATCGCTCAGGATGCGCCGGAGGGCACCGAGCTCACCTACCTGCACGGAGTCTCCGTGCGGCCGACCACCTCGGTGCCCGACGATCTCGATGTCGTGAGGGTCGAGGCGGGCGCCTGGGCGGTCTTCGCCGCCACGGGGCCGTTCCCGGAGACCCTGCAGACGCTGTGGGCGGCGACGGCGACGGAGTGGTTCCCGTCGAATCCGTGGCGGCTGCGGCCCGCGCCCTCGATCGTCCGGTACCTCGAGTTCACCGGGACGCACGCGTCCTGCGAGCTGTGGCTCGCGGTCGAGGCCGCCTGAGCGCGTCAGGGTGGTCGGCGCGGATGCGCGCCGACCACCCGACGTCCGTCGCCCGTGCGACACTGTGCCGACGGTCGGATGCCGATTCCGCCGTGAGAGGACCCGCGATGGCGCTCGACCCGAAGAAGACCCTCGACGCCTATCAGGCGAAGCACGGGGAGTTCCGCATCCTCGATGTTCCCTCGATGCAGTATCTGATGGTCGACGGGGCGGGCGATCCCAACACCGCCCAGGCATACCAGGAGGCAGTGTCCGCACTCTTCCCGATCGCCTACGCGCTCAAGTTCGCGAGCAGGGAGCAGCTCGGGATCGACACGGTGGTGATGCCGCTCGAGGGGCAGTGGCACGCGCCCGACATGGAGTCGTTCACATCGCGCCGCGACAAATCGGCGTGGCGGTGGACTCTCCTGATCATGGTGCCCGACCACGTCACCCCGGAGATGTTCGACCACGCGGTCGACACGGTCGAGGCGAAGCTGGCGAAGAAGAAGCAGCCTGCACCCGCCCTCCGCTCCGTGCGTCTCGAGACCCTCGACGAAGGGCTCAGCGTGCAGACGCTCCATATCGGCTCCTACGACGACGAGGCCCCGGTGCTCGACGAGCTGCACCATCGATTCATCCCCGAGAACGGCCTGTCGATGACGGGCCTGCACCACGAGATCTACCTCAGCGATGTCCGACGGGTCGAACCGGCGAAGCTCCGGACGATCCTGCGCCAACCCGTCGGGAGAGCGACCTGACGAGGGCGGCTCTCGGCACCGACGCAACCCCCTCCGACGTCTTCGCGCCGACAGATATCCTGCTCGGATGACCTCAGCGAAGGGTGCCGCGCGCACGGCGCAGCGATCCGATGCCTTCCGGCGCGTGGCGCGGGCGGGATTCGTGGTGATCGGCCTCGTGCACATCATCATCGGGGCGATCGCCGTGTCGATCGCCAGCGGCGGCGGTGGAGACGCCGATCAGGACGGCGCGATGGAGCAGATCCGCTCGACGCCCGTCGGCGGGCTGGTCCTCGGCGTGATCGCGGTGGCCCTGATCGCGCTCGCTGTCTGGCAGGTCGCCAGCGGTCTCCTCACCGGCGGCAAGGAGACCAGGAAGTGGGGGATGAGGATCAAGCTGATCGGCATCGCGGGCGCGTACCTCGTGATCGCCGGCTTGGCCCTGATCTTCGCCTTCGGCGGGCACGTCGAATCCGAAGACACCTCTCGGGCGCTCAGCGCCGTCGTGCTCTCGGCGCCGGGTGGCATCGTGGCGCTCATCGTCCTCGGTCTGACCGTCGCGGGTGTCGGCATCGGATTCATCGTCATCGGATTCACTCGGGGCTTCGAGAAGACGATGGATGTCCCGACGGGCCCGTCGCGGCCCGGGATCATCGCCCTCGGGGTCGCCGGCTACATCGCCAAGGGAATCGCGATCGCGGTCACCGGTGCGCTCTTCGTGGTCGCCGCGTGGACGCAGGATCCGCAGAAGGCCGCCGGTCTCGATGCGGCTCTGCGGAGCCTCGTCGACCTGCCCCTGGGCCGAGCGATCCTCTGGCTCGTCGGGGTCGGACTCGCGATCTACGGCGTCTTCTCGATGGTCCGCGCCCGCTTCGCGCGTATGTGAGTCTCGGCCTCAGGCGTTCGCAGGCTTGTCGTTCCACAGCAGGAGGAACGCGCCGAGCCCGATCATGAGCACGCCGCCGGTGGCGCCCATCGCCTCGATGCGTCGCGGAGAGCGTCCGAACCATTCGCGCGCGGCGCTCGCCAGCAGCACCCAGATCGCATCGCAGGCCACTCCGATCGCGACGACGATCGTGCCGAGCACGAAGAGCTGCATCGGCACCGACCCTGCGTGCAGGTCGACGAACTGAGGAAGGATCGCCAGGAAGAAGGCGATCGACTTGGGGTTGGTGACCCCGACGACGAACCCCTCACCGAGCAGACGCACGCCTGATCGCCGCGCCACAGGTCCTGTCACCGTGGCCGCGGCATCTTTTCGATGCCGGATGGCCTGGACGCCGAGGAACACGAGGTAGCCGGCGCCCAGCACCTTCACGATCGTGAACAGCACGATCGACTGCGCCACGACGGTGCCGACGCCCAAAGCGACGGCGACGACGAGCAGGATCGAGCCGAGCGCCGTGCCCAGGATGCTGAGGAACCCGCCCAGTCTCCCCAGGGCCATCGCCCGGCCGATCGTGAACAGCACTGTCGGTCCGGGGATCACGACCATGACGAACGCGGCCACGACGAAGGTCGCGAGGGTCTCGGCGCTGAACATGGTGCGAGCTTAGGGCAGCCCGAAGAGGCCCCCCGAAAAGTTTTCTCCCGCGCCCGTCATAAAAAGTCCGCGCCGGGGTCTGGGTATGTGACGGGCGGCTTCTGCTTCCTGTCTCGCACTGGGGACACACACGACTTTCGGGGACAGGCATCCGCCTCTCGCGCTCCGCCGTATCCGGCGGGTCGAGGGCATGCCGGGATTGGGACATTCATGAGCATTCGCTCGCACCACCGCACGACGGAGCGGCCATTACGCTCCGCAGTCGCGCCTCGCCGACGGGCGATCACGCGGCTGCTCGGCGTGCTCGCCATCGCCGGCGTGCTCGTCGCCGGAGCGACGCTCGCCCCCAACAGTGGAATCACAGCCGCGGCGACGGTGCCCGGCACACCGGGAACCCCTCAGCCGGGTACTCCGGTGTACACCGAGGACTTCTCGAACCAGAGCGCAGCACTCGCCGCACGGTCGATCACCACCTACGTCGGCGGTGCGGCAGCCGCGAACTCGACGTAC
This sequence comes from Microbacterium sp. 4-7, assembly GCF_014332665.1. NCBI lineage: Bacteria > Bacillati > Actinomycetota > Actinomycetes > Micrococcales > Microbacteriaceae > Microbacterium > Microbacterium sp. 4-7. Next base: position 103,588 of record NZ_MCRH01000005.1, read on the forward strand.
ACGGCTTCGACGCAGTACACCCCGGCCGGCAACCAGTGCAACGGCTGGATCATGAGCGGTGCGACTCCGACGGCGCCCGTCACTGACCTGGGCTGCCTGAACAACGTCAGCACGACGTGGACGACGCTGCAGCAGATGGCTCGTGCGCTCGGAGTCGCGCAGGGCCAGACGACGACGCAGGCCGCGACCAACCAGGTGCTGACGTCGTACACGAATGCGACGAACGGAGCGATCGCCGCGGGCACGCAGTTCCGTACGGTCAACACCATCCCGGCCATCGGCGGTCACTACTACGCGGTCTCCGCATACTTCGCTGCGGTCAACTGTCCCGCAGCCGGCGGAGCGAACCAGCCCAAGGAGACCTTCAGCCTCCTCGTGAACGGCACCCCGATCGTGCTCAGCACGGGACTCAACCCCTGCACGAACAACACGGTGTGGGAGACGCAGATCGCGAAGCTGCAGTCGGCCGCCTACCAGGTGCCCGTCGGAACCACGGCGAACCTCGGTCTGATGCTCTACAACGCGACGGCCACCGGCGCGGGCAACGACGTCGCCTTCGATCTGCCGCAGATCGTCGATGTGACCCCACAGCTCGACAAGGCGTTCAGCCCGACCGTGATCACCAACGGCTCGACCTCGAAGATGACGCTGACCGTCACGAACACGACCGACCTCATGGCCAAGAGCGATTGGACCATCACCGACGCGCTGCCGACGAACCTCAAGATCGCGGCGGCCCCGAACGTCGGCGGCACCTGCACGCAGCGCACCGGTGCGGCTTATGTGGTCACGGCGCCGGCCGGCGGAACCTCGGTGTCGGTCACCGGCGGCGACCTCGCCCTCGGGCAGGCATCGTGCACCATCACGGTCGATGTCACTTCGACGGTGAACGGCACCTACATCAACGGTCCCGCCAACATCACGACGAACTTGAACCCGCCGGCCAACGCGTCGCTCGAGGTCATCCAGCCGTCGATCGACATCGTCAAGAGCATCACCGCCGTGAACGGCGTCGCCGTGACGAGCGACACCGATCCCGACAAGGTGTACTCGAAGGTCGGCGACGTCATCACCTACAGCTTCGTGGCGACCAACACGACTCCCAAGGCCGCGACGAACACGACGCTCAACACGAACCTCACGAACGTGCGGATCACCGAGGACACGTTCTCGGGTGCGGGCGACATGACGACGCTGTCCTGCACACCGATTCAGGGATCCACACTCGCCAGTGGCGCCAAGATGACGTGCACGGCCACCTACGTGGTGCAGCAGGCGGACCTCGACAGCGCTCCGCTGACGAACGTCGCACGGGCCACCGGAACGCCGGCGGTCGGACCGAACGTCACGGACACCGATGACGAGATCATCCCCGCCACCTGGACGCCCGCTCTCGTGCTCGACAAGACCGCCTCGGTCGTGGACATCGATCAGGACGGCGTGACCGGGCTCGGCGACCACATCATGTACGCGTTCACCGTCACCAACACCGGAAACATCACGGTCGCGAACATCACCGTGGTCGATGACCGCCTGACGCAGCGCAACATCACCGTCACCTGCACGCCCACGACGATCGCGCCGACCCAGATCTCGACGTGCGCCGCGAATGCGCCGTACGTCATCGGTCAGGCAGACGTCGACGCGAAGAAGGTCATCAACACGGCCTACTCCACGGGAACCGACCCCAAGGGCGGTCCGGTGCGCTCGAACAACGACAGCACCGAGACCCCCGTCGAGCCGTTCCGCATCCCGCTGAAGGTCGAGAAGGTCGGCGAAGCGGCAGCGAACACCTGGGTGCGCATGGACGGCTCCTCGTTCGCGGTGCTCGCAGACGCGAACGGGCAGCCGGGCACGGCGCTTCCCTTCACCATCAACGGGGTCGAGACCGGTCTGTTCCAGATCGACAGCATCCCGGCCGGCACGTACTGGTTGAGCGAGCTGACGGCACCCGACGGGTTCAGCCTGCTCGCCGCTCCCGTGAAGTTCGTCATCAACCCGGACCGCACGGTGAGCATCACCGCAGGCGGCGATCAGGCGGTGACCTCCACCGGTCAGATCATCACGGTGCGCGACGTGCCGGCGCTGACCCTTCCGACCACCGGAGGGACGGGCGCACTGCCCTACATCCTCGCCGGTTCCCTGACCGTGCTCGGCGCGGGCGGGCTGGCCCTCTGGGTCCGCCGACGCAACACACGTGCCGACACCACAGACCCGCAGATCTGATCTGCACTTCTCACAATCCACCATCTGTAACCCACCAGGGCGACCTGGCCACCTAGAGAGAGACACAGTGAACACTCCCAACAACGGACGCGGATCCCGCGTCGCGGCAGGTCTGCTCGTCGCAGGCGTCGCCGCGCTGACCCTCGCAGCGCCTGCAAGCGCCGCGACGCCCAACCTCGTCGACCCGGACGCCGTCGGTTCGCTGACGATCCACAAGTTCGAGGCACCCGAGACGCCCACCGGCCTGCCGAACGACGGCACCGAGCAGAACGTCGCACTGGCACCGCTGCCGGGCGTGGGCTTCACGGTCTACAAGGTCGACACGATCGACCTGACGAGCAACCAGGGCTGGGTCGACGCGAACGATCTCGCCGACCTGAACCCCGACAGCGTCGCTGACATCACGGCTGCCGGATACACGGCCAGCGCGATCGGCGGTCAGACCCTGACCGACGCGAACGGTGAGATCGCCCTGGCGAACCTCGACCTCGGCCTCTACTTCGTGGTGGAGACCGCTCCGCTCGCTGGCTCCACCGGTGTGGCCCCGTTCCTCGTGACGGTCCCGCTGACGGACCCGGCCGATGACAGCACGTGGCTGTACGACGTGCACGTCTACCCGAAGAACGCCCTCACCGAGGCGACCAAGACCGTCGAGGACTCGGCCGACATCAAGCTCGGCGACGAGATCGACTTCACGATCACGGCAGGCATCCCCAACGTCGCAGTCATCGACGGCTACAAGATCGTCGACACGCTCGACGCCAAGCTCGACTACGTGAGCGCCGCTGTGACGCTCGTCGACGGGACCCCGCTCGCTGCGGGTGACTACACGGTCGTCCACGACGCCGCCACCAACGCGGTGACGGTCGAGTTCACCGCTGCGGGTCGCGCAGTTCTCGCGGCTCACCCGGCCACCGAGGTTCAGGTCGTCATCACCGCCGAGGTCAACACGGTCGGCGAGATCGCCAACACGGCAGTGCTCTACCCGAACGCCGGTTCGTACACGGTCGCACCGGGCGAGCCCGGCGGACCCACCGTCACCCCCGAGGTCATCACCAAGTGGGGCGACATCACGGTCGAGAAGACCGACAAGGCCGGCGCACCGCTCACCGGTGCAGTGTTCTCGGTGTACCCGACCCAGCAGGACGCGATCGACGGCACCAACGCCATCGCTCTCGCCGGTTCGACCGAGTTCGCGGTCGCCGCTGACGGCACCGTGACCATCTCGGGTCTGCGCTACTCCGACTGGGCTGACAACGCCACCGTCGCCGTGGGCGAAGACGGCTACCAGTCGTACTGGCTCGCTGAGATCGTCGCACCCGACGGGTTCGAGCTGCTCGCAGCTCCGATCGAGTTCACCGTCACCGCCGCCACCTCGGCTGTGGGCGTCGACCTCGAGGTCGTCAACGTTCCCTCGAACGCCGGCTTCACCCTGCCGCTGACCGGTGGCACCGGCACGACCCTGTTCCTCGCCGGCGGCGTCATGCTGCTCGGTGGAGCGGTCCTGCTCGCCATCCGCAGCCGTCGCAAGGCCGCAGCACAGGCGTAATCCGAAAGACCGGCCGTGCGGGGGAGGTGAAGAGATCCCTTCCCCCGCACGGCCCATTCGTTTCCACCTACTTCTTCTCCAGCTCCGATCAGAAAGCGCAGCATGACCCTCATCGACGCGTCCGCACCGGACGCCCCAGCGCGACCCGCTACGGGTGCCACCGCCCAGAAGGCGCGGTGGGGATGGAGCCAGTCGATCGTCATGCTCATCGCGACCATCGGCATCGTGGTCCTCGTCTACCCGACCGCGGCCTCCTGGTTCTCGGCCTGGTCTCACGACACCGACGTCGACGGGTACATCCAGTCCGTCGAGCAGATCCCCGATGAGGCGGTCGACGAGATGCTCGCCGCCGCTGAGGAGTACAACGAGAATCTTCCGACCGGGCCGCTGCGCGACCCGTATGCCCTCGGAGCAGACGGACAGCAGACGGCGATCGGCGAGGGGGCCTCGGCGTACTTCGACACTCTGACCACCGAGGGAACCGACACGATGGCGCGGATTCGCATTCCGAGCATCCACGTCGATCTGCCGGTCTTCCACGGCACCGATGAAGACACACTGTCTCGCGGTATCGGGCACCTCTACGGCTCATCGCTTCCTGTCGGTGGACCGGGGACGCATTCGGTGCTCACCGGCCACAACGGCTTCGTGCAGGCCACCCTCTTCGATGACATCGATGAACTCGTCGAGGGCGACGTCATCATCGTCAGCGCACTGGGCGAAGACCTCTACTACGAGGTCGATCAGACCAAGACCGTGCTTCCCGACGACGCGGAAGACCTGCGTCAGGTCGCCGGCAAGGACTACCTCACGCTCGTCACGTGCACGCCCACCGGCGTCAACACGCACCGCCTGCTCGTGCGCGCAGAGCGCATCGATGCTCCGACCGAGGACTCCGCCGTGACGACCATCGCGGACACCACCGACCCCGCCGGCTTCCCGTGGTGGGCGCTGCTCGTCGTCGGGGTGCCGGCACTCACGTTCATCGTCGTCAAGCCTCGCCGTGCCCGGAAGAACCGCAGCGGCCGACGAGCGACGCACGTGTCCGCTGGCTCCGACTCATGACGGTCGACGTCGCAGTGGACCGCACCGCCGCGAACGGCGACGAACCCGGCGAGCCCGTGACACGCCGCCGCCCGCGGCGACGCATCGGTCTGCTGTCGACCAGCATCCTGCTCGTCGGACTGGGAGCATCCTTCCTCTCCGCATCCGTGCTCGCCCCCGATGCGGTCGACAAAGTGACCGGTGACGTCAAAGTCTCGGTGCTGAAGACGTTCCATGAGGTCTTCGCGCCCGACGAGCTTCCCGTCATCAGGCTCGGGGTCGAGGGCGGGATGGTCGAGCTCGACCGATGCGACGGCACGTTCACCGAGATGGTCAGCTACCGCATCGACGACGTGCTGCCGCTGTTCGCCGCACACAACAACTGCGGGGGAGACGTGATCCTCGGCTGGGAGCTCGGTCAGCGGGTCACCGTCGAGGGCTCCGACGTGATCTACGAGGTGGTCGAGGAGCGGCACACGCCCAAGTGGTCGAACGTCGAAGAACTCACCGGTATGACGGGGGAGTTCATGGTCCAGACGTGCTTCTACGGCGAGAACAAGATGCGCTTCCTGTCGCTCGCGCCCGTGGACCCGGCGGCGAGCGGCAGCTGATGTCCTGCACAGCGAGAATCTCGGGTTCTGACCGTCACGATTTCCGGTCATACCGGTCTTGTAGGTATGGCCATCGGCCTCGCGTCGGGTTCCCGGCCGACGCCCGCACAGCAGAGGTCGACCACTCCCCGGCCGAACCTTCTCAGAGCGGATTCGACCCTTACGAGAGTCGGAGGGACGAGGCATCCCCACTGCCTCGTCCCTCAACCGTCTCCGGCGCTGCGCTCGCGATGCCGGACTCGACAGCATCCGGAGCAGCATGATCCTCGGTACGTATCTCGACGACGACGACATCTCGGGTGAGCCGTCCGATGCCGAGATCATCGAGGCGGTGCGGGGTGGCGACATCGGCGACTTCGCCCTCCTGTGGCGCCGGCATGTCGAATCCGCGCGCCGAGCCGCGCGAGCGATCTCGCCCTCGGCGGATCCCGACGATCTCGTGAGCGAGGCGTTCGCGTCGATACTCCGGGTGACCAAGGCGGGCGGCGGGCCGAGCGACGCGTTCCGGCCGTATCTCCTCGCCACGCTGCGCAACACGGCCGCGCGCTGGTCCCGCAACGGGACCGACCTGTCGATCGACCTGATCTCGGAGGGCGATCTGTCGTCGGAGGGCGGCGATGCCTTCGAGCGCATCGCCGAGCGATCCAGCATCGCGGCCGTGTTCGGCACGCTGTCGGCTCGGCATCGCACGCTGCTCTGGTATCTCGAGGTCGAGGGCATGAAGCCGCGAGAGCTCGCGCCCCTGATGGGGATGACGGCCAATGCGGTCTCCGCTCTGGCGGCGCGCGCACGCGACAGCTTCAAACGCGCCTGGCTCGAGGCGCACATCCACGATCCCTCGCGGTCTGAGGACTGCAGGTGGTTCTGCGAGCGCGTGGTCGACCGTCGCGGTCGTCCGGTCGCGGTCGGCGACGCCGACCGTTTCAGAGAGCACATGAGCGTGTGCGGCGGATGCCGGATCGTCGCCGCGGAGATCGATACCGTCTCGCAGCGGCTGCGGGCGATCCTGCCTGCCGCGCTGTTGGGAGGCGTGGCGGCGGCGATCTACACCGGTGATGCCTCCGCGGAGGCGCAGGTCATGGGCGCGAGCTCCGTGGTGGGGTCCACCGGGTCGTCTGGCTGGGCCGATGCAGCAACCTCCTCGATCGGCGCGGGGGCGCCTGTCGCCGCGCACGGAGCAGCGGCGGTGGTACCGGCCGGTGGCTTGGCCGCCTTGGCGGCGACCGCCGTCGTCGTGGTCGGCGCCGTCATCCTGGCGGGCAGCGTCCTGAGTCTGTCGGCCGAGGAATCGGACGATTCGGAACTCACCCGGTCGATCTCCGAGGCGTCGGTCTCCGGTGAGGCGGGCCCGGTTCTCGAAGATCTGCCGCGCTTCCCGACTCAGCCGCCCGCATCGGAGCCGATGCCCGAACCGCAGCCCCTGCCGTCGCCGGAGCCCGAGGTCGATGCGGGACTGGAGCCCGATTCGGACGCGAGCCGTGAACCGGAGACTCCAGGACCCGGCGAGAGGCAGCCCCCACTGACCCCGCTCAGTATCGCCCCGGCCCCGTCGACAGCGGTTCCGACCCCGACCCCGACCCCGACCGACGCTCCGTCGGATACACCGCCGCCCATCGACCTGGCGGAGTTCCGCATCACCCGGTCGATCGCCCAGGACTCTCTCGTGCCGGATCTGATCGAGGGGGTCGGCGCTGCAGGCGCGGTCGTCACGGTGACCGACGAGAGCGGCGTCATGCTCGACACCGGGGTGATCGACGAAGACGGCGCATTCGTGCTCGACGTCTCGGGCGAAGCCCTGCGCCAGGGCATGACGCTCAGCGTGAGGCAGTACGACGCGGCGACCGGAGTCACCGAGTGGGCGGAGGCGATGGGGCCGCTCACCTTCGCGACGCCCACGATCGCGGCCGCGGACCAGGATGCCTGTCCTGAGGCGTCCCTCGGCGCTGTCAGCTGTCTGCATCTGAGCGCCGCACCGGATGCGTGGGTCGAGCTGCTCGATGAGCAGGGGCGATCGCGCACTGTGCGGCTCGCGACCGACGACATCGACGGGATCGTCGTGCGATCCGGTGTCGATGAGCCGTTCGTCGCCGCCCGGTACATCGAGCCGTCCACGGGTCGTGCCGGAGTGACCGTGCTGCTGCCGGCGGCGATCGAATGAGTCCTCACACTGCGGTGCGCGCGGTCGCCGACAGCCGGAGCCAGAGCCAGAGTCGCGTGGCCGGCGAATCGATGTCGATCCCGAGCTCGTTGCGCACGACATCGAGCCGATACCGGACGGTGTTCTGGTGAACGTGCAGTGCGCTGGCGGTCTCACGCACACTGCCGAGCTGGTCGAGGAAGACCCGCATGGTGTGCGTCAGACGGGTGCCCTGCGCGGCATCATGCTCGGCGAGGATGCTCGCGGCGTCGCCGACCGTGGCATCCAGGCCGTCGATCAGGTCGGCGACCTGGAGGATCGCCAGGCGATCGCGCATCTCGTCGAAGGTCGCGATACGGAGCTCATGGTCGTCGCGGAGCGACGAACTCACGAGCACGCCGGCCGTGGCCCCGGCCTCACGATAGGAACGGCCGATGCCGTTGATGTCGTACGCGCGCGTGCCGATGCCGGCGATCAACGCGTCGTCGATCCGGATCACCGCCTGGGTGAAGGTCTCGACCGCAGCCGCGTTCGGGCCCGGGATGAGCGTCACGACCTCCGGGCCGACGACCGCGCTGTGGGAGCCGGGGAAAGCGGCGCCGGACACGCTCATCGCCAGATGGAGTACTCGCTGCAGACCGCGCATCGCCTCCACCTCGTCGAACGTGGTGATCCGGAAGCACACGACCGTGCATCCGGCTTCGGGACGGATGAGGAGCTGCGACGCCGCGCCGCGGGCATGCCGTCGATCTTCGAGAAGCGTGCGGAGCAGGTCGGATGTCCGACGGTCCCGGTCGCCCGCCTCCGCTCGAGCACGAAGCAGATGCTGGGCCACGATCGGTTCCATCTCCTCCAGCAGGGACCGGGTCCGGGCGGCCGGCGATGGATCGATCTGGATCACCCAGAGAGAGCCGAGCAGCTCGCCGGACGCTCGCACGGCGATCCCGACGCGTCCGAACTCGTCGGTGCTCGAGGGGAAGTGCCGTGCCTCGCTGGCGCGGAGCAGCGACCGGTAGCGCGAGTCGGATGCGATCGAGATGTCCTCCTGCAGCAGCAGAGTGGTGCGTCGACGGACGTCGTCGATCGGCTGCTCGCTGTGCGTGGAGTAGCCGACGATCTGACCGGTCGAGTCGACGATGCTGACGGCACCGTCCGCGAGGGTGGCGATGGCGTTGGCGAGGCCGAAGAGGTCTCCCAGTCGCACACCCGAGACCCGGCCGATCGAGTGACCGCTCAGCAGCGACCGCAGGACGTTCGCCAGCTGTGCCCAGTCCCCGTCACTGTGGTGGAGGACAGGCAGGGCGACGTGCAGATCGAGGGCAATGCGCTCCAGGCCATCGCCGTCATCGGGAGCGCGCACCACCAGCGCGGCCGCCCCGACATCGGCCAGCTCGGCGACGAGGGCCGGAACGCTCGTCGTCGCGACACCGGCCCCGAGGACGATGCGATCGGTGTAGTCGGATGCGGATGCCGACGGATCGTAGAACTCCACGCCCACGTACGTCCTGGCATCGAGCCGCGTGTTTCGACGGGGGGAGAAGAGCCTCCCGTCGCTCAGACGGAGCGCGTCGCGCAACGTGGGAGCTTCGGCGCGGATGTCATCGAAGGCCATGGAATCTTCTCTATTCGGTGTCAAGAACTCTCGTATGAATCTACATACCGGTCAGATCGCGATGTCGCGAGACTGACAGTAAGAAGTCGAAAGGGATCCCTGTGAACGACCCGTCCGTTGCTCCTGCCTCGATTCGCGCCGAACGGGTCGCGCCATGAGCTCGTCGACAGTGCGCGAGCGGCGCACGCGGATCGATCCCGAGACGAGTGACGACGAGCTCGTCCTCGCGACCCGAGCGGGGAACAGCAGTGCGTTCGGCGTGCTGTGGGATCGTCACTCGCCGGCAGCCCTCCGCGCGGCGCGTTCGATCACGAGCTCGATCGACCCCGAGGATCTCGTCAGTGAGGCGTTCGCCAAGACCTTCAGCGCGATCCGCAATGGCGGAGGTCCGACGGATGCGTTCCGTCCCTACATCTTCGCGGCCGTGCGCAGCGCGGCCGCCACATGGGGAGGAAAGCAGAAGGACGTCGTCGCGCTCGAATACATCGAGGAGCTTCCGACCGAGCACACGGAGGATTCGCTCGACCTGCTCTCTGACAAGGCGCTGCTGACGGTGGCGTTCAAGGACCTCCCCGAACGGTGGCGCACACTGCTCTGGTACCTCGAGGTCGAGGGCATGAAGCCGCGCGAGATCGCGCCGCTCATGGGCATGACTCCCAACGCCGTCTCGGTGCTGGCGGCCCGGGCGCGCGAGGGCTTCAAGCTCGCCTGGCTGCAGGCCCACATCAAGGAACCGGGACGTGACCCGGAATGCCGGTGGGTCTGCGAGCGCATCGTGGCGCAGGGGCGCAGGCGCCATGTGGCGCGTGCCGACCGAGCGCGATTCGACGCGCACCTGGAGCGCTGCCAGCGGTGCACGATGGCGAGCGCCGAGATCGAGCAGGCGTCATCGAAGCTGCGCGCCGTGCTGCTTCCCGTGATCATCGGCGGACCGGCGGCGTTAGCCTATTCGGCCGGATCTCCTGCGCCTGCGACGGCTGCGTCTGCGCCGGCCTGGATGCCCAGGGGTACCGCTCGGTGGCTGGTCGTCGGCGGATCCGTCGCGGCAGCCGGGGCCGTCGTCGCGGTCGCAGCGGTGGCCGCACAGCTGGCGCCCGTGGGCGCGCCGAACGCCGAGGAGTCGTCGACACCGTCGTCCGCGCTCGTCGTCGCATCTCCGGCGCCGATCATGTCGCCCGAATCGACGGCGGTCCCGAGCCCGATCGCGCCGGCGGAGGAGGCCGAGACGGGTGTCGACCCGCAGACGCCCGTGACCGTTCCCGAGGAGCACGCCGGCCCCGAGGTCGTCATCGACCCGATCATCGTGGTTCCCCCGGTGGTCGACCCGTCCGTGGTCGCGCCTCCCGCCGGCGGCCCCTCGGTCATCGCGCCTCCCGTCGTGAAGGCGCCGGTCGTCGACCCTCCTGTCGTCGACTCTCCGGTGGTCGACCCGCCGGTCGTCGAGCCGCCGGCGGTCGACCCGCCGGTGGTTGACCCTCCTGTCGTCGACCCTCCGGTGATCGACCCTCCGGTGATCGACCCTCCGGTCGTCGACCCGCCGGTCGTCGAGCCGCCTGCCGTCGACCCGCCGGTCGTCGACCCGCCGGTGATCGACCCTCCGGTCATCGAGCCTCCCGTCGTCGAGCCGGTGACGATGGACTGGAGCATCCTGCCGGGGACGACTGTTACCCCGACCATCACCGGCACGGGAACTCCGGGAGCAGCGGTGCAGATCATCGACGAGACCGGCCTCGTGATCGCCTCCACCCTCGTCGGTCCTGACGGAGATTTCTCGGTGCGCCCCGATGTCGACACGCTTCACCAGGGCATGTCGATCTCGATGCGCCACACATCCCGGACCACCGGTGTGCGGACGGTGAGTGATCCGACGGGGCGCCTCTACTTCCCGGTCCCTGGGCTCGCCGAAGACTCGGACGGTGCGATCTCCCGCGTCGACTCCGACGGCGACGGGCGACGGGATGACCTCTCGCTCGACGTCCGCGGCGTCGCCGGCTCGACGGCATCCGTGTCCCTGGACGGGGAGACGGCGTCGCTCGCGCTGCTCGACGACTCCTCGACCATCGTGTCGTTCATCGACATCCGGCCCGGGCTCCATCGGATCACCCTGCGCTACGTCGACCCGGCGACGGGGGTCCTCGGCATCTCGGACACGGACTACATCCTCGTCGTTCCCTGACCGTCGCCCCGTGTGCGCAGGGCCCCGCGGGGTGCGCCAGATGAGAAGCTAGAAGGATGAGCATCTCCCGCGAATCCGACGTGATCGCCCCGACCGGGGGCGGCCCGCTGACCGATGTCGAGGTGAGGCGACTCCGCGAGGACTTCCCGATCCTGCGCTCCGAGGTCAACGGGCACCCGCTCGTGTATCTGGATTCGGGTGCGACGTCGCAGCGTCCGCTCGCCGTGCTCGACGCCGAACGCGAGTTCGCCACCACCCTCAACGCGGCCGTTCACCGTGGTGCGCACACTCTCGCAGCCGAGGCCACCGAGGTGTTCGAGGACGCTCGGGCCGCCGTCGCGCGGTTCGTGGGTGCCGACGAGGGCGAGATCGTGTGGACGTCGAACGCCACCGAGGCGCTCAACCTCATCGCGTATTCGATCTCGAACGCCTCGCTCGGCCGCGGGGGAGCGGCAGCCGAGCGCCTGCGTCTGCGCGAGGGCGACGAGATCGTCACGACCGAGATGGAGCATCACGCCAACCTCATCCCGTGGCAGGAGCTCGCGGCCCGCACAGGAGCGACCCTGCGGGTCATCCCGCTCGACGACGACGGTGCCCTCCGGCTCGACGCCGCCGCAGATCTCATCACCGACCGCACGAAGCTCATCGCCGTCACGCATGTGTCGAACGTGCTCGGCGTCATCAATCCGGTCGAGCATCTTGTGGCGCGTGCGCGCGCCGTCGGCGCGCTCGTCGTGCTCGACGCCTGCCAGTCGGCACCCCATCTGCCGCTGGATGTCCGCGCACTCGACGTCGACTTCGCCGTGGTGTCCGGCCACAAGATGCTCGGGCCGACGGGAATCGGCGCGCTCTACGGGCGGCGTGAGCTGCTCGAGGCCATGCCGCCGTTCCTGACGGGCGGATCGATGATCACCACCGTCACCACGACGGAGGCGGAATACCTGCCGCCGCCGCAACGGTTCGAAGCCGGCACCCAGCGGGTGTCCCAGGCGGTCGCGCTCGCCGCGGCGATCGACTATCTGACCGCGGTGGGGATGCCGCGCATCGCGGCGCACGAGGCTGCATTCGGCGCGCGACTCGTCGAGGGGCTCACGGCCATCGATGGGGTGCGCGTGCTCGGTGCCGGCATCGATCTGCCGCGTGTGGGCCTGGCGAGCTTCGACGTCGAGGGCATCCACTCGCACGACGTCGGGCAGTTCCTCGATGATCGCGGCATCGCGGTGCGTGTCGGACACCACTGCGCACAGCCGCTGCATCGTCGCCTCGGCGTCACCTCATCGACGAGGGCCAGCACGTACCTGTACACGACCGATGACGAGATCGACGCCGTGATCGACGGCGTCCAGGGTGCGATCGACTTCTTCCGGAGGGGCGCATGAGCGACCTGCAGAACCTGTATCAAGAGCTCATCCTCGATCACTCCCGCACCCCGCACGGGTTCGGGCTCCGGGGTGAGATCGCCGCGCAGTCGCACCAGGTGAACCCGACCTGCGGTGACGAGGTGACTCTGCAGGTGCACCGCGGCGCCGACGGCGGCATCGAGGCGATCGCGTGGGAAGGGCACGGATGCGCCATCTCGCAGGCATCCGCGTCGCTGCTCGCCGAGCTCGCCGAGGGGCTCACGGTCGACGAGCTCGAGATCCGCATCGCCGCGTTCCGCGAGGCGATGCGTTCGCGCGGCAAGATCGAACCGGATGAAGAGCTGCTCGGCGATGCCGCTGCTCTCGGGGGCGTCTCGCGATACGTGGCACGGGTGAAGTGCGCCATGCTCGCCTGGGTCGCTGCGGAGGATGCACTCCACAAGTCCTGAGCACCGAGGCGATGCGGTGCAAGATGGAATCATGCCTCTTGAACTGACTCCTCTCACCGCAGACGCCTTCGACGACTGGCGCGAGGCCACGAGAGCACGACTCGTGTCGCTGCGGCAGGAGTCCGGGATGCACGTCGGCGACGATGCCGTCTCGCACGTGGACGCCGTGCTCGACGAGCTGCTCCCCGCAGGGCACGACACCGAGACCTCGCTCATCCTCACGATCGATGACGGCGACGCCCGGATCGGCACCGTCTGGCTCGCCGCGAACAACGGCGTGCTGTTCATCGTCGATCTCGCGTTCGCGACCGAGCCGAGTGGCCGACAGCTCGACGGCCTCCTCGACGAGCTGACGACGCTCGCGCGGAGGCAGCAGGTCGGTCGTCTGAGTGTCGCCCTGCATTCGTCCGACACCGCTGGTCGCGGTTTCGTCGAGGGGAGGGGATTCGAGGTCGCGTCGATCCAGATGCTTCTCGAACCGCTGCCGTCTCGGGCGGCACAGCCGTCAGACGGCGCGTTCGTCGTGGAGCCGATGACCCCGGAGCGCTTCGCGAGCTTCGCTGCCGCGTCCGAGGCGGCCTTCGCGGAAGACCTGGTGGCATCCGGTCGGTATTCGGCGGAGGATGCCGTCGTCGAGTCGCACCGGCAGATGGAGCTCGAGCTGCCGGACGGCATCGATTCGGAGGGGCAGAAGCTGTTCACCGCCCACGTGGACGGCATCGAGGTCGGGGTGCTGTGGATCGGCATCCGTCGGCGAGGAGGGCGCCCGCACGGGTTCATCCTCGACATCGAGGTCGCCGAGGACCAGCGCCGCAAGGGCTATGGTCGTGATCTCATGCTCGCGGCCGAGCGCGAGGCCGCACGACTCGGTGCCGACTCGATCGGGCTGCATGTCTTCGGTTTCAACGCCTCCGCGATCCGTCTCTACGAGAGCCTCGGCTATCGGCGGGTCGAGGAGCGCTTCCTGCTCACGGTGTGATCGCGACACGCGGGGTCGCGCGGGAATAGCGGCGCGGGACGGGCGTTGGGCCCCACATGACTACTCTCGGAATCATCGGTGCAGGACACATCGGCAGCCAGATCGCACGGGTCGCCGTGGCGAACGGCTACGACGTGGTGATCGCGAACTCCCGTGGACCGGAGACGCTCTCGGATCTCGTCGCAGAACTCGGCGATCGAGCGACTGCCGCAACCGCGGTGGATGCGGCTGCGGCCGGAGACGCCGTGGTCGTCACCGTCCCCCTGGGCAAGATCGACGAGCTGCCGGTCGAGCAGCTCGCGGGCAAGATCGTGCTCGACACGAACAACTACTACTTCGAGCGCGATGGGCACATCGAGGCCCTCGACCGCGGCGAGACCACCACATCGGAGCTCCTGCAGGCGCAGCTGCCGACGTCGCGCATCGCCAAGGCGTTCAACCACATCCTCGCGGCCGACATCACGACCGACGGATCGCCCGCGGGCACACCCGATCGACGCGCCCTCGCCACAGCGGGCGATGACGCCGAGGCCGTCGCCTTCGTCACCCGCTTCTACGACGACGCCGGCTTCGACACGGTCAACGTCGGACCCCTCAGCGAGTCCTGGAGGGTCGAGCGGGATCGCCCGGCATACGTCGTGCGCCAGAACGCCGACGAGCTGACGGCGAACCTCGCGATCGCCAACCGTCTGCCCTGACGACACGGACGAGGGGAGCGGATGCCGAGGCATTCGCTCCCCTTTTCTCTGTCCGCCCCCGATGGAGCACCCGTAACATATGCGCCGCGTTGGGATACCAAACTTGTCGGGCGGTTCTCCGAGTGAGACAATTCGGTCATGGCGGGGGTGGGGACTACCGGCGAACTCGAGTCGGTGCGGGTGACGCGCGTTCTTCGCGATGACATCGTGCTCGGTCGGCGCGCCCCCGGTTCCCGGCTGGTCGAACGAGATATCGCGGCCGAGCTCAACGTCTCGCGGCTTCCGGTGCGCGAGGCCATCCGCACTCTCGTCGGCGAGGGAGTGGTCGTCGCACGCCCGCGGACCTGGGCAGTCGTGCGGGAGTTCACGCATCGGGACATCCGGGATTTCGGGGAGGTCCGCGAGGCGATCGAGACCCTGATCTTCGTCTTCGCCGCCGAACGTCACACCGACGAGGGGATCGCGCGGCTTCGGGCGGCCTATGAGCGCGAATTCGCCGCAGCATCCGCGGGCGAGATCGAGGCGGCGCGAATCGCTGCGGGCGAGTTCCACGAGATCTCGGCCGAGCTCGCCGGCAACGAGATGCTGGGCGAGCTCATCGCGGTGTTCGTCACACGGCTGCGCTGGCTCTTCGGGCAGCACGACGATCTGCTCGCGATGGCCGAGGAGCATCGGCTGATCCTCGAAGCGGTCGCCGCACGTGACACGGACGCCCTGCGCGTGATGGTCCCGCGCCATCTGGCCAGCGGGCAGGAAGCCGCCGAGCGACGCCTCAGCGACCAGGCCTAGTCGATCTGAGCGTCCCGGCCCGGCGTGCCGCGCGAACGCAGCGCACGACCGCGCCGCGCGGCCGACCACCGACCGGCCTGGAGAGCGGTCTCCCGCGGGGATATATTGGCCATACGGAATGGTTCCGGAGAGTCGTGTCCTGGGGAGCGATATGAGAGGCGTCGCCGTCGTCGCGGGGGGACTGCTGCTCCTCGGCGGAACGGTGCTCATCGCTGTCGCGGATCAGCAGCGTGTGGATGCCCTCGCCGAGGCGAGGGCGGCTGTCGTCCAGGCGGAAGAGCGGCTCGAGCTCGCGCGCGAGGTGAACCTCCGTCTCGCCGAGCAGCTGACGGCACTGCGCACCACCATCGCCGAACAGGAGACGCTGCTCACCGACACCTCCGGGTTCCTGCCATGAGGCGAACTCTGTGATCCGGCGGTTCCTCTCCGTCACGATCGTCGCAGCAGTGATGCTGACTGCGGGCGTCGTCGGTCGCGCCGCGGCCCTGGACGAGGACAGGGCAGAGGCGATCGCCGAGCTGCAGTCGCTGGCGCAGTCGATCCGTACGGCGGAGATGCGCACGGACCACCTCGACGGATCGATCGCGATCGCCGAGAAGGACACCGCAGCGCGTGCCGCAGTCCTCGAGGTGCGGCCCGCGTTCGTCGACGAGATCGCGGCGCTGACTGCGACGATCGAGGGAGCAGTCGGCAAGGTCGACACCTCGGCACACAGGGCCTCCGCGCAGTCGGCCCAGCAGTCAGTGCTCGACGAGCGCAAGAACCCGGCGACCGTGGTCGCCGCCACAGCCACCGTGCATGCCCTCATCGACAAGGTGGGTCAGGACATCGGCAGCTGGGAGACGGCGCAGTACGCCGCTCCCTCGGGCCCCGCGTGGGCATCGAGCGGTCCGGACGGGTACGCGCGCGTGCGTGCCGCTCTCGACCAGGTCGGCGGCGGGGCGGTCGGGCTCTACGAATCGGCTTCCTGTGCGGGAGGGACCGCGCCGGCGTGCGCGAACAGCGGCGGCTTCATCAAGTACCGCGCCGACATCGTCGACTGGAGTGCCGACCGACTGAACTGGGCGATGGCGCATGAGCTGGCGCACATCTACCAATTCCGGGTGTGGGGCGCCCTGACGTCGTCAGATGCCTACTACTCCGCGTTCGGAGGAGACGCCGAGTTCCTTGCGAACTGCATGGCGGTGGTTCGCGGATATCCGGGATCTGTCGGGTGCGACGCCGACCAGCAGGCGTGGGCGTCCGGGATCTGGGTCGGCGCAGTCGGCTGACTCAGGCGATCGGCGTCGTCGTGTCGATGGCCTCGCGCAGGGGACGCCGCATGACCCTCCAGTAGCTCGACGGGGCGACGCGGGTGAGCACATCGATCAGTCGCGCCTCGCGTCCGACCATCGTGCGGGCGCGGCGACGTTCGGTCGCGCGCACGATCAGCGCCGCGGCATCCGCGGGCTCCGTGTGGTACATCGCCGCCTGGGCGGCCGCGGCTCGCGCGGCGACGGCCGGCTCGATCGCCGCGGCATACCGTCCGTGCAGGATGATGCCCGTGCGCACGCCGGCGGGATACACCGCTCCCACCGTCACCGAGGTGCCGTCGAGTTCGTGGCGCAGGGCCTCGGAGAACCCGCGCACCGCGAACTTGCTCAGGGAGTAGGGGATGCGTCCCGCGGGGGCTGCCAGCGCGTAGACGCTGGCGAGGTGAGTGATGTGGGCAGCCGGCGCCGCGCGCAGGGCGGGGAGCAGCGCCTTCGTGATCGACACCGTGCCCCAGAGGTTCACATCCGTCAGCCAGCGCATCTCCTCCATGGTCAGCTGGTCGAGGTCGCCGAGCATCGAGGAGCCTGCGCACGTGATCAGAGCATTCGCCCTGGGGTGCGCCGCGGTGATCTCCGCGGCCGTGGCGAAGACGGCGTCGTCGTCGCGGAGGTCGACCACATGGGTCGTGACGATGGCGCCCGTGAGCTCGGCGGCGATGGCTGCGAGGCCGTCGGCGTTGTGGTCGATGAGCGCCAGATGCACGCGTCGGCGAGCGAGCAGCCGGGCGATGTCGGCACCCATCCCGCTCGCAGCGCCCGTGATGACCGTCGTGCTTCCGGTGAGCGTGAGACGCTTCATCGCATCCCTCCTGGCGGCGATCGGGAGAGCAGCCGGTCGTGGAGCGGGTCGGAGAGACCCGATTCCGATCCATTCTGGCCCACTGCATCCCCGAGCGATACCGGTACGCTCGAAGGGAGGAGGTAGGGGTGGGACGAACAGCGGATGCCATCGCCGAAGGCGTTGCGATCGCGACCGCTGCGGCGCGCCTCGCCGTGAAGAATCACATCCTCATCGGCACGATCGCCGAGAACGGCGTCTTCGACACGGACAAGTACGTCGCCGATGCGCGGGAAGCGCTGCGGGCGATGGCCGAGGAGTCCGAAGAGGTCGAGCGCAACCTGACCGAGCTGCGCAAACGCGCTCGCGGTCGCCATTCCGACCCCTCGGGAACCCATGACTACCGGGACCGCGACGTGCGCAACCTGCGTCGGAGGGCCAAGCAGTCGCACGGGGTCGCGACCAAGCTGCGCGACATGATGGAGGACGAGGCCGCCCTGCGCGTCATCGTCGAAGAGGCGCGCGAAGGCGCCTGGGCCGACGTGCGGCACAACCTCGATCGTCGGCTGCGCGTCGAGGGCATGCGACCCGATCAGGACCCCGATTACGACCGGATGCGCGAGGCGCGGATGCAGGCGCTGCGACTCGTCGACCTGCAGGCGCTGTCGTCTCTGCAGCGTGCGAAAGCGAAGCGGAAGAACAAGCAGAACACGCCCGACGGTGACGAGTGAGCGCTCGTTTCGCTTTCGCGTCTCGTCTGTTGTAGGCTGTTCTACGGCCCGCTGAGCGGTCCAGGAGCGCCCGTAGCTCAATGGATAGAGCATCTGACTACGGATCAGAAGGTTAGGGGTTCGAGTCCCTTCGGGCGCACATCAGCTGAAACCCCCGTCGCGCAAGCGGCGGGGGTTTTGCGTTGTCCGGCATCCATGCGGTCTCCATCTTCGGCTCCACTTTTCGGCCCTCATGCCCGTCCAGCGAAGGCCCGTCCAGCGAACGCCCATCCAGCGAACGCCCGTCCAGCGAAGGAGAACTCACGCTGCGAAGGAGCGGATGCGAGTTTCAGACCTTCGGTACGGGTGATCTCCGTCGCAGCGAGGGAGCGGTGACATGACTGCAGGTCAGTCCCTGCGCCACATCTCGCCGAGGGTGGACGTGCGGGGGAGCAGGCGCGGCTCGAGGGTGACGCTGCGCGCCGCCGCACCAGGGTCGGCGATGCGCTCCAGCAGGAGATCTGCTGCGACGGCGCCCATCTCCTCGCCCGGCTGACTCACCGTGCTGATCGGGATCGCACTCTCGGACGCGAAGTGGTTGTTGTCGTAGCCGGTGATGGCGATGTCGTTCGGAACCGAGAATCCGGTCACCTCGTTGAGGATCTGGATGAGGCCGATGGCCACGAGATCGGATGCTGCGACGATCGCGTCGTAGGTGCCCGCACCGCGGGCGAGGATCTGCCGTCCGGCATCCCGTCCGTGCCTGATGTTCACGCCTCGCGTCTCGAGGATCTCGATGCGCGCGTCGGGGTGCGCGGCGGTCGCCTGCTCGGCGCCCTCCCAGCGCTGGTTGACGGCCGTGAGGAAACGCGGACCGCCCACGAAGAGAAGTCGTCGGCGCCCGAGCGCGATCAGGTGCGATGCGGCGAGCGCCCCGCCGTGGCGCTCGTCGACGGTGACTCCCGGGTACGCGAGAGACGGGGACTCGAAGTTCACCAGCACGGTCGGAGTGGTGCGGTTCTCGGGGTGCGGCGACTTCGCGAGCGCCGTGTCGAGAGGGGCGAGGATGATGCCGGCCACGCGCGAACGGTCGAGCAGCTCGAGGTTGTGCACCTCGCGATCGGGGTCGACGTCCGAGTTGACGATCAGCACGTCCATCTTGTGGCGCCGCAGCGCTCTCTCGGCGCCGCGCGCGATGTCGACGAAGAAGGAGTTGCCGAGGTCGGCCAGCACCAGGCCGACCGAGGTGCTGTTTCCCGCGGCGAGAGAGCGCGCAGCATCATTGCGGACGAATCCGAGCTCGGCGATGGATGACAGCACCTTGCGACGGGTCGCCTCTCGCACCTTCTCGGGATTGTTGAGGGTGTTGGACACAGTGCCGAGGGCGACTCCCGCGTGAGCGGCGACGTCCGCCATGCTGGGCTTCGAGCGCCCGGGCGGGGGAGTGTCGGTCACGTCATCCTCCTCGGCATCGTCGCCATGACCTGGCCCTTCAACTCTAGAGCATCACTATTCGTGAAGCGCTTCATTTGTGATGCGTAACTCTCTTGACAATGCCTTTTTTTCTATGGCATGGTGTGAATGAAGCGCTTCAAAAGAGGCGTCGCTCTTCAAGGAGGAACAGTGACCACAGCAATGAGGCGCGCCCGTCGCCTGGCCCCCGCAATCGCGCTCATCGGCGTCGGCGCTCTCGCGCTCTCCGCCTGCTCCGGCGGCTCCGGAGGATCGGGCTCCGAGTCCGGCGCCGGTTCCGGCGAATTCACCTATCTCGGCCAGACCGAGAACACCACGATCATCAGCACGCTCGAGACCCTCGCCGGCGACCAGTGCAAGGCTGCGGCCGACGCGGCGCCGCTGACGTCCGATGACATCTCGGGCACGCAGTGGGACCAGCAGCTCCAGCTGCTCGCGAGTCAGGACGGTCTGTCGGACATGCAGATGGCTGCCGGCACCCCCGCGCTCATGTCGGAGTTCATCGACGGGGGCAAGGTTCTCGACCTCTCCCAGGCACTCGACGACCTGGGCGTCTCCGACCGGCTGCTGCCCGCGGCTGAATCGACGGTCAAGGCGCTCTATGGTGACGGTGCCCTGTACGCGCTGCCGACCGAATTCAACATCGAGGGGTTCTGGTACAACAAGGAGCTTCTCGAGAAGAACGACATCGAGGTGCCCGAGACGTGGGACGACCTCGTCGATGCCGCAGCCACGCTCAAGGACGCCGGCGTCCAGCCGTTCGCCACCGCGGGCAAGGACGGCTGGCCCGTCACCCGCCTCGTCGGCGACTACATCTTCCGCACGCTCGGCCCCGACGCACTCCAGAAGGTCGCGGACGGCGATGCGAAACTGACGGACCCCGAATACGTCGCCGCCGCAGACGCGGTCGCTGAACTCGGCAAGGCCGGATACTTCGGTGACGCCGTCGGCTCGATCGACTACAACGCCTCGATGAACCTGTTCCTCAGCGGGAAAGCCGCCTTCTACTACATGGGCAGCTGGGCGCTGGCGAACTTCAACGACGAGGAGCAGAACCAGATCGGGGTCGACAACGTCGGCTTCGCGCGCTTCCCCGCAGTCGAGGGCGGCGAGGGCAGCATCGACCAGATCCCGGCCAACGTCGGCATCCCGGTGATGTTCGCCGAGAAGAACTACGACGATGAAGCGGCCGCGTGGCTGAAGTGCATCGCTGAGGGCTACGGCGACACGGCGCTGAACGAGAGCGGTGTCGTCTCGGGCTTCGTGGTCGACAACCCTCCCGCCGATCTGCCCTCCACGACGCAGACCGTGCAGGACGAGATCGCGAACGCTCCGTCGAGCGTGCTCTGGTTCGAGGCGCTCTTCACCCCGAAGGCGACCGGCATCAGCCAGAACAACGGTGCAGGTCTCGCCAACGGCAGCCTCTCCGGCGAAGAGTTCATGACGCTCGTCCAGGCCGCCAACGACGAAGGCTGACCCACTCTCGGGGCGGGCATCCGCCCGCCCCGAGACCGTCCTCGTCGCATCAGGAGATCCACCATGCACAAAGTCCTCGGTGACAAGCGCGCCATCTTCGTCCTGCTCGGACCCGCGCTGCTCGTCTACTCCCTCGTCATGCTCGTCCCGATCGTGTGGTCGCTGTTCTACACGGTGCAGGACGGCAACCCCATCACGGGCTTCACCTTCAACGGGTTCGACAATTTCACCAAGTTCTTCCAGGACCCCGCCGCCTGGGACGCGATCTTCTTCACCCTGAAGTACGCGCTCATCCTCACCGCCCTGCAGGTGATCGTGGGCTATCTGCTCTCTCTGATGTACGTCTTCTGGCTGCGCAAGGGATCGGGGATCATCCGCACGATCGTGTTCTTCCCCGTGGTGCTCCCCACGGTGGCGGTCGCGCTGCTGTTCCAGCGACTGTTCGAGGCCGCGCCGACCGTCGGACCGGTGAACTCGTTCCTCGGGATCCTCGGAGGGCAGAACCTCGACTGGTTCGGCACCCCCGACGCCTCCTTCTGGGTGATCATCGCGATGGACCTCTGGCGGTCGATGGGCTTCTATGCCGTGCTGTTGTACGCCGGACTCGTCGACATCCCTGACGAGCTCATCGAATCGGCGCGCATCGACGGGGCATCCGGCTGGAAGCTCATCCGCACGATCGTCCTGCCGCTGTCGCTGCCCGTGCTGCTGTCATCGATCATCTTCAGCATCAACGGCACGCTGAAGGTCTTCGACACGGTCGTGGCGCTGACCAACGGCGGACCCGGCAACGCGACCACGCCGCTGACCCTGTACATGTTCCGCACCTCGTTCGCCTACGGCGACTACGGGTACGGGAGCACGATCGCCCTCATGTTGACGATCCTGTGCCTGCTGTTCACGGTCTTCATCTTCCGCTCCACCCGCCGCGATCTGACGAAGGACTGAACCAGTGAGTGCGACAACCGCCATCGTCACGGGCACCCCGCTGCCCACCCGCCGCGACGTCGATCCGAACCGTCGAGGCGCCAGAGACTTCTTCCGACGGCTGCCGATCCGGCTGCTCATCGCCGTGCTGCTCATCGTCGAGGTCTATCCGATCCTGTGGATGCTGCTCGGGTCGTTCAAGACGCAGAACGAGTTCCTCAACGAGCCGTTCTGGGCTCTGCCGCAGTCGTGGGACATCGTCAACTACATCGAGGTGTTCACCACCGGCGAGTTCGGCAAGTACATCCTCAACAGCGTCGTCGCAGTGTTCCCGTCGCTGGCGATCATCCTGATCTTCGGCACAGCAGCCGGCTTCGCGCTCGAGGTCATGGTCTGGAAAGGGCGCGGCACGGTGCTGCTGCTCTTCCTCGCGGGCATCATGGTGCCTGCGCAGATGATCCTGCTGCCGCTGTTCACGATCTACTTCCGCACGAACATGACCGGCACGCTGTGGCCGCTCATCATCACCTACGTGGCGCTGGGGATGCCGTTGACCGTGTTCATGATGGCGACCTTCTTCCGCTCGGTGCCTCGGGAGATCTTCGAGGCGTCGACACTCGACGGCGCATCCATCTTCCGTTCGTTCTTCTCGATCGGCCTCCCGCTGGTCAAGAACGCCCTGTTCACGATCGGTCTGGTGCAGTTCTTCTTCCTCTGGAACGACCTGCTCATCGCCCTGACGTTCACCAACAGCAGCGACCTGCGCACGATCCAGGTCGGACTGCTCAACTTCACCGGAGAGTACGGAGCGGTGCAGTACGGGCCGACCTTCGCCGCGATCTCGGTCAACGTGCTCGGGACGCTGCTCATCTACGTGTTCCTCAACCAGCAGGTCATGAAGGGCCTGACCGCCGGATCGGTGAAGGGCTGACATGACGAACATCATCGAGATCTGGCTGGAGAACAGGCGCGGAGGCAAGACCCTCGGCATCGGCGAAGCCAAACCGCGGATCTCCTTCGTGGCGGATGCTGCGGCAGACGCCTTCGAACTGGAGTTCGTCGCCGACGACGGAACGGTGCGCGCCGAGCGCACGACGTCGACGCAGCGCGTCGCCTGGCCGTTCGCGCCTCTCGCGCCACGCGCCGGGGGAGACCTGCGCATCCGCGCCCTCGATTCCGGCCCCTGGAGCGAACCGGTGCGGATCGAGTCCGGGCTCGGTGACGACTGGCAGGTCGACTTCGCCTCGTCCTCGGTCGTGGCCGACCGCATGGCACCGCGGCCCGCGTATCTGCTTCGGGCTGCCATCGCCGAGGGTGCACTGCCCGGCGACATCGTGCGGGCCCGGATCCACTCCACGGCGCACGGCGTGTACGAGCTCGAGGTCAACGGTGAGCGTGTCGGGGACGACGTGCTCGCACCGGGGTGGACGAGCTATGGCCACCGTCTGCGCTACCAGACGCACGACGTCACCGCGGCGCTTCGCGTCGGCGAGAACGTGATCGGCGCATGGCTCGCCGACGGCTGGTATCGCGGTCACATCGGGTTCGACGGGGGCGTGTGGGACATCTACGGATCGGATGTCGCGCTGCTCGCGCAGCTCGAGGTCACCACGGCGGACGGTGTCACTCGACAGGTGGCCCTCGAGTGGCTCACGGCGCCGTCGCCGATCACCGCGGTCGGGTTGTATGAGGGCGAGAGCTTCGATGCGCGGTTGACGGAGGACGGCTGGTCCGCGCCGGGATTCGACGCCTCCAGCTGGAGTCCGGCGGCCATGTTGCCCCGAACCGACTTCCCGGCGGCGATCGAACCGCCGACCGCTCTGCCGGTGCAGGAGATCGAGACGCTGCGCCCGGTCTCGGTCGAGCGTCAGCCGGGCGGCCGCATCCGTCTCGACTTCGGTCAGAACATCTCGGGGGTGCTCCGTATCCGGGTGCGAGCGGATGCCGGTCACACCGTGACGCTCCACCACGCGGAGGTCATCGAGAACGGCGAACTCGGCATCCGGCCGCTCCGTGCGGCGACGTCGGTCGACAGCTACACCGCCGCGGGTTCGGGTGAGGAGATCTACACCCCTCGCTTCACGATCCACGGCTTCCAGTACGCCGAGCTCGAGAACTGGCCGGGCGAGCTCCGCGACGGAGACGTCGAGGCGGTGGTGATCCACACCGGCATGCAGCGCACGGGCTGGTTCGAGTCGTCGAACGACGGGCTCGACAGGCTGCACTCGAACGTCGTGTGGAGCATGCGCGACAACTTCGTCGATCTGCCGACCGACTGCCCGCAGCGTGACGAGCGCGTGGGGTGGACCGGCGACATCCAGGTGTTCGCGCCCACCGCGCTGCGCCTGTTCGCGGCCCACGGCACTCTCACCGGATGGCTGCGCGACCTCGCTGTCGAGCAGGCTGATCAGGGGCACGTACCCAACTTCGTACCGTGGGTCGAGTGCGGCTTCCCGAACTTCCCGACGGCCGCGTGGGGCGATGCGGCCGTGATCGTGCCGTGGGAGATGTACCGCAACGACGGCGACATCCGGATCCTCTCCGACCAGTACCCGAGCATGCGCGCCTGGGTCGACCTGGTCGACGAGCTCACCGATCACACAGGACTCTGGAACACCGGCTTCCAGCTGGGCGACTGGCTCGACCCGACCGCACCACCGGAGGACCCCGGCAAGTCCCACACCGACAAGTACCTGGTCGCGACGGCCTATCACGTGCGCACGGCGCGCATCGTGGCCGACGCTGCTGCTCTGCTCGGCGAAGAGGCGGATGCCGCGCACTATCGCGGTGTCGCCGAACGAGCGTCCCGGGCCTTCCAGGATGAATTCCTCAGCGACAGCGGCCGCGTGGTCAGCGACACTCCGACCTCGATCGCCGTCGCGCTGGTGTTCGAGCTCTTCGAGAACGAGGAGCAGGTGCGGCGGGCCGGTTCGCGGCTGCAGGAGCTCGTCGGAGCGGGCGGCTTCCACATCTCGACCGGTTTCGTCGGCACCCCGATCATCTGCGATGCGCTGGTGCGCGCCGGGAGCATGGACTACGCCTATCACCTGCTGCTGCAGGACGAGCTGCCGTCTTGGCTGTATCCGGTCAGCATGGGCGCGACGACGATCTGGGAGCGCTGGGACAGCATGCTGCCGGACGGATCCATCAACCCCGGCGACATGACGTCGTTCAACCACTACGCGCTCGGAGCCGTCGCCGACTTCCTGCACCGGGTGGTCGCGGGGCTCGCGGCGGATGCGCCCGGGTGGGAGAGGATCCGCTTCGAGCCGCAGCCGGGCGGTCGTCTCGAGCACGCGAGCGCGCGGTACGACAGCGTTCGCGGCACGGCGTCGATCGCGTGGCGGCGTGACGGCGAGCGCCTGTCCATCGACGTCGAGGTGCCCGCGGCATCCATCGGCGTGCTCGTTCTTCCGGGATCCGCGGAGGAGATCCCCGTCGGCCCCGGACGCCACTCGTTCACCACGACGTTCCGCGCCGTGGAGGACGACCCCGAACGGCCGTTCTTCGGCTGGCGCAGACCGGAGCCCGTTCTCGAGACCGAGGGAGCAGCATGACTCAGCAGCACATCCGGCCGGGGCAGGTGTGGCTCGACACGAAAGGCGAGCGCATCCACGCCCACGGCGGATCCGTCATCACCGTCGACGGCGTGCACTACTGGTACGGCGAGAACAAGGAGTTCTCGACGCCGGGGAGTGGGATCTGGCACTGGGGAGTGCGGTGCTACTCGTCGATCGACCTCGTGAACTGGGACGACCGGGGCGTCATCATCCCGCCGGACGAGGACGACGAGTCCTCACCGCTGCATCCGACTCAGGGGCTCGACCGACCGCACATCATCTTCAACGCCGAGACCCGCACGTACGTGTGCTGGGTCAAGGTCATGACGAAGGGATCGGTTCAGCGCTCGACGGTGCTCACCAGTGACAGCATCCTCGGTCCGTACGAGATCCAGCGCACCTGGCTGCGTCCGCTCGACATGAGCGCCGGGGATTTCGATCTGGTCGTCGATCCGCACGACGGCAAGGGGTACTACTACTTCGAACGGGTGCATTCCGAGATGATCTGCGCCGACCTCACCAGCGACTACACCGATGTCACCGGGTACTACTCGACCCACTTCCCGCAGCCGCAGCCGCCGTACGTGCGCGAGGCTCCGGCGCACTTCCAGCGCGGCGGACTGCACTACCTGCTGACCTCCGGCACCACGGGGTACTACCCGAACCCGTCCGAGTCGGCGGTGGCGCGCAGCTATCACGGTCCGTTCGAGGTGCTCGGCGACCTGCATCCGGGCGACGAGTCGCGCACCTCGTACCACTCCCAGATCTCATCGGTGTTCCGGCATCCAGGAAAGAAGGACCTCTATATCGCCGTCGCCGATCGGTGGCTGCCGCGGTATCTCGAGCACGGCGACCGCGCGCGACAGGCGTTCATCGAGCATTTCGCACCGGGGAAGGACGGCGACGAGCCGATGGAGGAATTCGCCTACGTCGACACCTCGATCGCCGACTACGTCTGGCTGCCGATCCGATTCGAGGGCGACCGGCCGATCATCGACTGGCGCGACGAGTGGTCTCCCGACGAGTACGAAGACGCCTGAGCGACCTCAGTCGAGCAGGCTCGTGATGGCAGGGTCTCGGCGGGCGACCTCAGCGGCCGTGCCGACGATCACGTGACGCATCGCGGCCACCGCGACGGCCGGCGTGACGTCCGCACGGTGGGCCAGGCTCACCGTGCGCCTCATCATCGGGTGCGAGATCCTGACCGACCGCAGCGCCGGCTGATCGAGCAGCACCATCGCCGGAACCACGGCCACGCCGACGCCTCGTTCGACGAAGCGGAGCAGCGCGTCCATCTCGGCGCCCTCGAGGACGAAGTTCGGGGTCAGCCCTGCCGAGCGGAAGGCCGCATCTGTCGTCGCCCGCAGCTCATAGGTCTCGTCGAGCGCGATCAGCGGCAGGGTGGCGAGGTGGGCGAGGCTCATCACCGTGGAGGTCGAGACGGGAGGCTCGGATGCCGCGGACACGACCACCAGCTCTTCGGTCAGCAGCGGCATGCGCGTCAGGCTGAAGCCCGACGGCGGCGGACCCTCCGACTCCGTGATGAGAGCGATGTCGACGGCACCCACGGCCAGCTGATCGACGAGCAGCCTCGACCCGCTCTCGGTGAGGTGCAGGTCGACGCCCGGGTGGGCGGCGTGGAAGGTGCTGATCGCCTCGGCGACGAGGCTGATGCAGAGGGTGGGCGGTGCGCCGAGTCGCACGCGGCCACGGCGGAGTCCGGCGAGTTCGGCCATCTCCTCGCGGATCGCGTCGGACTCGGCGAGCATGCGCTGAGCGCGGGGGAGCAGGGCCTCTCCGGCGGCGGTGAGTCCGATGTGCCCGCGCGCCCGGTGGAAGAGCTCGGCGCCGAGCTCGCGTTCGAGTGTGGAGATCTGTCGGCTCAGCGACGGCTGGGCGAGGTGCAGGTGCTCGGAGGCGCGGGTGAAATGGCCGAGGCGGGCGACCTCGACGAACCCGCGGAGCTGCTCGAGGTTCATGTTTTCAGTGTATCGATACCAGTAGAACAATGCATTGGAGTTATCGGGACACCGTACTTAGCGTGGAAGGCATGAGCACTCGCGAACGTCAGATCTCCACCACGGTCCTGGTCATCGGCACCGGCGGCTCCGGGCTGCGGGCGGCGATCGAGGTCGCCGAGCACGGCATCGACGTCCTCGCCGTCGGCAAGCGCCCGCGCCAGGACGCGCACACCTCTCTCGCCGCCGGCGGCATCAACGCCGCGCTGGGCACCATGGACGAGGCCGACAGCTGGCAGCAGCACGCCGCCGACACAATCAAGGAGAGCTACCTGCTCGCCAACCCGCACACGGTCGAGATCGTGACGCAGGGGGCCGAGCGCGGCATCCGGGATCTCGAGCGCTGGGGCATGGACTTCGCCCGCGAGGACGACGGCCGCATCTCGCAGCGGTTCTTCGGGGCGCACACCTTCCGTCGCACGGCCTTCGCCGGCGACTACACGGGTCTCGAGATCCAGCGCACCCTCGTCGCGAAGGCCGAACAGCTCGAAGTGCCGATCCTCGACCACGTCTACATCACGCGTCTGCTCGTGCGCGACAACGTCGTCTTCGGCGCCTATGGCTTCGACCAGTCGGACGGCACGCGCTACCTCATCCACGCGGATGCCGTGATCCTCGCCGCGGGCGGGCACAACCGCATCTGGCGCCGCACCTCGTCACGACGGGACGAGAACACCGGAGACTCGTTCCGGCTCGCGGTCGATGCGGGCGCCCGCCTGCGGGACCCGGAGCTCGTGCAGTTCCACCCGTCCGGGATCATCGAGCCCGAGAACGCCGCCGGGACCCTGATCTCGGAGGCGGCCCGCGGCGAGGGCGGGATCCTGCGCAACGCCCTCGGTGAGCGCTTCATGTCGAAGTACGATCCTGAGCGCATGGAGCTCTCGACACGCGACCGTGTCGCGCTCGCCGCGTACACCGAGATCGCCGAAGGGCGGGGCACCGAGAACGGCGGCGTCTGGCTCGACGTCTCGCATCTGCCGCGCGAGACGATCATGACCCGTCTGCCCCGCGTCTACCAGACGATGATGGAGTTGCAGATGCTCGACATCACGACCGATCCGATCGAGATCGCGCCCACCGCGCACTACTCGATGGGTGGCGTGTGGGTGCGTCCCGACGACCACCAGACCGACGTCGACGGGCTCTACGCGATCGGCGAGGCATCGAGCGGCCTGCACGGAGCCAACCGCCTCGGCGGCAATTCGCTCATCGAGCTGCTCGTCTACGGGCGCATCGTCGGGCAGGCGGCCATGGCGCATGCCGCGGGGCTCGACGCTCAGCGCCGCTCGGCGGACGCGGTCGCCCAGGCCCGTTCCGAGATCGATGACCTTCTCACGGCCGACGGTCGCGAGAATGTGCGAGCCCTGCAGCGCGCGATCCGCAACACCATGACCCAGCACGCCGGTGTCGTGCGGTCGGAGGACGGACTCCGTGCCGGCCTCGCCGAACTCGACATGATCGAGGGGCGGATGGAGGACATCGGCATCCACCCGGACATCGCCGGATTCCAGGATCTCGCGCATGCCTTCGACCTCAAGGCATCGGCGCTCGCCGCCCGTGCCACTCTCGAGGCGGCGCTGGAGCGTCGGGAGACGCGCGGATGTCACAACCGCAGCGACTACCCCGACACCGACCCGACGCTGCAGGTCAACCTCGTCTGGTCGCCGACCGGCGGAGTCACGCGCGAGTCGATCCCGGAGATCCCCGCCGAGATCGCCGAGCTCATGCGCGAGGTCGACACCGAGGGCAAGCTCGTCGAATAGCCGCATCCGAACTCGCTCCCGTCGCAGGGTGCATCGCGACGGGAGCGGTGGGGTGGTCGAGCGAGGTAGGAGTCGCTCAGTCGCCCTCGTCGGTCTCCGGACCGTCGATGACCCCGATCCCGACCGCCTCATGGTCGGGCTCGGGGTCGTTTCGCGACGGAGCCTTGGGCTCTTCCGAGGGCTCCTTCTCGGTGCTCGGCTCTTCGAGTTCGTCGTTGCTCGGAACCTCCGACGGATCCGCGTCTTCGGGGGACTCCGCCTCCGCCGGCTTCTCGGCGGTGTTCGCCGGATCCTTGAACTCGCCGGCATCGCCGGACGAGGGCGTCGGAGTGGGAGTCTGGGCCTCGGGGTCGAGGCCGGAGGTCGGGTCCTGCTCGGGCGTGCTCTTCGTCATGATCGTCCCTTTCGCATCGAGTGCACCCCCAGCATCCGTCAGCGGCCGCGAGGCGAGAAGGGCCTTGACGACAGCCTCCGGAGCGTCCGTCTTCCTGCGCACGACGTAGGCTGAAGAGGTGACAGCGTACGTCTCGGCCTTCGATCTCTTCTCCATCGGAGTGGGCCCCTCGAGCTCCCACACGGTCGGGCCGATGCGGGCGGCCCTCGCGTTCGCTCAGCGCCTGCGCTCGTCCGGAGCTCTCGATCGCGTCGCACGCATCGGATGCACGCTGTACGGCTCTCTCGGCGCCACCGGAATCGGTCACGGCACGCCGGATGCGGTCGTCGCGGGCCTTCGCGGGCTGTCGCCGGAGAGCTGCGACCCGGCCGACGTGCGCGCCGCCTGGACCGACCTTCGCGACGGCGCCACGGTGCGCGTCGACGGGGTCCATGAGATCCCGTTCTCGAAGGCCGACATCGTCTTCGAGCCGCGAACCCGGCTGCCCGGTCATCCGAACGCGATGACCATCACTGCCCGGGACGATGCCGGCGGTGTCGTCGCCGAAGAGACCTATTACTCCGTCGGCGGCGGGTTCATCCGCCGGGACGGCGAGGAGGCGAAGCTCGCCTCGGCCCCACTGCCGTACTCGTATGCCGACGCCGCGTCGCTGCTCGCACTGTGCGACGAGCACGGACTGTCGATCGCCGAGATCGCGCGACTCAACGAGACCGCTGAGCGCTCGGAAGAAGAGGTCGCCGCCGGACTCGATGCGATCTGGGACGCCATGGCTGCCTGCGTCGAGAACGGACTGCACTCGGACGGCGTGCTGCCGGGGATGCTCAAGGTCAAGAGGCGGGCGAGCATGATCCGCGCGCAGCTCGAGGAGGCGGAGGCCGACGGTCATCGCGAGCTGCCGGGAGAGTGGCTCGGTGCCTTCGCGCTCGCGGTCAACGAAGAGAACGCGGCGGGCGGTCGCGTCGTCACGGCGCCGACCAACGGTGCCGCCGGCATCCTCCCCGCCGTCGCGATGTACTGGTGGCGGTTCCTGGCGGACTCGGGCCTCGGTGCGGGCAATGCCGTGACGCCGTACGGAGAACTCGTCGGCAGTGCGCTGCTCGGCTTCGACGGCACGCGGGCGATCGAGGCGGCGCAGGCCGAGGACGACGACGCCGTCGCCGACGCGAACCGCCGCCGTGGCATCCGTCGGTTCCTCCTCACGGCCACGGCGCTGGGCTCGCTGTTCAAGGCCAACGCCTCGATCTCGGGGGCCGAGGGCGGCTGCCAGGCCGAGGTCGGCTCGGCCTGCGCGATGGCTGCCGGAGGGCTCACCGCCGTGATGGGCGGCACCAACCGGCAGATCGAGAACGCCGCCGAGATCGCGATGGAGCACCACCTCGGGCTCACCTGCGACCCGATCGGCGGCCTCGTGCAGATTCCGTGCATCGAGCGCAATGCGATCGCCGCGTCGACGGCGGTCACGGCCGCCCGTCTGGCGCTGCGCGGCGACGGCAGCCACTACGTCTCCCTCGACGCGGTGGTCGAGACGATGCGCCAGACCGGAATCGACATGTCGACCAAGTACAAGGAGACCAGCGAGGGTGGTCTCGCGGTCAACGTCATCGAGTGCTGAGTCACGCCGGGCGCGTCGGCGGCTGCGGATAGCCTCCTCTGAGGAGGCGCGCATGGAATCGATCTGGACCCCGGGCAGTCGCAGGCGGCGGGAGCAGCCCATCGTCGCCGTGCGCGCGAATGGTGACGCGCCGGGTTCCGGCCGCATGTGGCCGACCACCATTCCCGCCGTCGCCCAGGTGCTCGAGGAAGGCATCGATCTCGCTCCCGGGGTGACCTTCCTCGTCGGCGAGAACGGCAGCGGCAAGTCGACGATCGTCGAGGGCATCGCCGTCGCCTACGGACTCTCGCCCGAGGGAGGGTCCCGCCAGGCGATGCACAGCACGCGCCCCAGCGAGTCGCCGCTGTCGGAGTGGCTGCAGCTGCAGCGCGGAGTCGGAGCCAACCGCTGGGGATTCTTCCTGCGAGCCGAGACGATGCACTCGTTCTACACCTACCTCGAAGAGAATCCCTCCGCGAGGGGCGACGTGGCGTTCCACGAGATGAGCCACGGCGAGTCCTTCCTCGCTCTGCTCGACAGCCGATTCGATGAACCCGGCTTCTACTGTCTCGACGAGCCAGAGGCAGCGCTCTCGTTCCAGTCCACCCTCGCCCTCATCGCGGTGCTGCAGCGAATCGTCGACGACGGTGGTCAGGTGCTGTGCGCGACGCACTCGCCGGTGCTCGCCGCGCTGCCGGGAGCTCGCATCCTCGAAGTGGGGGAGTGGGGCATCCGTCCCGCCGAGTGGAACGACCTCGAGCTGGTGAACCACTGGCGGTCGTTCCTGCAGGACCCGCCGCGGTACCTGCGGCATCTGCTCGACTGAGGGGAGCGCGCAGATCTGGTCGTAGGCTGGCGCCATGACCGAGCAGCGTGCGCCCAAGAAGCGCGGGCGTCCGCGTGGCGTGTCCGATGCGCGCGAACGCATCATCGCCGCCGCAGTCGACGAGTTCGGCGAGCACGGATACGACGGCACGACGGTGCGCTCGATCGCGGCTCGTGCCGACGTCGACTCGGCGCTCGTGCACCACTACTTCGGCACGAAGGCAGACCTCTTCGCTGAGGCGGTCGGCATTCCGCTGCGCCCCGACATCGACGTGCCGGCCATCGTCGCGGGTCCGCGTGACGCCGTCGGCGAGCGTCTCGTGCGGTACGTGCTCGAGGCCTTCGAGCAGCCCGACATCCGTCGCCGCGGGGTCATGCTCATTCGGACGGCGATCGGCAGCCGGCTCACCACGCCCCTTCTCGCGGGGTTCCTCTCTCGCGAACTCATCGGCCGGATCGCGAAGACGCTCGGCGTCGCGGATGCCGAGCTGCGCGCCACACTCGTCGCCTCGCAGATCGCCGGCCTGCTGCTCACGCGCTACGTGCTGCGGCTCGCGCCGATCGCCGCGGCATCCGTCGATGACATCGTCTCGCGGGTCGGACCGACCGTGCAGCGCTACCTCTTCGAATAGCGCGGGCCACGCGCCGCACTGCCGCCTGCATCCCGCCTCGGCTTCGGGCACGAGTACCCGTTGACCCCGCGACTCGCGCGGCGCATAATTCATCACATGATGAATAAAGCGGCGGTCGAGATCTCGGGGCTGCGAGTGCGACGGGGAAGGACGCAGGTCTTCGACGGTGTCGACCTGGTGATCCCCCGGGGCGAGATCACCGGCTTGCTGGGTCCCTCGGGATGCGGCAAGACCACGCTGATGCGCTCGATCGTGGGTGTGCAGCGGATCACCGCCGGAATGGTGACGGTGCTGGGAGAACCGGGCGGATCGCCGCGGCTGCGGCATCGGGTGGCGTACGGAACACAGGGTGCCGCCGTGTACGGCGATCTCACCGTCCGGCAGAACCTCTCGTACTTCGCGGCGGTGCTGAAAGCACCGAAGGGCGACGTCGACCGGGTGCTCGACGAGGTCGGGCTTCGGGCGCAGGCCGCCCAGCTCGTCGACTCGCTCAGCGGTGGCCAGGCGACGCGCATCTCGCTGGGGATGGCACTGATCGGATCCCCCGAGCTCATCGTCCTCGACGAACCCACGGTCGGCCTCGACCCCGTGCTGCGCGCCGAACTGTGGGACCTGTTCCGCGGCCTCGCCGCGCGCGGCGTCACCATGATCGTCTCGAGTCACGTGATGGACGAGGCGCTGCGATGCGATCGGCTCGTGCTGATGCGGGGCGGGCGGATCATCGCCGACACGGACCCAGCCGGACTCCTCGCCGACACGGGCACGACGGAGCCCGAGGCGGCGTTCCTCGCCCTGATCGAGCGGGACAGCCGAGCGACCGGGGGTCCAGCGGCGGGCAGCACCCGGCGCGCACGGCGGGAGGCCTCGGAATGAACGGCGGTCGGATGCTCGCCACCGCCGCCCGGGTGCTCGGACAGCTGCGGCACGATCCTCGCTCGATCGCGCTGATGCTGATCGCGCCGAGCCTGCTGGTCGGACTCTTCGCGTGGCTCTTCAGCGATCAGGACGGTGTGTTCGATCAGTTCGGGGGAGCGATCCTCGCACTGTTCCCGTTCATCGTGATGTTCCTGATCACCTCGATCACCACTCTGCGGGAGCGACGCTCCGGCACCCTCGAACGTCTGATGACCACTCCGCTCGGCAAAGCCGACTTCATTCTCGGCTATGCCCTGGCGTTCGGGCTGATGGCGCTGCTGCAGGCGATCATCACCGTGTCGTTCGCGGTCGGCGTCTGCGGGCTCGACGTCGACGGTGAGCTCTGGCAGCTCGGGCTCGTCGCCGTCGTCGACGCTCTCCTGGGCACCGCGCTTGGGCTCCTCGCGAGCGCGTTCGCGCAGACCGAGTTCCAGGCGGTGCAGTTCATGCCGCTGCTCGTCTTCCCGCAGATCATCCTCGGCGGGCTCTTCATGCCGCGCGATCAGATGCCCGACGTGCTGTACGCCATCTCGGACTGGCTGCCGCTGAGCTATGCGATCGACACGATCAACGCCGTCACGGCCGGCGACGAGGGGTGGGACGTGTACGGACCCCTGCTGGTCGTCGTCGCCTTCGGAGTCGGGGCGCTCGTCCTCGCATCGCTGACCCTGCGACGTCGCACCGCGTGAGGCAGGGTCAGCGCGCGGCGCGGTTCTTGGTGTGCTTCGTGGGCACGGCCGCCCACGGGTCCTCCGGCCAGGGATGCCTCGGGTAGCGCCCTCGCATCTCGGCGCGAACCTGGGCGTAGGGGCCCGACCAGAACGAGGCGAGGTCGTCGGTGACCGCGAGAGGGCGCCCCGCGGGCGACAGCAGGTGGAACAGCACCGGCACGCGTCCGTCGACCAGTCGAGGGGTCTCGGCCCAGCCGAAGCACTCCTGCAGCTTCACGGCGACGACCGGGGGTGCCGAGGTGTCGTCCGGGTCGGGGTAGGTGATGCGGATACGGGATCCGCTCGGCACCGCGAGGCGCTCGGGTGCGAGCTCGTCGAGGCGCGCCGCCTCGGGCCAGGGCAGCAGTCGACGCAGAGCCGAGGACAGATCCACTCGCGCTGCGGGGGTGCCGCCCGCCAGGGTGTCGAGCTCGGGAGCGAGCCAGTCATCGAGAGTGCCGAGCAGCCCGGCATCCGACACGTCGGGCCACGGGCCGCCGAGCTCTCGCCGCAGCAGGGCCAATCGGCGTCGGAACGCGGTCGCGGCATCCGACCAGGCGAACATGCCGAGCCCGTCGCGCAGGATCGCGCGGCGCACGGCATCCCGCCCCTCTCGAGCAGAGGGTCGCACGGGCGAGGACGAACGCAGGATCGCACCGACGCGGCGCTCACGGCGCGCCTGGACGCGACCTCCCGTGAACTCCGCCTCGACTCGGTCGGTCAGCACGTGGCTCGCAGCGCGTTCCATCTGGGCTTCCGTGAGCACAGCCGCGGATCGGATGATCGCGCCTGACCCTGCCGCCACTCGCGCCGTGGTCCGCGCGACGTCGGCGACCGCGAGCCACTCGACTGCGGCGAGCGGGCCAGTCACTCCGGCACGGGTTCCGGACGCCAGGAGGAAGACCGCTCCGTCGGCGGTGCGCTCGACGCGATGCGCGATCCGGTCGGGGAACGCGAGTGCGATCACGAGTCCGACGCCCTCGAGATCCGATCGCACGTCCCGCGCCGGAGCGACCATGCGCTCGAGGCGGTTCGTGTCGTCGCGCCAACGGCGAGCGTCCGGTGTCCGTCCGCCGCGCATGGTGATGAGCGCCTGTGCGACGTCGGCCTCAGCGATGCGCAGGTCGCCGCCGAGCACTGCGACGACCTCTGCGGCGAGACGGCTGCCGACGACCGGGCCGCCGTCACGGAGAGCGCGGGCGAGCCGGGGGTCGGCGGGGATCCGGGCGAGAGCTCGACCCTCGGCCGTGGCGCGGCCCTCGTCGTCGATCGCGCCGAGACCGCGCAGCACCGAGACGGCATCGGCCAGGTTGTCTCGGGGCGGCGGGTCGATCATGCGCAGGCCTTCTGCACCCGGGGCACCCCAGCAGGCGAGCAGCAGGGCGGCATCCGCGAGGTCGGTCACCGCGATCTCGGGTGTCGGGCGGGCCGGGGCGGCCGCATAGGTGCGTTCGTCGACGCAGCGGATGACGATGCCCGGGCCCTGGCGCGTGGCGCGACCGGCGCGCTGCACGCATGACGAGCGCGACGCGGCAGTCGTGACCAGACCCGTCATGCCGCGCGCGGCATCACGCTGCGGATGCCGCGACAGACAGCTGTCGACGACGAGGCGCACTCCGGGCACGGTGAGCGACGACTCCGCGAGCGAAGTCGTCACGATGATGCGCGGAGGCTCGTCCGGTCGACGGCCGCGGATCACGGCATCCTGCTCCGCCGCGGGGATCTGACCGTGCAGCTCTCGCACGTCGAACGCCGCGCTCGCATCGCGGATGCGGCGGGCGATCTCCGACACCTCCCGCGCGCCCGGAGCGAACACCAGCACATCGGCCCGAGGGTTCTCGCGGACCAGCTCGAGTGCGGCCGCTGTCGTCGTGCGTGCGACGTGGTCGAGGAAGCCCCAGGTGACACCGCGCTCATCGAGGCGCGGCGTCGGGCTGGGAGCCCAGCGCTCGGTGAGAGGGAACGCCGGCACAGCGTGGTCGACGATCGGCGCGGGCAGGTCGTCGGTGCCGAGGACGGAGGCGATGCGCGCGGCATCCAGCGTCGCCGACATGGCGACGACCACGAGGTCGTCGCGCAGCTCGCGGACCTCCGAGAGCAGGCCGATCAGCAGGTCGGTCTCGAGTGCGCGCTCGTGCACCTCGTCGAGGATGACGGCATCCACACCGTCGAGGCCGGGGTCGTCGATCATGCGACGCAGCAGCACTCCGGCGGTGACGAACTCGATGCGGGTCGCCGCACCTGCCGAGCGCTCGCCGCGCACGGTGAAGCCCACGCGGGTACCGAGCGCCGAGCCGTCGAGATGAGCGAGGCGGCGGGCTGCGGCGCGAGCCGCGACGCGGCGAGGCTGGGTGACGATCACGCGCCCGGACGACCGTGACGCCAGCAGCGGCGGCACGAGAGTGGTCTTGCCCGTGCCGGGCGGGGCGCTCACGACCACTGATCCGCTCCCGTCGAGCGCGGCCCCGAGTTCGTCCAGCGCGGCCGCGAACGAGAGCCCGGCGCCGATGGCGGCGAGGTCGAAGGCGGCGGCGGTCATTCCCTCAGTCTGCCTGGTCTCCGGAGTCATCGAGCACGGGTGGCGGAGACGACGGATGCCGCGACCTAATCGGCCGCGGCATCCGCTGTGCGCTGTGTGCTGACTACTCCGCTGCGGGAGCCGGAGGTGCCGGCGGCGGCGGGGTGGTCGGCGCAGACTGGCGGGTCGGCGTGGACGGTGCGGATGCCGCAGCCACGCCTTCGCCGATCCCGCGACCCACGGCCTGGCCCTGGATGATCGACGCGAGGTCGAGGCCCGTCGCCGCGCTGACGCTGTCGAACACCGACTTGAGTGCCTTCGCGCTGTCGGCGCCGACGACGCTCGACGCGCCGTCCTCGCCGGAGCCGCCGATGATCGAGACGCTGCCGATCGCGGCGTAGCCCTTCGAGAACTCGGCCATGATCGACGGCAGGGTGTCGAGCACCCGCTGCGACAGGAACGCGTCCTGGTTCGAGGCGATGGCCTTCGCCTCTGCCTCGACGGCGGCGGCTCGCGCCTCACCCTCGGCGCGGATGGCGTCTGCTTCGGCGTTCGCGCGCAGTCGGCGGGCCTCGGACTCGGCCTCGGCCTGCGCACGCAGTGCGTCGGCCTCACCGGTGGCTCGGGCGATCGCGGCTGCGGCCTCACCGTCGGCCTTGGCCTTGTCGGCCTGCGCCTGCTGCTCGGCGATGCGGGTGCGGGCCTCGGCCTGCTTCACCTGCTCGATCGCGCCCGCCTCCGCCGCACGCTCACGCGTGTAGAGCTCGGCCTGTGCCCGGGTCTCTGCCTCATAGCGCTGTGCGTCGGCGACGCGCTTGACGTCGGCGTCGAGCTGGGCCTGGCGGTTCTCCGCCTGCTGCTGCAGCACGGCCTGCTGAGCCTGCTCGCGGGCGAGATTCTCGGCCTGCTCGGCCTCGGCGCGAGCCCGACCGATGCCGGCGTTGGCGTTGGCGGTGTTCGTGTCGAGAGCCGTCTGCTCGACCAGGTTGGCTTCCTGGTTGGCGATGTTCTTCTGGTTGATCGCGCGGTCGGCATTGGTCTGCGAGATCTCGGCAGACTGACGCTTCGCCTGGATCTCGGGAGCACCCAGCGACTGGATGTAGCCGACCTTGTCGGTGATGCCCTTGATCTGGAACGAGTCGAGGATCAGACCCTGCTCGGCGAGCTCCTGCGAGACGTCGGCGGCGATCTGGTCGGAGAACTTCTTGCGCTCGCGCATGAGCTCGACGACAGACAGCGTCGCGACGATTCCACGGAGCGCACCTTCGAGCTGCTCAGTGGTGAACTGCTCGATCGCCTTGTCCTGTGAGGCGAAACGCTCGGCGGCGCGGCGCACGAGGATGGGGTCGGAGCCGATCTTCACGATGGCGACGCCGTCGACGTTGAGGGTGACGCTGTCGAGCGACTGGGCCTCGGCGTTGAGCGACACCTGACGCGAGCGCAGCGAGATGATCTCGTGGCGCTGGGTGATCGGGTTGACGAGGGACTTGCCGTTCACGATGACCGTGACGGGCGACTCCGACATCTCGTCTCTGGTCGTGCCGTCGGCCGAGATGACGGCCCGCTGCACCTTCTGCTTGCGCCCCGAGATGACGAGCGCCTCATCGGCGCGAGCCACCTTGATCCAGCTGCGTGCGAACAGCAGCAGGATGAGCAGGACGACGATAGCGATGGCTATGCCGATCCCGACGATGATCAGGATGCCGACGATTCCGGCGATCTCCATGGATGACCTCCCTGGTTCCCCCGAGGGGGCGGTCGTGGATGCCGGCGCGGCCGCGCGGGCGTTCACGCTCCACCCTGCCAGAAAAGAGGGGAGGGTGTCGGGGCGGGATGCCGCCGGATCTCGGCGATGCGGAGGAGATCTGCGATACGGAGGAGGCTCAGCGCCGCGACATCCTCCGTACGGCGGAAACCCTCCGTATGCGCCGAGCTCGTTCGGTCAGCGACCGCGGACTGCGAGCGTGCGTCGGGGTCAGCGACCGCGTAGCTTCTCCGCCAGATCGCGGAGCGTCTTCAGCTCGGCGTCGTCGAGGCGCGACATCCGCTCGGCGATCGACCGGCCATGCACCGTGGCGACGCTGCGGAACTGGCGCACACCCGCGTCGGTGGCCCTGATCAGCGCACCGCGCCCGTCGTCGGGGTCGGGGCACTTCGAGACGAGTCCGCTGGCGACCATGCGGTCGACGAGGCGCGAGACGCTCGGCTGGCTGATCAGCATGTTCGCCGTGACGTCGCGCAGGCGGGCCGACATGCCGGGGGAGCGGGTCACCGTGAGCAGCACGTCATACTCCGCCTGCCCGAGATCGGTGTCATCGAAGTCGGTGTTCATCTCCGTGAACAGCTCGTGCTGTGCACGGAACAGGCTCTCCCAGGCCTCGAGGGCGAGCTTGCGATCGGTCATGGAGAACAGCGTACTGGCAACAGTAAAGGGCCGGTCGGAGAGGCTCCCGACCGGCCCTTGTCCCTTGCACCAAGAGTGTCCTGCAATCACATGCGGTGTATGCCACAGCAAACATTCACCGTGCGATCACTCTATAACGGCGAGGTAACGAATGCAACGGTTTGGTCACGGAAATCTCGACGGGCCTGCGCAGCGGTCCAGCTGAGGGCAGGCGAAGATGGTGATGTCTCCTGAACAGGGGACGACGCGCTCGCCGCCGACAGCCTTCCCATTCGCTCTCATGCGCACCCCGACACCGGAGACACACGATGAACCCCGAGATCATCACCTTCCTCATTCTCGGTGCGGCCGTGATCGCGTTCGTGTCGAACCGCATCCCGATGGTCATCGTCGCGATGGCGGTGCCCATCGCTCTGTGGGCGACGGGAGTGCTCTCGCTCGGCGACGCCTTCGCCGGGTTCGGCGATCCCATCGTCCTGTTCATCGTCGCTCTGTTC
The DNA here is from genome assembly GCF_014332665.1 of Microbacterium sp. 4-7. Lineage (NCBI taxonomy): Bacteria > Bacillati > Actinomycetota > Actinomycetes > Micrococcales > Microbacteriaceae > Microbacterium > Microbacterium sp. 4-7. The sequence continues at coordinate 143,723 of NZ_MCRH01000005.1, forward strand.
ATCGTCAGTGAGGCGCTGGATGCCACGGGCGTCACGTCGTGGGTGGGACGGCAGCTCATGCGCCGCGCCGGCAAGAGCCGTTCGCGCCTGCTGCTCATCGTGTGTCTGCTGGCCGCCGTGCTGTCGGCGGTGATCAGCATCAACGGTGCCGTGGCTGCCCTCCTTCCGATCGTGGTGCTCGTCGCGGTACGGGCAGGCATCGCGCCGTCGCGCATGCTCCTCCCGCTCGCATTCGCCGCCGGCGCGGGGTCGCTCCTCACGCTCACCGGAACGCCGGTCAACATCCTCGTGTCCGAGGCGGCCGCAGAGGCCGGTGGGCGTGCGTTCGGGTATTTCGAGTTCGCGATCGTCGGTATCCCGATGGTCGTCCTGACGGTCGTGCTCGTGCTCGCGCTCGGAGACAGGCTCCTGCCCGAGCGCGTTCCGGACCGTCTCGAGGAGCCCGCCGACCCGAGTCACGATGCACGAGCCTGGCGCGAGACGTATGACGTCGCGCTCGATACGGGCAGCCTCTTCACGGTCGGCGAGGGCGTCGCAGAGGTGCTCATCGGGCCGAGGTCGAGCCTGATCGGCCGGGTCGTCTCGCCCGGGATGACGACGCGACAGGAGGACCTGGTGATCCTCGCGCTCCGGCACGGCAGCCGTCCGGGCGATGTCGGCGGAAGGGCGATCGGCGCGGTCACGCTGCAGGCCGGTGACTCCGTGCTCGTCCAGGGGCCGTGGGAGGCACTGCACCGCTATACGAGCTCACCCGATGTGATTCCGGTCAGCTCGCCCCAGCAGATGCAGCGGACAGTGCCGCTCGGCCGGGGTGCGCGACGCGCGCTGGTGATTCTCGGAGCGATGGTCGTGCTCCTCGCCACGGGTGTCGTCCCGCCCGTCATCGCTGGCCTTCTCGCGGCCGGTGCCCTCATCGTCACGCGGGTGCTCACCGTGACGCAGACGTTCTCGGCGATCTCGTGGCCCACTGTCACGCTCATCGCCGGGATGATCCCGCTGTCATCGGCGTTCGTCTCCACCGGCGCCGCCGATCTCGTCGGCGACGCGGTTCTCCAGCTGGTCGGCAACACCTCGCCCTATCTCGCTCTCCTCACCATCTGCGTCGCGTCGGTGATCCTCGGGCAGTTCATCTCGAACGTGGCGACCGTGCTCGTCATCGCGCCGATCGCGGTGTCGGTCGCATCGAGCATGGGCGTCAGCGTGCAGCCGTTCATGATGGCGCTCACGGTCGTCGGAGCGGCTGCGTTCCTGACGCCGATCGCGACACCCGTCAATCTCATGGTCATGCAGCCGGCCGGCTACCGATTCGGTGACTACTGGCGTCTCGGTCTTCCACTCGTCGCGATCTACGTCGCCGTCGCGGTGCTCTACGTCCCGCTCATCTGGCCGTTCTGACTCCCGATCACGCGGCATCATCGCACGAGGTGCGCGAGTTCCGGCCGGCCGCCCAGCCGTGCCACGGTCGACGCGGCAGCCCGTGCAGCGAGATCCGCGACGCGATCCATCGACCACCCGTTCGCGATACCCCGCACGAGTCCCACGAAGAACGCGTCGCCGCCTCCCGTGCGGTCCACCACCGTCTCGTCGTCGTCATGTGCGCGGTAGGCGCTGCCGTCCTCCCAGACGACGAGGTCGCCTTCGCCTGCCACCTCCACGGCCGCTATGCGGGGTCCGCGAGCGAGCAGCCACCGGCACGCCTCGTGAGCCGAGTCCAGGTTCGACACGGCGATCCCCGTCAGTCCTTGGGCTTCCGTGGCGTCGGCACGCACGACGTCCGCTCCGGCGAGCAGTTCGTCGCGAACCTCCGGCTCGGGCGCTCCGTCGAGCGCCACCGTCGCGTCCGCTCGTCGCGCGATCATCAGAGCGGCCGACAGTGCATCGCCCGGTTGCTGAGACTGCAGACAGATCGTGCCTGCACGGCTGACGGCACTCGCCGATGCCTCGACATCCGTGACGGTCAACAGCGACGTCGGCGGGACGTGCTCGAGCAGCATGCGCCGCGATGCCCGATCGACGACGTCCACCAGCACGGCCGAGCCCCCGCGCCGCACCACCCCGCAGACATCGATCGCGTCGTGCAGCAGGGCGGTGACGAGCCGCTCTCCGATGTCGTCCTCTCCGACCACGCCGACGATCGCGACCGAACCCCCGAGCTGACGAAGGCCTACGCCCTGGTTCGCGCCTTTGCCGCCGAGGAGCCGTCGCAGCTCCGAGACGCTGACGGACTCATCCGGCTCGGGGAGCGCATCGCCCCTGAGGACCAGATCCTGGGCGATCTGGCCGAACACCGCGAAGCGGTCTCTTCTCTCCGACATGCGTGCGCCGCCCTTCGACCGTCGTGACAGCACGAGGCTAAGCGTCGACGACGCCGACCGAGAGGGCATTGCGCGAGCGGGGCGCCGCTGTTAGCCGCGATGTCGAGCGAGATGCTGCCGGTCATCACCCATGCGCGTGGTTCGCTCCGGGCTGGGGGATGCGCAGCACCACGTTTCCCCGCTTGCGGCCGGTGTCGACATAGCGGTGCGCCTCGACGATGTCGGCCAGCTCGAAGGTCCTGTCGATGACGGCCCGGAAGCGACCGGAATCCGCGAGGCTCACGAGGTGGGCGAGGTCCTCCGCGCCCGGCGTGCCGACGTTCCAGGTGACGAGCTTTCCCGACCGGCGAGTGTGCCCGCGGCTCGTCAGCATCGACCGCAGATCGCTGATGACGAGCAGTAGTGCACCGCCGGGGTTGATGAGTGTCTCCACCCGGCTGAAAGGGGCATTGCCGACGCAGTCGACGATCACGTCGTACGTGTCGCCCCCCGCCGCGAACTCCTCGCGGGTGTAGTCGATGACCCGATCGGCGCCGAGGGACGCGACCAGTGGGACGTTGCCGCCGCTCGTGACGGCGGTGACGTCTGCTCCGAGCTGCTTCGCGAGTTGTATCGCGGCAGTGCCGACCGCGCCGGATGCTCCGTTGACGAGCACGGAGGTGCCGGGGCCGATCGCGACCTGGGCGAAGAAGCACTGCGCGGTGATGCCGCCGAACACCAGCGTCACCGCCTCTTCGAAGCTCATCGTGTCGGGAGCTCTGGTGATCGGGCCGTCGGCAGACACGCGCACGTACTCGGCATGACCGCCGAACGCTCCGCCGGTCGAGGCGATCACCCTGTCGCCGGGTGCGAAGGCGGTGACGCCCGAGCCGACAGCCGCGACGACGCCCGCGGCATCCATGCCCAGGATCGGCCGACTGGGACGGAACACGCCGAGTCCGACTGCGGCGAGCACCCCGAGGCCGGCCGGGATGTCCCGAGCGCGGGCGCGATGATCGCCGACGCTCACGGTGCTCGCGTGCACCCGGATGAGCACATCTCCGGGCCGGGGCGTGGGGACCGCCCGCTGTTCGAGGCGGACCTCCTCAGGGGCGCCGAAGCGGTGGTAGACGGCCGCGGTCATGGTCGTGTCAGTGGTCATGTCTCGATGCTGGTCGTCCCGGGGATGCTCGTCATCGGCCAGGAAGCCCGGATCCGCTCGGCCGAAAGTACGGTTCCGAGTCCGTGCTGACGGCCGATGCCCCGGACTGTCGATGAGACGAGCATCGAGACATGTCGCAGCAGATGAAGGCCGCCCGATCGACTCCCGAGCAGAAGGAGCGGCGTCGGCGATCGAAGAGCGGGTGGCCGGCGATCACCGGCCTTCTGCTGCTCAGCGTGCTTCCCGTGATCGGTGGAGTGCTTCGTCTGCAGGAGGTGAGCGGGGAACCCGTGAGGACTCTCCTCCTGGCGTCGACGGTCGCGATCGTCGCGCACATCGTGGCGATGACCGTCTACTGCGTTCTCGGGGCGTTCCAGTTCTCACCCGCGCTGCGAACGCGGCATGCCTGGCACCGCGTGGCCGGCCGCGTGCTGATTCCCGCAGGATTCGTCGCGGCGCTCTCAGCCGCCTGGCTCGCGGTCTTCTTCGGTGGTCCACCTGAGGAACTCGCGCTCGCGATGGTTCGTCTCGTCTTCGCCGTGGCAATGACCCTGTTCCTCGTGCGGGGCGTGATCGCGATCACACGACGCGACTTCGTGGCGCACGGAGCCTGGATGACCCGCGCCTACGCCACCGCCGTGTCGGGAGGAACCCAGGCGCTCGTCTTCGCGCTGTGGACGATCCCCCTCGGTGAGGTCGACGCCTTCGGTGAGGCATGGCTCGTCGCCGCCGCGTTCATGATCAACAGTGCCGTGGCGGAGCTGCTCATCCGGCGCCGCTCTCGCCGGCGGACGCGCGGGGTGTCGCGCCGTGGTGCGCTTGTATCATGACAGCGTGACCGGGCTCGTGCGTTCCGTGTGGAGTGCGCCGAGCGCTGTGCCCCCTCCGCCGTCCCGAGTCTGGCGGGATTGGGTGCTGCTGGCCCTCGTCGCCGTCCTGGCCGTGGTCGAGGGCATCGTCCGCACCGACCTGACGCAGCCGCTGTTCGCGGTGATCGCCCTCCTCGTCGTGCTGCCGACCGTGCTGTGGCGCCGCACGAAGCCGCTTCTCATGCTCATCATCGTGATGGTGCCGGTCGATCTGCTCCTGCCCGACTCGGCGCTGTACTCGAGTCTCTTCGTGATGGTGAACGTGTACGCCGTGTACCGGTGGGGGGCAGGTCGCGACCTCGTGATCGGGTCGGCCATCCTCCTGGCGAGCCTCGCGCTGACATTCGTCCGCGGGGAAGGCTTCGATGAACTCGTCGGGGGGTTCGCGCTGCTGCTGACGGTCGCCCTGTTCGGCATCGCCTTTCGCTACCGGGCGGGATCGAGACGACGAAGCCTCGACCGGATCCGGATGCTGGAGCGCGAGCACCTGGCTCGCGACCTGCACGACACGGTCGCCCACCATGTCTCGGCGATCGCGATCCGCGCCCAGGCGGGCATCGCGGTGGCCGGGCGGGACTCGCGCGCAGCGCAGGATGCGCTCGGCGTGATCGAGGCGGAGGCGGCCAGGACGCTGAGCGAGCTGAGGTCGATGGTGCGAGTCCTGCGGCAGGGCGAGACGGCCGAGCTCGCGCCGAGCGCGCAGCTGGACGACATCGCGCAGCTCGCCGGAACGCGGCCGGGCGGAACGGTCGTCGTCGTCGAGGTCGCGCGCAACGATGACAGCATCCCGCCACCCGTGGCTGCCGCCGTCTTCCGTCTCGCGCAGGAATCGGTGACCAACGCCCTCCGTCACGCGCGACAGGTCACCCGCGTCGACGTCCGCGTGGAAGCAGACGCGGGTGGTGTGCGCCTGAGAGTGACGAACGACGGAGACGTGGCCGCGTCGCCGACTCCCGGCTTCGGCATCATCGGCATGAGGGAGCGTGCTGCCCTCCTCGGCGGTGCCTGCGAGGCGGGTCCGGCGTCAGGCGGCGGATGGATCGTCAACGCGGTGCTGCCCCGCGCCGGGTGGGCGCCATGATGATCCGAGTGCTCGTCGCCGACGATCAGGAACTCGTGCGCACCGGACTGAGCATGATCCTCGGCGCCCAAACCGACATCGAAGTCGTCGGTCAGGCGGCCGACGGCACCGAAGCGGTCGCCCTCGCCCGCAGTCTGCGACCGGACGTGTGCCTGTTCGACATCCGGATGCCCGGCCTCGATGGCATCGAGGCGACCCGGATGCTCGCCGGCCCAGGGGTGCCCGATCCCATGGCGGTCGTCCTCATCACGACCTTCGACCTCGACGAGTACGTCTTCGCGGGATTGCGGGCCGGCGCCAGAGGGTTCCTGCTCAAGGACGCCGGGTCGGAGCTGCTCGCCCAGGCGATCCGCGCCGCAGCGAGCGGTGATGCCCTGATCGCCCCCAACGTGACGGTGCGCCTGCTCGAGGCCTTCGCCGGATCGGCCGCCGCCGCACCATCGCCGCCGCCGGTCGAGTCGCTGACCGAGCGCGAGGAGCAGGTGCTCGCGAAGGTGTCTGCGGGTCTGAGCAACGGCGAGATCGCGCGCGAGCTGTTCATCACCCTCAGCACGGTGAAGACGCACGTGGCGAGCCTCATGACCAAGCTCGGGGTCCGCAATCGCGTCGAGATCGCCATCTGGGCGCATCAGACGGGGCGAATGAGCCCGCGAGCCACGGGCGAGGAACACCGGAATCGATGACGGCCGGGACGCGTCGAGGCAGTCCCCGGTACGCCGCAGCCAACACCGCATCCCGGTATATCGGAGTTGTATACCGGTTGCCGCGTAATCCCCCCGCTTTTTCCTGATCTCTTAGATGTGTCGCATTGGGAGCGACGCGAATCGGATGGGGAGAACGATGACTGGGGAGCGTGGTGTCGTGCGTGCACGGACGAAGAGGATGAATGAGGCCAGGAGAGCCGGGGGAGCGAGGCCGCGACAGCGCGGCATCGTGGCGATCATCGTGGGGATGGTCTTGGCGATCGCGGGGCTGCTCGGCTCCACCGCGCCCGCAATGGCGGCTCCGTCCGTGACCTATCCGGGGGCGATCGGCAGCGTCTCGCTCGAGAACGAGAACGGCGGTGGCCCGCTGGTGCAATGGCAGACCGTGCGGATCACGGGCGAGTGGGCCGTCCCGACCGGGGCGCAGGCAGGGGAGACCTTCGGGATGACCCTGCCCGCGGAGTTCAGCCGTCAGTCGGCCGGTGAGTTCACGATCACAGACCCCGTGACGGGTCTGGTCATGGCGAACTGCGTCGTCGCTGCCGGCCAAGGGCCGGACATGGTGTGCACTCTGACCGAAGCGGTCGACGGCCTCGAGGAGGTCGGCGGCTCGTTCTGGATGGAGGCGCGGGCTTCGCAGTCGACGACCAGCGAGACCGTCGAGTTCGACCTGGGCGACACGATCGAGATCGTCGACCTGCCCGGTGACGGTGGAGTCGTACCGGGAGATTCGGCGGAAGAGGACGAGCCCTACAAGTTCGGCGGCGCGACCGCGACCGACGGGTTGCTGAGATGGGTCATCGGGATTCCGAGCGGCTATGTCGACGATGGCGCCTTCACGATCACCGACACCCTCGATGCCGGACTGACCGAGCACCGCTACACCGGGGAGTTCCATCTGGCGCGACGCGCTGTCGAGAACGGTGCAGTGGTCGGCGACTGGAGCGCGGTCGATTCGTCGGCCTACGTGATCGATCTCGCCGACGACGGGCGCTCATTCGAGTTCGCCGTCACCGATCTGCCGACCGGCGGATTCGCTTACGAGCTCGTGTACTTCACGCAGGCGGATGCGCCGGTGTCCGAGGGAGATGTCTTCGGCAACCACGCGATCGTCAACACGTTCGCGACCTCGGCGACCCACACGGTCGTCGAAACGGGTGGTGGCGACGGCAGTGGTGTCTCGTACACGACGTTCGGCATCACGAAGGAGCTCACCGGCGCGCAGGCGGATGCCGCTCGGGATGCGACCTACACCGTGCGCTATTCGGTCGAGGGTTCGGATGCGGCAGCCACCACGATGACGGTTCCGGTGGGGGAGTCGGTGCTCAGCGGACGTGCTCCGCTCGGTTCGACCTTCGTGATCGAGGAGATCGATCTGCCTGAGATCCAGGGTGTGACCTGGGGTGAGTGGACGATCACCGGCGACGGCGTCGTCGACGTCGGAGACGGCACCTTCGAGGTCACGCCGGAAACCACGGCCGGTATCGAGCTCACCCTCACCAACATCGCCAACCCGGTGCCCGTCGTGACGCCGACGCCGACGCCGACGCCGACTCCGACTCCGACGCCGACGCCGACGCCGACCCCGGCCACGCCGGTTCCGACCCCGACCCCGACGCCGGTCGCAACTCCGGCACCGACTCCGGCGCCGACGCAGACCCCGGTCGCGGCTCCCGGCGAGCTCGCTCTGACGGGAGGCGAATCGGGCGCGGCATTCCTGTCGTTGGCGGTCGCACTGATCGTCGGTGGCGGACTGGCCACCGGAATCGCCGCCAGGCGCCGTTCGAGCGCCGGACGTCGCTGACCCCGACACGCACGGAAGCCCACTCGCGTTCGGCGAGTGGGCTTCCGTGCGTTCGACGTCGTTGTCTCAGCGGATCGCGTAGACGGCGCTGCCGACGATCACCGCGACGATCGTCGTCCAGCCGATGATCGCGACAGCCTGCCAGATGAGGATGCGGACCTTGCCGACACCCGCCGCGGCGAGCATCGTGGCGGTGAACTGCGTCGGCAGCAGCAGCGGACCGAGCAGGCTGACCCCCGGCACGCCGTAGCGCTCGAACGCCCGCTGGAACTTCTCGCGGCGGGCGCCACCGCGGTCGGAGTCGATCGTGTCTGCGGGTGCCGCCTCGACGGCTCCGCCACCGGCCGCAACGGCCTGCCGGCTGCGGGACCGGTTCACGATCGCGGTGCGTGCACCGGAGCTCGCGATGACGAGCACGGCCACGCAGAGGAAGTTGCCGACGATCGCCGCGACGGCCGCGATCACCGGATTGATGCCGCCGATGATGCCGATCGACACGGCTCCCTCGCCCTCGATGAAGGGGATGGCGCCCGCGAGGGCGACGATGAGCGGCTGAATGAGTTCAGGCACCTGGGCGACGAAGCCCTGGAAGGTCTCGATGAGATTCATGGGTGGCTCCTGCCGGTCTGAGCGACGGTGTCTCCGTCGCGATGCATCCAGTCCACCGTCTGGCGTGGCGCTGCGGCAGTGCCGAACCGTCACTGCTTTCCGGGTGGTTCGCCCGCGGCATCCATGACATGTGTCACGCCCGTATCGTGGGGGCATGCGCAGCACTTCTCCGGTCGTCGATTCTGCCGACGACCCACCCCCGGGAGCCCGCCAGCTCGCCAGAGGCATCACGGCGACCTGGTGGTACACGGTGTCGGCCGTGGCCTTCCTCGAGCTCTTCCTGGTGCTGATCTGGACGCTGCAGGCGCTCGCCGTGCCCGGCGATGCGACGGCGGCGTTCGTCGTCGGCGTGGGTGGCCTGCTCTGGTGGGGCTCCACCATCGTGCTGCTCGCGGACTATCGGCACCGGCTGGATGCCGAGCCGGGCATCGCGTGGACGCGCATCGCCCTTCCGCTGCTCATCGCGGTCGGCTACGGGATCGCGGGCGGCCTCGTGCTCGACAGCTGGCTGCTCGCGCTCATGCCCATCGCTCAGTCGGTGCTGCTGCTCAACTGGCCCAAGGGGGTGCGCCTGCGGATGGTCGTCCTGACCACCGTGGTGCTCGTGCTCGTCGCCGTCGCCGACGCCGCTCGGGGCGCGACCGAGATCGCGCTCCCCGGCTGGATCCCTGCGCTGTACGCGATCCTCATCCCGGCGATGTCGGTGAGCTCGCTCTGGTGGTGGGATGTGCTGGTCACCGTCGATCGTGCGAGGGCGTCGGAGGCCCGCCTCGCCGCGACGCAGGAGCGTCTGCGCGTGGCGACCGACGTGCACGACCTCCAGGGGCACCACCTGCAGGTGATCGCGTTGCAGCTCGAACTGGCCGAGCGCCTGATGAGGATCGATCCCGACGCCGCTCTCGAGCAGCTCCGGGCCGCGAGGGTCAGCGTCGACGAAGCCAGACAGGGGACCCGAGATCTGGCGACGCGCTTCCGCTCGGTGCCGCTGGGTGACGAGGTGGCGAATGCCCGAGACCTTCTCGCCGCGGCCGGACTCTCCGTCGAGGCCGACATCGCACCCGACGCCGATGAGGCGCCGTCATCGGCTCTCGGTCCCGTCATCAGGGAGACGACCACGAACGTCCTGAGGCACGGGGCCGGGCGACGGGCTCGGCTCGACCTTCGCAGGGTCGACGACGGGTGGCGCTACGAGGTCGCGAACGATGTGGTGACCGGCGTGGCGACACACCCCGTCGGGTCGGGCCTCGACGGAGTGCGACGCCGGATCTCGGAGGCGGGAGGAACCCTGGAGATCCGCGAGGATGCCGACGAGTTCATCGTCTCGGTGACGGTTCCGCGATCCGATGTGTCGACCGCAGATGGGCAGAGCCGATGATCCGTGTGCTCCTCGCTGACGACGAGGGGATGATCCGTTCGGCGCTCGCCGCCCTGTTGCGTCTGGAAGGCGACATCGAGGTGGTCGCCGAGTGCGCCGACGGTGAGCAGGCGCTCGCTGCTGCGCTCGCTCTGACGCCCGACGTGTGCCTGCTCGATCTCGAGATGCCCGGTCTCGACGGTGTGGAGGTCGCGGAGCGATTGAACCGAGCCATCGTCACGCGCTGCGTGGTGGTCACCCGTCACGCGCGGCCCGGGGTGCTTCGGCGGGCTCTCGCATCGGGTGTCGCGGGCTTCCTGCCGAAGTCACGAGGAGCGGATCAGGTCGCCGATGTCATCCGCAGGGTCGCCGCGGGTGCCCGCTACGTCGACCCTGAGATCGCGGCCGACGCGCTGAGCGACGAACGGTCGCCCCTCACGGATCGGGAGCTGGACGTGCTCCGCGCCGGGCGCCGCGGTGAGACGACGACCCAGATCGCCAGGACCCTCTCGCTCGCGCCCGGCACGGTGCGCAACCACATCTCGGCGGTGCTCGCGAAGCTGTCGGTCGGCACCCGCCAGCAGGCGGTGCTGATGGCCGAGGAGCGCGGCTGGATCTGACTGCGCGGACGCCTGACCCGTGAAGCCCGGAAGGGCGGGTGGGGCCGTGGGAGTTGCCCCACCCGCGAGCCGCTCAAAGGGGAGAGTGCGGCTCAGACCCGAAACCGGCTCGTATCCCCCCAGGCCGACTTCAGGTCTCGTATGCAAGACCCCGAACTCGACGGAAAGTGACGCGGGCGGGAATTCTTTCTGGAACTCCGTGGTCTTCAGTGCATGTGACGCGCGTCGTCGTGACGGTGGTCGTCGTGCACGTGCTCGTGGTCGTGGTCGTGGTGCTCGTGCTCGTCCTCGAGGATCATGCCGATCGAAGTGGCACAGGCGTCGCCCTTCCAGGCTTCGAGACCCTCGCGTACCGCGAAGACCGCGATGACGAGGCCGGCGACGGCATCCGCCCACCACCACCCGAACAGGCTGTTGACGCCGAGTCCGATGAGCACGGCGGCCGAGAGGTAGCTGCAGATCAGCGTCTGCTTCGAGTCGGCGACGGCCGTGGTCGACCCGACCTCGAGGCCGGCGCGTCGCTCGGCGAATGAGACGAGTGGCATCACGATCACACTGACCGCGGTCAGCACGAGACCGACCGTGCTGTGCTCCGGCCGATCATCGCCGAGCAGCGACAGCACCGACGACGTGACGACATAGGCCGCGAGAGCGAAGAACGCGACGGCGATGACACGGAGGGTGGGCTTCTCCCAGCGCTCGGGGTCGCGTCGCGTGAACTGCCAGGCCACGGCCGCTGCCGAGAGCACCTCGATGCTCGAGTCGAGCCCGAACCCGATCAGCGCGGCCGACGATGCGACTGACCCTGCGGCGATCGCGACGGCCGCCTCGATCACGTTGTAGACGATCGTGAACGCCACGATGAGGCGGATGCGGCGGTGCAGAGTCGCGCGCCGTTCGGCGGTGAGAGTGCTCGTCGACATCAGCAGCTGCACCCTTCGCCGTCGCAGCAGTCCGGTTCGACGATCAGCGTGATGCGCATGAGCTCGTCGAGCGCGGTCGCGAGATGCGGGTCGGCGAGGGCGTAGCGGCTGCGGCGTCCGTCCTGAACGCTTTCGACGAGTCCGCAGCCTCGAAGGCACGCGAGATGGTTCGACAGGAGCTGTCGGCTGACCCCGAGCTCGTCCGCGATGTCGGACGGGTACGCCGGCGCCGCTCGAAGCGCCAGCAGGATGGCGGCGCGCGTCGAGTCCGACAGGGCATGACCCAGGCGGGCGACGGCGGCGGTATGGGTGGGCGAAGCGGCGAGGGTCACGATGCAACTGTACAGAAAAGCGTGAATTAAGAGAATCGTGAATCAATGATGAGGAGCGGCAACATCCCCGACATCTTCGCTCGGTACCGTGAATCGGGCGGCGACATCGGATCGAGAGGGCGACATGGGAGTGACGGTCGAGCGGGTGACATGGTCGCATCCGGATGCGGAGCGGCTCAGGGCCGCGCAGCGCAGCGAACTCGATGCGCGGTACGGCAGCGACGACCATGAGCCGGGCGTCATCCCCTCGGCGGACGACGTGCCCGTCTTCCTCATCGCACGAGAGGAGAGCGGGCTCGCCATCGTATGCGGCGGTCTCCGACCCCTCGATCCGGCCGTGCTCGGAACCGACATCGCAGAGATCAAGCGGATGTACGCGGCTCCCTCCGCGCGCGGGACGGGCGCAGCCGTGGCGCTGCTGCGCGCACTCGAGGGAGAAGCGCGCCTGCTCGGCATCCGGTCCCTCGTGCTCGAGACGGGCACTGCTCAGCCGGATGCCGTGCGCTTCTACGAACGCGAGGGCTACGGACCGATCCCGCTGTTCGGCCACTACATCGGCAGCGGTCTGTCCCTGTGCTTCGCCAAGTCTCTCTGACCTGGCCGAAAGGCGATCAGCGCGCAGGTGCGACGATCGCCGCGGACTCGGGTGCGAGCACGATGGTCCGCGCGATCGTCCGCACGGGCGCCGTCTCCAGCAGTATCCGCGAGTCGGGGGCGAGATCGAACTCCACCTCCTGCTCGGCGAGATTCACGAGCACCGACACCTCGCCTCGTTCGATCCGGTAGGCCCGGTTCTCCGGTGCGCCCTCCGTCTTCGACACGATGACGTGGTTGTGCGACATCTCGGGATCGGTCAACTCGGGCACCTCGCGCCGCAGGGCGATCAGGCGTCGATACAGATCGAAGATGCGGGCGTGCGATGCCGATGCGAGCTCGCTCCAGTCCAGCCGCGATCGCTCGAACGTAGCCGGGTCCTGTGGGTCGGGCACGGCGGCCGGGTCCCACCCCATGCGCGCGAACTCCGCGATCCGCCCCTCCGCGGTGGCTTTCGCGAGCTCCGGTTCCTTGTGCGAGGTGAAGAACTGCCACGGGGTGGACGCAGCCCACTCCTCGCCCATGAACAGCATGGGGGTGCCCGGTGCGGTCAGGGTGAGAACCGCGGCGACGGCGAGTCGATCGGAGGAGAGCGAAGCGGTCAGCCGATCTCCCGCTGCACGGTTGCCGATCTGGTCGTGGTCCTGCGCGAATGTGACCAGTCGCCAGGCAGGGACGCTCGGCGGCAGCGGCGCGCCGTGCGTGCGCCCGCGGAACGACGAGTACGTCCCGTCGTGGAAGAACCCGGTCTGAGTGACCTTCGCCAGCGCGTCCGGCGCGGCGAAGTCGGCGTAGTACCCGTCGGTCTCGCCGGTGAGCGCGACGTGCACCGCGTGATGCCAGTCGTCTGACCACTGCGCGGTGAGGCCGTTCCCTCCCTCCTCGTGGGAGAGGACCATGACCGGGTCGTTCAGATCCGACTCGGCGATCAGGCTCAGCGGGCGATCGACCTCGCGAGCGAGCGCATCTACGCGCTCGGACAGCTCGTGCAGGAGGTGCGGGGTGCTCTCGTCGTGCAGTGCGTGCACGGCGTCGAGCCGCAGCCCGTCGACGTGGAAGTCACGGAGCCACATCAGCGCGTTCTCGATGATGTACTCGCGCACGGCCGGATCGTCGAGGTTCACCGAGTCGCCCCACGCCGTGTGCCGGCCCTCGCGCAGATACGGACCGAACTCGGGCAGGTAGTTGCCGCTGGGTCCGAGGTGGTTGTAGACGACGTCCTGGATCACCGCGATGCCGCGTGAGTGGGCGGCGTCGACGAACCGCTGATATGCGGCGGGTCCGCCGTACCCCTCATGCACGGCGTACCAGAGCACGCCGTCGTAACCCCAGTTCCAGTCGCCGCTGAACGCGTTGACCGGGAGCAGCTCGACATGCGTGATGCCGAGTTCGACGAGGTGATCGAGATGCCCGATGAGCGCGTCGAGCGTGCCGTCCGGTGTGAATGTCCCGACGTGCAGCTCGTAGATCACGCCACCGTCGAGCGGCGCACCGCGCCAGTCCCCGTCGGTCCACTCGAAGCGGGCCGGATCGAAGAGAGCCGAGGGCCCGTGCACGCCCCGCGGCTGCCGCAGCGACCGCGGATCAGGGCGCAGGTCGGTGCTGTCGCCGAGGAGGAAGCCATAGCGCTCGCCCTCGGACATCGCCACATCGGTGCTCCACCATCCCGAACCGTCATCAGCCGACGTGAGGTCGTGCTCCGAGATCGTGGTGCACGCGGGTGTCAGACGACGCAGCCGCACGCTGTCGGCGCGGGGAGCCCAGACCGAGATCATCGCTCGTCCACCAGCAGCGCGACCGGATACGTGTCGAGCAGGTCGGCCAGCCGGACCGGACCGCGGCCGAAGCGGCGACCGGTGATCGCGTCCGTCGCCGGCAGTTCGCGGAGCAGCAGCACGGTGTCGCCCCATCCGCCGCGGCGCTCGAGTCCGACGGGCAGACGCGACGCCACCGCCAGCACACCGCCCCGGTCCATCGCGACCACATGATCCGACGCCTCACCGGCGACACCGCCCGGGCGATACCGGTAGAAGAGCTCGGGGTTGTCCCGGCGCAGACGCAACGTGCGCGACGTGACGAGCATCTTCGCGAGGCCCGAGTCGTCGATGGGAGGAAGGATGCCGCGAGAGACGTCGGCATCGAGTCGACCCAGCATCGCCGAACGCGCTGCGAAATCGACCGGCCGCCGGTTGTCGGGGTCGACGAGCGAGTGGTCCCACAGCTCGGTGCCCTGGTAGACGTCGGGCACACCGGGAGCTGCGAGCTGCAGGAGCTTCGCGGACAGCGAGTTGACTCGACCGGGGTCGACGATCTCGCCGACGAATCCCTCGAGGATCGGTCGAGCCCGCCCGTTCGCCGCCTCGGCGATCGCTTCGACGCCCTTCTCGAACTCGAGATCCGGATGCTGCCATCCGGTCGATTCCGCAGCCTCGCGCGCGGCCTTCAGCCCGTAGGCGAGCAGGCGCTCCGACGAGATCGGCCATGCTCCGACCGCGGCCTGCCAGAGAAGGGAATCGAGTGGCCCGTGTCCTGTCGAGGCGACGGCACGGAGCTCGGTCAGCACCTGCGCCCAGCGGTCCGGAATCTCGGAGAGCACCGACAGACGCGCACGGACGTCCTCGGATCGCTTGGTGTCATGGGTCGACAGAGCGGTGAGCGAGTACGGCCACGACGCGAGCCGCGCCTGCTGGGCGTCATGGAACTCGTCGACCGAGACGGAGGCGATCGAGGGATCGCCGCCGACCTCGGTGAGGGTGCCGAGGCGGGTGTGGCGGTAGAACGCGGTGTCCTCCACGCCCTTGGCCATCACCGCTCCCGTCACCTGCGGAAAGCGCTGCGACACCTCGAGCGAGGTGTCGAGCAGCAGGGGCGTCAGCTCGGCGATCGATCCCGCGAGGTCGGGGCGGCGCCGTGCGGCGTCGTCGATCGCGTGCTGCAGATGCTCGCGTCCCGCCGGGAGGTAGGACCGGTAGACCGGGAAGCTCGCCACGATCTCGGCGAGCGCGTCCTCGGCGCCGACCACGCCGAACGGCAGAGCCCTGACGAGGCGTCGCACCTCGGACTGCAGGAGGTCGTCGGCGATCATCCGCTTCGTGGAGTGGATCAGGTCGGCCCAGGACTTCGCGGCCGGCAGACCGGTCTCGTCCCGCAGCCGCGAGTCGAGGAGGTCGAGGGCTGCGACTCCGTCGCCGTCGATCAGCACGCGGTCGATCTCGCCCATCGCGTCGTAGCCGGTCGTGCCGTCGGTGCGCCACCAGGACGGCAGCTGCTCACCCGGTTCGAGGATCTTCTCGACGACCGTGTACGCGCCGCCGGTGATGTCGGCGAGTCGCTCGAGGTACTCGCCGGGATCCGTCAGCCCGTCGGGATGGTCGACGCGGAGTCCGTCGGCCAGACCGTCGGTGATCCACCGGGCGATCTCGCGGTGCGACTCCTCGAAGACATCCGGGATCTCGACGCGGATGCCGGCGAGCTCGGACACGGCGAAGAACCGACGGTAGTCGAGGTCGGTGTTCTGGTCCTCCCAGAACCGCAGCTCGTAGTGCTGGGCGTCGAGGAGGGCAGGCAGATCGTCTGCGAGCTCTCCCGATCCCGGTGCCAGGGGAAGCACGTGGTCGAAGTACGACAGCGTTCCGTCGGGGGCATCGTCGGCGGGGGTCGTGTCGACGACGATCTCATCGGCTGACAGCACCTCCGCGAGCGACGACCCGAGGATCGGCAGTCGCACCCGTCCGTCGGACAGTCGCGGGTCGACGTCGAATGCCAGCGCATGGCGCGATGAGCGCCCGAGTCGCAGCAGATCCCACCACCAGAGGTTCGCGCGCGGGACGGCCACGCCGACGTGGTTCGGGACGATGTCGACGAGGACCCCGAGCCCCGCTGAGCGGGCCGCGGCGGAGAAGCGCTCGAGCCCCTCGGGGCCACCGCGGGCATCGTCGACCCGGGAATGATCGACGACGTCGTAGCCGTGGTCCGACCCCGGCACGGCCGCGAGCAGCGGTGAGAGGTACGCCCACGAGGCACCCAGCTCGGTGAGGTACTCCGTGATCGATGCCGCGTCGTCGAGCGTGAAACCCGCTCGGATCTGCAGACGATAGGTCGAGAGCGGGCGGTGGGTCATCGCGGCAGCTCCGGGGTCGGGGCGGGTGACGGAGCTTCGGCGCGCTCGGTCTGGATGCGCAGCGAGGCCTCGACGGAGTCGTCCGTCGGCACCTCGGTCTGATCGACTTCGCGCAGCACCAGCATCGAGTTGGCTTCGAGGGTCACCGGAGCGCCGGCGTCGATCGCGTCGCCTCCGGCACGGTCGCCGGCGGTGTCGACGGCGACCTCCCACGCACGCCCGTGGCGCTCGTCGGGGAGCACGGCGTCGATCGCCTCCGTCCCGCTGTGGAAGTAGACGAGGAAGTTCTGATCCGTCACCGGCTGTCCACGGCGGTCCTTCTCGCGGATGCCCTGTCCGTTCAAGAACATGCCGATCGCGAGACCGAATCCGGAATCCCAGTCCTCGGGCTCCATCCGGCGGCCGTCGGGTCGCAGCCAGACCACATCCGGCACTCGTTCGCCGTCCTCCGACCGCACCGGCCGGCCGTCGAAGAACCGGCTGCGGCGGAACGTCGGGTGCATGCGGCGCAGTCTCGCCACCGCTGCCGTGAACTCGACGAGAGGACGATCCGCCGCCTCCCAATCGACCCAGGTGAGCTCGTTGTCCTGCGCGTAACCGTTGTTGTTGCCGTCCTGGGTGCGACCGAGCTCGTCGCCGTGCGCGATCATCGGCACTCCCTGCGACAGCAGCAGTGTCGCGAGGAAGTTGCGCTGCTGTCGGGCGCGGACGCGGTTGATCGTCTCGTCGTCGGTGGGCCCCTCGACGCCGTTGTTGCTCGAGCGGTTGTGGGATTCGCCGTCGTTGTTGTCCTCGCCGTTGGCCTCGTTGTGCTTCTCGTTGTACGACACGAGGTCGCGCAGCGTGAAGCCGTCGTGAGCGGTGACGAAGTTGATCGACGCCACGGGACGCCGACCGGAGTGCTCGTACAGGTCGGCGGAACCGGTGAGACGCGATGCGAACTCGCCGAGCGCCTGCGGCTCACCGCGCCAGAAGTCGCGCACGGTGTCGCGGTACTTGCCGTTCCACTCCGTCCACTGCGGAGGGAAGTTGCCGACCTGGTATCCGCCGGGGCCCACATCCCACGGCTCGGCGATGAGCTTCACCTGCGAGACGATCGGATCCTGCTGCACCAGCTCGAAGAAGGCCGCGAGACGGTCGACGTCGTAGAACTCGCGCGCGAGAGTCGAGGCGAGATCGAAGCGGAAGCCGTCGACATGCATCTCCGTGACCCAGTACCGCAGCGAGTCCATGATCAGCTGCAGCGCGTGCGGGTTGCCGGCGTTGAGGCTGTTGCCCGTGCCCGTGTAGTCGGTGTAGTAGCGACGGTCCTCTTCGAGGCGGTAGTACGCCTCGTTGTCGATGCCCCGCATCGACAGCATCGGCCCCATGTGGTTGCCCTCGGCGGTGTGGTTGTAGACCACGTCGAGGATGACCTCGATCCCCGCCGAGTGCAGTGCGCGCACCATGGCCTTGAACTCCTGCACCTGCTGACCGTGCTGCCCGCTGGAGGAGTAGTCGTTGTGCGGCGCGAAGAAGGCGAGCGTGTTGTAGCCCCAGTAGTTCGTGAGGCCCTTCTCCTCGAGGGTCGAGTCGTAGACGAACTGATGCACCGGCATCAGCTCGATCGCGGTGACGCCGAGGTGCACCAGGTGCTCGATGACCGACGGGTGGCCGATGGCCGCATACGTGCCCCGCAGCTCCTCGGGGATGTCCGGGTGCAGCTGGGTCAGTCCCTTGACGTGCGCCTCGTAGATCACGCTCTGTGCGTAAGGGGTCTTGGGCAGTCGGTCGCCCGCCCACTCGAAGAACGGGTTCACGACGACGCCCTTGACCATCGTCGCGGCGGAGTCTTCATCGTTGCGGGAATCGGGGTCGCCGAAGTCGTAGCCGAACAGGGGCTGCCCCCAGTCGACCCGGCCGGCCACGGATTTCGCGTACGGGTCGAGGAGGAGCTTGTTCGGGTTGAATCGCTTTCCCTGCGCGGGGTCGTACGGTCCGTGCACGCGGTATCCGTAGAGCTGTCCTGGTTGCACGGAGGGCAGATAGCCGTGCCAGACGAACGCGTCGACCTCTTCGAGCGGGACGCGCTCCTCGCTGCCGTCGTCGTCGAACAGGCACAGTTCGACCTTCTCGGCGCCCTCGCTGAACAGGGCGAAGTTCGTGCCCTGGCCGTCGAAGGTCGCGCCGAGCGGGTAGGGGGAACCGGGCCAGACCTCGTGGCTCACTGAGCGCGCCGCTTCGAGACGGCGCGGTGCAGGACAGTCCTCACCGCGTCGTGGAAGTCATGCACCTGAGCGATCTCGTCGGCGTGCGGGTAAGGGTGGCCGACATAGCAGACGAAGACAGGATGCACGTGCTCGACGTATCCGACGGGGCCGTCGTGCAGCACGACGTAGCGATCGAGGTCGACACGCTCGTAGAGGGGTTCGGCCGGCGTCGAGGCTGTCGTGGGAGCCTGGCCGTCCGCGGGCTTGTGGTCATGCGCGGTATGGGTCTTCGCAGTCATGAGGGCTCCTGTTCTGTTGATGGGGTCCACGCTAAGAGATACGAGTTCACAGCGGAACACCATTGCCTCCGCGCGATGAACGCGCTATGTCGTGAGACGCGCATCCTGATCGTGAAATCACCCCGCGCCCACCTGCGACAATGGAAGCCCCGTGCCGATCCCGAACCGAGGAGCTCCCGTGCAGTACATCTCCACCCGAGGCGGCATGCAGCCGCTGCCGTACTGCGAGACCCTGCTCGAGGGGCTCGCGCCCGACGGAGGACTGGCCGTCCCCGAGACGATGCCCACGGTCGACGGAGAGACGCTCGAGCGCTGGCGTGCCCTGACGTATCCGCAGCTCGCCACCGAGGTGCTCGGTCTCTTCGCCACGGACATCCCGCGGGCCGATCTCGCCCGCATGACGGAGGCCGCCTACGAGCCGTTCCCTGAAGAGGTCGTGCCCCTGCGGTCGATCGGCGACGATCTCACCCTGGTGGGCCTCTCCGAGGGGCCGACTCTCGCTTTCAAGGACATGGCCATGCAGTTCCTCGGGCAGGTCGTCGAGTACGCGCTCGAGCGCAAGGGCTCTGTCCTGAACATCCTCGGCGCGACCTCGGGAGACACCGGCTCGGCTGCCGAGCACGCTCTTCGCGGCAAGGACCGCATCTCGGTGTTCATGCTGTCCCCGAAGGGGCGCATGAGCGCGTTCCAGCGCGCGCAGATGTTCTCGCTCGACGATGACAACATCCACAACATCGTCGTCGACGGCGTGTTCGACGATTGCCAGAACCTCGTCAAGTCCCTCGCCGGCGACCTCGACTTCAAGCGCGCTCAGCACCTCGGTGCGGTCAACTCGATCAACCTCGCCCGCATCACCGCCCAGGTCGTCTACTACTTCTGGGCGTGGCTGCGTGCGACGGACGCCGGCGGATGGACCGAGGTGTCGTTCACGGTGCCGTCCGGAAACTTCGGCAACATCCTCTCGGGGTTCTTCGCGAAGGAGATGGGGCTGCCCATCCGTCGCCTCGTGCTCGCCGCCAACGAGAACAACGTGCTCGACGAGTTCTTCCGCACCGGCGTCTACCGGCCGCGGAGCGCCGCGCAGACGCTCGCCACCTCGAGCCCGTCGATGGACATCTCGAAGGCGTCGAACCTCGAGCGCTTCATCTTCGAACTCGTGGGTCGTGACGCAAGCCGCGTCGTGAAGGCCTGGCAGGAGCTCGACACCCAGGGGTTCTTCGATTTCACCTCCGATCTGGCGCGTTTCGTCGAGGAGTTCGGCATCGTCAGCGGCACCTCGACGCACGACGACAGGCTCGCGACGATCAGGTCCGTCTACGAGGCGACGGGAGACATCATCGACCCGCACACCGCCGACGGTGTCAAGGTCGCTCGCGAGAACGTCGAGCCCGGCGTGCCCATGCTGGTGCTCGAGACGGCGAAGCCGCAGAAGTTCGCCGAGACGATCCGCGAGGCGATCGGCGTCGAGCTCGAGTACTCCTCAGAGCTGCGCGCGATGCTCGACGCTCCGCAGCGCCGGACCGAGATGGCCGACGACGAGCACGAGCTCCGAGCGTTCATCGAGGCCGAAGCCCTGCGCTGAGCGACTCACTCGGGGTCGCCGTGCAGCATCCAGGGCACTCCGAAACGATCGACGAGCATTCCGAACGTGCCGCCCCACGGCGGGGTGTCGAGCGGCATGGTGATCGCCGCACCGTCGGACAGGGCGTCCCAGACCTGTTGCGTCTTCTCCTGCGAGTTGCCGCTGAGTGAGACCGAGAATCCCTGGGGCGGCTCGAACGGGATGCCGTCGGGGGTGTCTGAGGCCATGAGCACCAGGCTGTCCGGCGTCGTGAGCTGCGCATGCATCACGAGATCGTGCTGATCCGGGTTCTGGACCATGTCGGGGAACTCGCCGAACACGTTGATCTCGAGATCACCGCCGAGCACGCCCTGATAGAACTCCATCGCCTGTCGCGCCTCGGTGCGGAACGAGAGATAGGGATTGAGATTGGCCATGACTGCCCCCAGCCTTGTCAGGCGGGGCCGCCGTCGGTCCCGCTGCGGCTCATTCTGCGCCGGGGGTCGGACATCCGCAAGAGCGACGTCGCGCTCAGGCGGGGAGGGCCTTCACCGCCGCCGTGAGCACCTGAGGCAGCGTCGGCACACCTTCGGCACGGAACACTTCTACGCCCGAATCATCGCGGATGATGACGGTCGGGGTGAAGCGGATGTCGAGCGCCTCCGCGGCATCCGGTTCTCTCGCGACGTCGATCTCGGTGACGGTCGCGTCGGGAAGGTAGTGCACGGCGTCCTCCACGACCGAGCGGGTGCGCGAGCACGCTCCGCAGAACGCGGAGGTCACGAGCGTCAGTTCCATGGCTCTCCTCTCGGCTCTCGAGGTGCAACCGCGCACCGTCTCGCGGTGTTCCCGAGCCGCGATCAGAACGAGGTGCGCTTGACGAGGCCCCGGTTCGTGCGGATGTGCTCGTAGTCCCATTGCACGACCCGCGACTCCGACAGCCAGACGGTGAGCCGGTCGGTGTCGATCTCCGAGGCGGAGGTGAATCTCTTCTCGGCGGCCTCGAAGGATCCTGAGGCGACGAGTCCGGGCTCTGCGAACGACTGGCCGCTCCAGAACATCAGTCGGACGGCATCCTTCAAGCGGTCGTATCCGACGATCGGATTGCCGTCGAGGAACCAGACCGGGTGCGCGTGCCAGACCTTGGCGGCGGCGTCGGGGAGTGCTCGGTCGATCTCGTCCGCGAGGAGGTCGCAGATCAGCCGATCCTCCGAGCTGAGCCTGCGGTGGTAGTCGGCGATCTCAGGCGCACGGGTCATGCTGCGAGTATGGCGCGTGCGACGGCAGACGTCGAGAGAGTCACACGGAAGACGTGGTCGCGCGCGGATGCAGCAAGCCGGAGATCGCACCCAGAGCAGCTCCGACGAGGGTGTCGACGATCCTCTCCCCGGCGACGTCCATCGAACCGATCTCGCCCGTCGCTGCGCCCGTCAGCAGAAGCACCAGAGGGGTGATGAAGACGAGCGCGAGAGCGTAGTGCCTGACGACGACGAGCTCGATCGTGAACTGCAGCGCGCCCAGCAGCAGAGCGAGCCACAGCCCCGACGGATGCAGCAGCGCGAGCAGCGCGTACACGCCGGCCCCGACCACGGTTCCGAGCATGCGATGGAGTCCGCGCTGGACGGCGGCGCGACGGGCGGCGGCCACGCCGATCACCGCCACCGCCGACCCCACGATCCAGTACGTCCGGGTGGGGTCGATCACCAGTCCCAGCAGGACGCCGATGACGGAGACGATCGCGACCCGGATCACGAGCATGCGCGAATCGGGGGTGAATGCGGGGCCCGGGAGCAGCTCGCTCAGCGGCCGAGCGGAGATCGAGCGCGCTCGAGGACGCAGAAGCGGCGCCATCGCGACCAGATAGGAGAACACGCAGCCGGCCGCGAGTGCCCCGAGGTAGGTCAGCGGTGCCAGGGGCGAGCTCGCCACGACGTGCGCCGACAGGCCGAACACCAGCACGAAGAAGAGCGGTCCGGGCGGTCCGAGCCGGAACCCGAACGCCAGGGCAGCGCTGACGACCGCGACCACCACGACGCCGATGCTCACGAGCCAGGCGTTGGCGGAGACAGCCA
The DNA here is from genome assembly GCF_014332665.1 of Microbacterium sp. 4-7. NCBI lineage: Bacteria > Bacillati > Actinomycetota > Actinomycetes > Micrococcales > Microbacteriaceae > Microbacterium > Microbacterium sp. 4-7. Next base: position 166,310 of record NZ_MCRH01000005.1, read on the forward strand.
CTCCGAGAGCGGCGCTGACGATGAGGCCCGCGGCCACGAACGGCAGGATCCTCGCCCGATCGATCACCGGTGCCGTCCCGGCGAAGAGGACCGTGAACGCGCCCGAGGCCGCGACGTAGCCGAGCGACGGCTCTCCGAGCACGGTCATGACCGCTATCGGCACCGCGATGCCCAGCGCCGCTTGGGTGGCGAGATGCCAGCGCGGACCGCGCTTGGGTGCCAGGGCGAACAGGCTCATCCCTCCATTGTCTCGCGGCGCCGGCGCCGAGCAGGACGGACGTCGACCGGAGTACGGCGAGCCGGCGGGAATCGCCCCGGCGATACGATGGCCGACGTGACGGAACCTCGACCGGGAATCGCCGAACGGCTTTCGCAGATGATCCAGCTGCCGACCGTGTCGGCCGAGGTCGAGGAGCGCGGAACCGAGCCGTTCGAGTCGTTCGTCGCCCTGATCGCGCAGCTCTACCCGCTCGTCCACGAGCATCTCGCACTCGAACGGCACACCGATTTCGGGCTGCTCTTCCACTGGACGGGCAGGGACGCCGGCGCTGCGGGGCCGGTCGTGCTGATGGCGCATTATGACGTCGTCCCCGTCGACGAGAGCGACGCATGGACGCATCCCCCGTTCGAGGGCGTCATCGCCGACGGAGTCGTCTACGGTCGTGGTGCTCTCGATGACAAGGGTCCGCTGATCGTCGTGCTCGAGGCGGTCGAGAACCTGCTCGCCGACGGGTTCACCCCCGCACGGGACGTCTACCTGTCGTTCGGGGGCAATGAGGAGACCTTCGGTCGAGCAGCCGAGGAGATCGCCCGCGTCCTGCGCGATCGCGGCATCATCCCGTGGCTCGTGGTGGACGAGGGCGGCGCCGTCGTGGATGCGCCGCTGCCCTTCGTTCCGGGACGGGCGGCGATGATCGGCGTGGGGGAGAAGGGCGTCATGACGCTCACGCTCTCGGCGCGTGGTGAGGGCGGTCACGCCTCGGCACCGCCCGCTCTCACAGCGGTCCGGCGCGTGGCGAGGGCCGTCGATCGGCTCGGCCCCCGCACGTTCCGACCGCGCCCGTCGAAAGCGATCGGACGGATGCTGTCGCAGCTCGGAGCTCAGACTCCCGGTCCGGCAGGGCATCTGCTCAGGCTGCTCGGCTCGGCCCCGCCGGTCACCGGGCGGCTGTTCGCCGCGCTCGGCGGCGAGCCCGCAGCACTCGTGCGCACAACGGTGGCTCCGACCATGCAGTCGGGCGGCACTGCCGCGAACGTCCTGCCGTCGCAGGCCTCGGCGACGGTCAACCTGCGCATCGCGCTGGGTGAGACGACGCAGCAGACGGTGCTGCGGGTGCGTCGGCGCATCCGGGATCCGCTCATCACCGTATCCGTCGAGGAGGCGAGCGAGCCGTCGCCCGAGTCCGCGACCGACAACGCTCAGTTCACGCTGCTCGCCGACGCTCTCGCCGTCTCTCACCCGGGAGTCCCCGCGGTGCCGTACGTGATGATGGCGGCGACGGACTCCCGCCACTTCCACCGTTTCGCCCCCGCCGTCTACCGCTTCGCGCCGCTCGAGATGTCGAACGCACAGCGGGCGTCGATCCACGGCGTCGATGAGAACGTCGAGATCGCCGCGCTCGAGCGGGGGGAGCGGTTCCATCGGGCGCTCCTCGAGCGGCTAGGGTGATCTCACCCCTCCGCGGGCGCTTCGGTGCCCGATCCAGTCCTTTCATCGAGGAGCCGCGATGACGCGCACCCGAACTCTGGGAACCCTCGCCACCGTCGTCGGCTTCCTCGCCTTCGTCGAGTTCACCAGCGGCGTGCTGCAGGGCTACTACACGCCCATGCTCACGGACATCGCGCGGCACCTCGGCATCCACGACGCCGATGTCAACTGGCTCGAGGGCACGCAGCTCATGCTGTCGGCTCTGGTGGTGCCCGCTTTCGCGAAGCTCGGCGACATGGTCGGCCACAAGCGGATGCTGCTCATCTCGACGGCGCTCACCGCCGCGGCGGCGCTCGTCCTGCCCTTCACCGATTCGTTCCCCGTGTTCCTGGTCGGCTGGACGCTGATGGGGTTCTACGTCGTCTGGCTGCCGCTCGAGATCGCGCTCATCTGGTCGCGCTCCCGTCGCATGGAGGGGCGTTCGTCGATCACGGCGAAGGCCGCCGGACTCCTCGTCGCGGCGCTCGAAGGCGGCGCGATCATCGGTGCACTCGTGGGTGGAGCCCTGATCGATGTCCTGCCTCTGACGGTGGTGCTGCTCATCCCCGCCGTGCTCATCGTCGTGTGCTTCTTCGTGATCCTGTTCGGGGTGAAGGAGTCTCCCGATCCGACCGGCGGTGTCTTCGACACTGTCGGCGTCGTGCTGATCTCGCTCGCGCTGATCTGCTTCACCGGGGGTCTCAGCCTGCTCCGTCTCGAGGGCGGACTCGTCAACCCCTGGTCCTGGGCCGTCGTCGTCCTCGGCCTTCTGCTCGTCATCCCGTTCGTGCTCTGGGAACTGCGCTGCGACGACCCGCTCATCGACGTGCGCATGTTCCGCTCGCCGGCACTCGGCCCGGTCTTCCTCACCGCTGGCCTGTTCGGGGTGAGCGTGCTGGGTGCACAGGCGCCGCTGTCGACGTTCGCCCGCACCGACCCCGGTGTCTACGGCTACGGGCTCGGAACCACGGGTTTCGCGACGTCCCTGATCATCGGGCTCTACCTGATCGCGATGATCGCGGGAGCACTGCTGTTCCCGCTCATCGCTCGTCTGCTGACTCCCCGGATCACCCTGATGGGCGCATCCCTGCTCGTCGGCATCGGCTTCCTGCTGTTCCTCCCGTTCCACGATTCGTACGTGCAGGTGGTGACCAACATGGTCATCGTCGGCCTCGGCTCGGGTGCTCTCGTGGCCGCCCTTCCCGCGGCTGCGGCATCGGCGGCTCCGGCGACCCAGACGGGCGTCGCGACAGGCCTCACGAACTCGGTCAAGACCGTGGGCGGAGCGATCGCCTCGTGCATCTTCGGGATCGCGCTCCTCAACGGCGTGAGCGGGGCGGTCGAAGGCACTGCGGGATCATTCGCCGGGTACATCACCGTGTGGGTGGTCTGCGGTGTGACCGCGCTGATCGCCGCCGCGATCCTCGTCTTCGTTCCGAAAGAGGCCTTCACCGACCGCACGGATGCCGAGGCCGTCGCCGCACCCGTGGTCTGAGCTGCGGGCGGCCGGCTGCCGGTGTCAGTTGTCAGTCGCGGTCGAGGCCGAATGAGCGCTTGACGACGGCCTGCATGTCGCGGTCGAGTCCGTCGATCCGCGTGTTCACGGCATCGAAGCGGGCGTTCATCTCGCCCCGGAGTCCGCCGATCTGTGCGTTCATCTCCCCGCGCAGCCCGCCGATCTCGGTGCGCACCACGCGGATGAACAACGTCGAGACGACCGTGAGCATGCCGAACATGAGCGCGGTGAAGCACCCGATCATGGTCCAGATCTGAGCGTCGTTCATGAGGTGCACCGTGTCATCCTCGCATCGTTCCAGACGAGGAATCGGAAGAGGCGTCGCTGTATACCGCCATCCCGAACAGTGGGAGGAACTCGTGTTCCGGCCTCGGTGTGCAGGAGAGCCGGGCTCACCCGCCGCCGAGCGCGCGCGTCACTGGGACTCGCGCGGCGGGTTGTGCATGAACTCGATCCGGATGCCGTCGGCATCCTCCACGAACGAGGCGTAGTAGCGCTCCGTGTATCGCGGATATTCCTTGGGCTCGCGCACGGCCGACCATCCCGCATCGCGCGCGACGGCGTGAAGGCGGTCGACCTCGTCTCGCGTCGACACCGAGAAAGCGATGTGCTGCCATCCCACGCGGCCGTGACGATGGGGCCCGGATTCCTCATCCCAGGCGTACAGGATGATCTCGGTCTCGTCGCCGTTGTGCCACGAGATCGAGTGGTCGTCCTCGCCGCCGCTCTGATAGCCGAGGGCCGTCAGCACGGGATGGAACTGCGCGCGACCGCGCTCCAGCTCGTTGACGGTGATGCCCAGGTGATCCAGAAGAGCCATGCGTCCAGTCTTCCAGTCGGCGCCCGGATCGCACTAGTGCGGAGCGTGGTACTCCGCTTCGCCCCGCTTCCAATAGCCCTTGACCACCGCGTTCGCGGAGTCGACGCCCCACCGGCTGAGCAGCGCGCGCCCGGGCTTCACGACCGACTGCTCGGCGGCGATGAACACGAACGGGTCGTCGCCGACCGAATCGTCGGCGGTCAGGCGGTCGAGGAATGCGATGAGGGCGGAGCCTTCGGCGGCGTCGCCACGGTGCAGCCATTCCACGTCGACCGGGGTGTCGATCTCGATCTCCCGGCCGACGGAGGCCGTCTCGATCACGATGCGGGCGGGCACCCCGGCGGGTATCGACGAGGCGAAGCGTCGGATCGCCGGGATGGCGGTCTCGTCTCCGACGAGAAGCCAGGATCCGGGGCTGCCGCTGAGCACGGCCGAACCGCGGGGGCCACCGACTCCGATCGATGCACCCAGCGGAGCGGTCGCGGCCCACGGGGCGCCGACCCCTGCGTCGCCGTGCACCGCGAACTCGACGTCGAGCCAGTCGTCGCCCCAGGCGAGAGGTGTGTACTCGCGACTCGGCGCCTCCCGCATCTGCTCGAGGGACTCCACGGGACCGGACGGGAAGAAGAGGCGCATGTGGTCGTCGGAGCCGGGAGAGTCGAAGCCCTCGAGGTCACTGCCACTGAGCCGGACACGCACGTAGCCAGGGGCCAGCCATTCCCGGGCGGTCAGCGTGACGGTGCGGAAGCGCAGATCGAGGCCGCGGCGCTCGATGGAGAAGCGGGATTTCGTATCGCTCATAAAGTAAGGCTAACCTATCTTGGAGGTGGAGTTAGGGCATCCTAAGTCCGCCGTTCCCGCGCCGTTTCCGCGCACTCATCACCGCAGAACAGGAGTCTCTCCATGTCCATGCCCAGAATCCTCACCGCTACGAGCGTCGGTCTCGTCGGCCTCCTCACCCTCGCCGGCTGCGCCTCCGGCTCCGACGCCGAGCCGCAGGGGACCGCAGCCGCAGCGGACTCGGTCACCGTCGAGGACAACAGCGGATCGCACGAGATCGCCACGCCCCCTGCATCCGTCGTCGCACTGGACAACCGCACGTTCCAGACCCTCTCCGACTGGGGAGTCGAGCTCTCGGCCGGCGCTGTCGCGCTCATGCCGGACACCGTGTCGTACCTCGACGACGAGTCGATCGTCGACATCGGCCTGCACAGCGAGCCCGACCTCGAGGCGATCGTCGCAATCGAACCCGACCTCATCATCAGCGGCCAGCGATTCACCCAGCACAACGAGGCGATCGCGGAGCTCGTGCCGGACGCCACGATCATCGACCTCGAGCCGCGCGAGGGCGAGCCCTTCGACGAGGAGCTCAAGCGTCAGACCACCGTCCTCGGCGAGATCTTCGGCAAGCAGGACGAGGCGCAGGCGCTCGTCGACGATTTCGACGCGGCCGTCGAGCGGGCCAAGGCCGCATACGACGACGCCGACACCGTCATGGCGGTGAACACCTCCGGCGGCGAGATCGGGTACCTCGCGCCGACCGTCGGGCGCTCGCTCGGACCGATCTACGACATCCTCGGTCTGACGCCGGCGCTCGAGGTCGATGACGCCTCCGACGACCACCAGGGCGACGACATCTCCGTCGAGGCGATCGCCTCCTCCAACCCCGACTGGCTTCTCGTGCTCGACCGCGATGCGGTCTTCGCCGCCGAGACCCCCGACTACGTGCAGGCGTCCGAGATCCTCGAGAGCTCCGAGGCGCTAGCCGGCGTCACCGCCGTTGCCGACGAGCAGATCGTCTACATGCCCACGGACACCTACCTGAACGAGGGCATCCAGACGTACACCACGTTCCTCGAGGACCTCGCCGACGCGCTCGAGGCCGCGCAGAAGTAGGGCCGACCGGCGGCATCCGCTCCGAGCGGATGCCGCCGTCCGGCGTCGCATGATGACCCGCACCCACACCCGCACCGCATCCATCGAGTCGCCCCGTTCCGTCGGGCGGCTCTTCGACGTGAAGCTGCTCGTCGGCATCCTCGTCGTCGTCGCACTCCTCGTCGTGTCGCTCTTCACGGGCGTATACGACATCGCGGGGGCCGCGGACGGCGCGGAGATGTTCCAGATCACCCGCGTGCCGCGCACGATCGCTCTCGTCCTCGCGGGAGCCGCCATGGCGATGGCCGGGCTCGTGATGCAGCTCCTCACCCAGAACCGCTTCGTCGAACCCACGACCACCGGCACGACCGAGTGGGCAGGGCTCGGTCTGCTGACCGTCATGGTGCTGGTGCCGAACCCGTCGATCCCGTTGAGGATGACGGGCGCCATCATCGCCGCCTTCATCGGCACGATGGTCTTCTTCGCATTCCTGCGCCGCGTCTCCCTCCGGTCGTCGCTCATCGTCCCGATCATCGGGATCATGCTCGGCGCCGTCGTCGGATCGGTGTCGACGTACTTCGCGCTCGTCACCGACTCGCTCCAGGCGATCGGCGTCTGGTTCGCCGGCAGCTTCACCTCGGTGCTCCGCGGGCAGTACGAGATGCTCTGGATCGTGGCGGTCGTCGGGGTCGTCGTCTTCATTGTGGCGGACCGCCTCACGATCGCCGGACTGGGGGAGGAGATCGCCACCAACGTCGGCGTCGACTACAACCGCGTGATCCTGCTCGGGACCGTGCTGATCGCCGTCACCACCGGAGTCGTCACGGTCGTCGTCGGCAACCTCCCGTTCCTCGGACTGATCGTGCCCAACATCGTCTCGATGGTCCGAGGAGACGACCTGCGCAGCAACCTGCCGTGGGTGTGTCTGCTGGGCATCGCGATCGTCACGGTCTGCGACATCATCGGCCGCACGATCATCATGCCGTTCGAGGTCCCGGTCTCGCTGATCCTCGGGATCGTCGGCGCGATCGTCTTCATCCTCCTCCTGCTGAGGCAGCGTCGTCGTGGCTAGCGCACTCGCGGTCGATGCCCGCACCTCCGGATCCTTCACGTCCGCGCGTGCGCGCCGTCGCTACGCCCTGGTGCTGGGCGTCCTCATCGTCCTCTCCGCGGCCTTCGCCTTCGCCCTGCTCGCCTGGGACAACCCCATGCCGATCGGATCGCCTGGGTTCTGGCGCATCGCGAAGCTCCGCGTGACGAATGTGACCGTGATGGCAGTGGTCGCGGTGGCGCAGGCGATCGCGACCGTGAGCTTTCAGACGGTCACGAACAACCGCATCATCACGCCGTCGATCATGGGGTTCGAATCGCTCTATCGGGTGGTGCAGACGACTACGGTCTACCTGTTCGGCGTCGCAGGGCTCGTCGCGATCCAGGGCGTCTGGCAGTTCGGCCTGCAGGTCGTCATCATGGTGGGGCTCGCGATGGCGCTCTACGGATGGCTGCTGTCGGGGCGCTACGGAAACCTCCAGATCATGCTCCTGATCGGGATCATCATCGGCGGCGGACTCGGGGCGATCTCGACCTTCATGCAGCGGCTGCTCACACCGAGCGAGTTCGACGTGCTGGCGGCTCGCCTCTTCGGCAACGTCTCCAACGCGGACGCGTCCTACCTGCCGCTCGCGATCCCGCTGTGCGTCGCCGCGTCCGCGCTGCTGTGGCTGCGGGCACGGCGGCTGAACCTCCTCGCGCTCGGACCCGACGTGTCGCGCTCGCTCGGACTCGACCACAAGCGCGAGCTCTATGCCGTGCTCTTCCTCGTCGCCGTGCTGATGGCGACCTCCACCGCGCTGGTGGGCCCGATGACGTTCCTCGGCTTCCTCGTCGCGACCCTCGCGTACCAGTTCGCCGATACATACGACCACCGGCTCATCTTCCCGGTGGCGGTGCTCACCGCCTTCACGATCCTCGCCGGGGCGTACTTCGTCATGAAGAACGTCTTCTACGCGCAGGGCATGGTGTCGATCCTCATCGAACTCGTCGGAGGAACCGTGTTCCTCGTCGTCATCCTCAGAAAGGGCAGGCTGTGATCACACTCGACGGCGTCCGCCGCGACTACAGCGACCAGGTCGCGATCGGCCCTGTGGACCTCCGGATCCCCTCCGGCGGCATCACAGCACTGATCGGTCCGAACGGCGCGGGAAAGTCGACTCTGCTGACGATGATCGGCCGGCTCGGCGGCATGGACGCCGGAGCGATCGAGATCGCCGGATACGACGTGGCGACCACGAAGTCGAAGGATCTCGCCAAGATCGTCTCGGTGCTGCGGCAGGAGAACCACTTCGTCACCCGTCTCACCGTGCGCCAGCTGGTGGGCTTCGGGCGCTTCCCGCATTCGAAGGGCCGGCTGACGCGCGCCGACGAGGAGCTCATCAGCAGAGCGATCGACTTCCTCGATCTCGGGGACCTCGAAGGTCGATACCTGGACGAGCTCTCCGGCGGCCAGCGACAGCGAGCCTACGTCGCCATGGTCCTGGCGCAGGACACCGAGTTCGTTCTGCTCGACGAGCCACTCAACAACCTCGACATGAAGCACGCCGTGCAGATGATGAAGCACCTGCGCCGGGCGTCGGAGGAGCTGGGGCGCACGATCGTCATCGTGCTGCATGACATCAACTTCGCGGGGCACTACGCCGACCACATCTGCGCCATGAAGGACGGAGCCGTCATCGAGTTCGGGTCGCCCGCCGAGATCATGACCGGCGACGTGCTCACCCGGGTGTTCGATACGCCCGTGCGGGTGGTCGAGGGGCCGTCCGGTCCGTTGGCGGTCTACTACTGACGCTCAGAGCTCGACGCCGTGGTCCTCGTCGTTGACGCCGGTGTTGTGGCCGCGCCGGGACTCGTAGCCGATGAACCAGCCGAGCCAGACGATCGCGGCGAGCAGGATGCCGAGCCAGACGTTCTGGAAGATCAGGCCGATCACGACACCGACGATGAGCAGCCCTGCCGTGACGGAGAAGCGGAGTGCGTTGCGGGACATGGCCTCAGCCTAGGGGCGATCCGCGCCGTGCGGCAGGGTCAGCGACTCCGATGATCTTCGGGGGAGAGCCGCGGCCCACGACGGGGTTCGCTCACCCTGCTCGCGAAGATGAGGCGGATCACTCGCTGCCGGTGGCCGGCCCACGGGGCGAGCAGCTCGAGCATCCCGTCGTCATCCGTGCGGTGGCCCGTGAGGGCATAGCCGACCTGATGGGCCAGGTGGTAGTCCCCGACGCTCACGGCGTCAGGATCGCCGAGGGCTCTGATGCGGGTCTCGGCCGAGGTCCAGATGCCGACGCCCGGCAAGCTCGTCAGCACGCGATCGCGCTCCTCGCCGGCGGGGGCGGCCAGAAGTGCGCGCGAGACGCTCTCAGCGCGCTCGGCGGCGCGCACGACGGTCTTCGACTGCGGCGGCTGCACCGCGACCCGGTGCCAGTCCCACGACGGGATGCGGCGCCACTGCGCGGCGGTGGGGGCGGTGTACATCGGCCTCGGGGTGGGACCGGGTGCGCGCTCGCCGAACTTCGTGACGAGCTGTCTCCATGCGCGGAACGCCTCGAGGCCGGTCACCTTCTGCTCGATGATCGCGCACGCGAGAGCGTCGAACACGACGCCCGTGCGAGCCAGGCGGATGCCGACCGACCGGCGTGCGACGTCGGCGATCAGCGGATGATGGGAGGGATCGAAGCCGGTGGGGTCGTCGTTCGCGCCGCACAGCTCCGGGACGCTGTCGAGCGCGTGCTCCGCTCCGTCGCCCCACGCCGTGGCGATGATCTCGTCGCCGCGGGCGCGCAGCGCGAGTGCGGCAGGACCGAGCGGCGTTCGCAGCGTGCGCCAGATCACCGGGCCGTCGAACACCATGGTCGGGTCGCCGGGCCCCCGTCGCAGCATGCCCACCGTCGCGCGGAGATCGACGGGTGCGGCCGGCCGATACACGGTCTCGCGCGGCGCGCCGCGGGAGGCCGCATCGGCGGCTCCGGCATCCGCGGTCAGGGTCATGCGCCCACCATACGTGGCGGGGCTGACACTCGGATCAGAAGCGGTCGGGCGAGGGCGTTCCGTGGCCGTAGCGGATGACGACGTCGGCGTGCCGGTCGAAGCGGTAGCCGATGCCGCGCACGGTGCGGACGATGTCCTCGTAGCGGCCGAGCTTCGCGCGCAGACGCCGCACGTGCACGTCGATCGTGCGCTCGCCGGGAGTCTCGTCGTCCTGCGCCTGCCAGAGCGCGGAGACCAGCTCGCTGCGCTCGATCGTCCGTCCTTCACGGAGCACGAGGTACTGCAGCAGCTCGAACTCCTTGTAGGTGAACGCCGCGGACTCGCCGTCGATCAGCACGCGCTTGCGCGAGATGTCGACCACGACGCCGCCTTCTTCGTCGGTCGCCTCCTCTTCGGCAGCGGCCTTGGTGCGTGCGATCGCACCCGGCTCGTGCAGTGCGAGACGGACGACGTCGAGGTCGCGGCCGCCGGAGCCGTGCGGGGCCAGGGCGACGGTGGCGTGCGTCTCGGCACCCGGTGCGAGCTCGGCGAGGGTGCGGCGCAGAGCGTCGACCAGGAGCGGGAGGCTGACGCCGGCTTCGGCGGCCTTGATCTCGTCGAGACCGACGTAGAGGGCGAATCCTCGCGGCGAGCGGACGGCGGGAAGATCTGCATCGAGCGGTGCGGCGGGCTCCGACGAGACGGTGCGGACGGCGGTGGCGGCGGCGGGACGCTCGAGAAGTGCGATGTTCGACATGATGATGTAGTCCTCAGGACGTGAGCCGGAAGAAGGCTCTGATGCGTTGCATGAATGACCGGGCGAGCCGGGAAGCGAGCACGGGGTGGGTGCTCGGAGACCAGTCCTCGCAGATCGCGAGAAGTCAGGTCAGACGGAGTGGCTGTTCGTTCAGCGACACATTCGGCAACACATGCCAACGCGACCGGGCATCATCATCCCGGCAGTCCTGTTCGCCTCCTGGGCGGACAAAGGGCTTGCGTTGGTAGTCATGGGGGGATTATGTCGGAAGAAGTCCGCGCGTGTCAAAACGGCCGCCGGCCGGGGAGCGAGGCGTAACGTGGAGAAGGTGACCACTTCGACCCTCGCTGCCGGCTTCATCCTCACTGATGAGAAGGACGCCTCGCGGTACACGCTGACGCGCGACGGGCAGCTCGTCAGCGTGCTCGACTATCGCGACGACGGGAACACGATCGCCCTGACGCGAGCCTTCACCATCCCGACTTTCCGCGGCCACGGCTACGCGGGCGTCGTCGTGGAGGGAGCGGTCGCCGAGATCGAGGAGCGCGGAGATCGCAAGGTCGACGCCGTGTGCTGGTATGTCGCCGACTGGTTCCAGGCGCATCCCGAGCACGCGTCTCTGCTGCGCTCGCGCTGACGCATCGACGTGTGACGCTGTGTTACGCGGCGTCATTCCTCCGGTAATATGGATGCTCTGCTCAGCCCCGTCGGCTGAGGTGGTCAGGCGCTGACGCGCGCTGGTCCGAGGCTCGAAACCTCCGGCATCGTCCCCGACACCGGAGGTTCTTCCATGTCATCGTCCCTGCGCGCCCGCCCCCAGACACGGTGGTGGGCGCTCGTCGTCATCTCCCTCACGCAGCTGATCGTCGTCCTCGACGGCACCATCGTCAGCATCGCCCTGCCGCAGGCGCAGGCATCGCTCGGTCTGAGCGACGGCCAGCGTCAGTGGGTGGTCACGGCCTACGCCCTCGCCTTCGGCGCGCTGCTTCTGCTCGGAGGACGCATCGCCGACTACCTCGGTCGCAAGCGCACCTTCATGATCGGGATGGTGGGCTTCGGCGCGGCGTCCCTGTTCGGCGGCCTCGCGCAGTCCGGCTGGGAGCTGATCCTCGCGCGCGGCCTCCAGGGGGTCTTCGCCGCGCTCCTCGCTCCCGCCGCCCTCGCTCTCCTCACCGTGACCTTCCCCTCCGGGAAGGAGCGCAACACGGCGTTCGCCGTCTTCGGGACGGTCGCAGGAACAGGAGCGGCCGTCGGTCTCCTCCTGGGCGGATTCCTCACGGAGTTCACCGATTGGCGCTGGTGCCTGCTCGTCAACCTGTTCTTCGTCGCGATCGGACTGATCGGCGGAGCGCTCTTCCTGACGGAGAGCAAGGCGGACGGCGACAACCGCTACGACGTCTGGGGCGCGATCACCGTGACCCTCGGTCTCGGCTCCCTCGTCTACGGGTTCAGCCTCGCCGAGAACGGCTGGGGCGACCCGCTCACCATCACCTTCCTCGTGCTCGGAGTCGTGCTGCTCGCCGCGTTCGTCTGGGTCGAGAGCCGCGTGGCCCAGCCGCTCCTTCCGCTGCGGGTCGTCGCGGACCGGGTCAGGGGTGGTGCGTTCCTGATCCAGGGCGTGGCCGGAGCGATCATGATCGGCGCGACGCTCTACCTGACCTTCCACCTGCAGTTCGTGCTCGGGATGGGCGCGCTTCAGGCGGGCGCGGCGACCCTGCCGCTGCCGATCGCCACGATGATCATCGCCCCGATCGCGACCAAGCTGCTCGGAGTGATCGGACCGCGGCCGATGATGATCGTCGGACCGCTCATCGCCGCGGCGGGTCTGTTCCTGTTGTCGGGCATCACCCCGGACGGCGCCTACCTGGTGCAGATCGCCCCGGCGCTCGTGCTGCTCGGCGTCGGCATGGGCTTCGTCTTCATCCCGCTGCAGAACCTCGCTCTCACCGGAGTGGCTCCGCACGACGCGGGCATCGCGTCGGCAGTCGCCAACTCGGCCATGCAGATCGGCGGATCGATCGGCCTGTCGGTGTTCACAGCCGTGTACGCCGCGTCGGTCGGAGGGCACGCCCAGGCGGATCTCGACCCCGGGCAGCTGACCGACGCTTACGGCTGGGTCTTCATCGTCGCGTCGATCCTCATGCTCGTCGCCGCGGTGATCGCCGCGGTGATGGTGCGGGGCACGAAGGACGAGCTGATGCCGGCGCAGCCGGGACTGGCCGTCGCTGCGCACTGACGTCGTCGTGGCGTCCTCTCTCGGCCGGATCGCGGAGATCTCGATGCGGGGAACGGGCGCCACGGCACGCCTCGGACCGAATGTCGGTGGGGGTTCGTAGCGTGTGAGTATGCGAATCCTGCACACCTCCGACTGGCACATCGGCCGCACCTTCCATGGCAACTCGACCATGGACGCGCTGGCCGAGGTGCTCGGGGCGCTCACGGCGCAGGTTCGCGACCACGCGGTCGACGTCGTCATCGTCGCCGGCGACGTGTTCGACTCGGCGACCCCCGCCGGCCCCGCGTACACGCTTCTCGGTGACGCTCTCGTGGCGCTGCACGAGACGGGGGCCCGTGTGATCGTCACGAGCGGCAACCACGACTCCGCCGCGCGGCTGGGGTTCCAGGCGCGACTGCTGCGTGACGGCATCCATGTGCTGACCGACCCCCTCGCGATCGGCACTCCGGTGACACTGACAGACGCCGACGGCCCCGTGCACTTCTTCGGCATCCCCTACCTCGAGCCCGCCATCGTCCGACAGCACTGGAACGGGGCCGAACTGCGCACGCAGGCGCAGACGCTGGCGCACGCCATGGACCTCGTACGGGTCGGTATGAATGAACACCCCGGCCGGTCCGTCGCGATCGCCCACTGCTTCTCCGCCGGGGTCGACGCCACGGTGGGCCTCGAGCGCGAGGTCCGGCAGGGCGGTCTCGACGTCGTGCCGCTGACCGTGTTCGACGGTCCCGACTACGTCGCCCTCGGTCACATCCACGGGCGCCAGCAGATCAGCGAGCGCGTGCGCTACTCGGGCGCCCCCCTGCATTACAGCTTCGGCGAGCAGAACAAGCCGCGCGGGTCCTGGCTGGTCGAGCTCGACGCGACCGGACTGGCATCGGTCGAGTGGCTCGAGCTCCCCGTGCCTCGCCGTCTCGTCACGCTCACGGGCACCCTCGAGGAGATCCTGTCGACCGAGAACGTCGCCGCTCACGCGGAGGACTGGGTCTGCGCGGTCTACACCGACGCGCTCGCCCAGACAGAGCCGATGCGCCGACTCCGTGAGCGGTATCCGCACTGCGCGATGGTGCAGCATCAGCCGTCCCAGACCTCGGAGACGATCGAGCGGTCGTACGTCGAGAGATTGCAGGGTGCCGTGACCGATCCTGAACGGATCGAGGCCTTCCTCGAGCACGTCCGCTCAGGGCACGGGGCGACCGAGCGCGAGGCCGAGCTGATCCGCGAGGTGCTCGATGACCGCGTTCGTGCAGAAGCCCTCGTCTAGTCCGGTGGCCGCTCGACGCGAAGACTCTCCGACAGCGAAGGAGGCGCTCTGATGCAGCTGCACCTCCTCGAGGTCGAGGGCTTCGGGCCGTTCCGCGATCGTCAGGTCGTCGACTTCGACGCCTTCGCAGACGACGGCATCTTCCTGATCGCCGGTCGCACGGGAGCAGGCAAATCCAGCATCCTCGATGCGGTCTGCTTCGCTCTCTACGGTGGGGTGCCACGGTACGAGGGTGGCGAGAAGCGACTGCGCAGCGACCACTGCGAGCCCGACGACGTCACCGAGGTCGTCGTCGAGTTCAGCACTCCGGCCGGCCGATACCGGGTCACACGTTCGCCCGAGTACGAGCGGCCCAAGAAGCGTGGCGGCGGGATGACGGTGCAGTCGGCAGCCGTGCAGCTCGACACGCTGGTCGGCGGCGAGTGGATCGGACTCGCTGCGAAGGAGCGCGAGGCAGCCTACGAACTCGACGAGATCCTGCAGCTCAGCCGTGAGCAGTTCCTGCAGGTGATCCTGCTCGCGCAGAACCGCTTCTCGGAGTTCCTGCTCGCCGGCAGCCGTGAGCGGCAGGCACTGCTGCGGCGGTTGTTCGGCACCGAGCGGTTCGAGGACGTGCAGACACGTTTCGACGAGCGACGCAAGGCGGCGGAGCGGTCGCTCGGAGCCCGTCTCGCCACCGTGTCAGTCCGCCTCGACGAAGGCGAGCGACTGGTCGACAACGCCGACCTCGGGCATGACACCGACGCGCAGGGAGGCGACACCGCTTCGAGTGAGGCGGAGTCCCTCGTGATGACGACGGACGACCGTCTCGACCGTCTGCGTCGCGCTCAGGCTCGAGCGGACTACCGCGCCGAGCGTCGCGCGGCGGAGCGTGTCGACGCCGAGAAGGAGTCGGATGCCGCGGATGCGGCGCTCGCGACGCTGCGAGACGAGCAGAGGGCGCAGATCGAGCGCGATCGTGCCAGGGCAGCGCTCGATCGTCTCGAGGCCGAGGAGCCTCGGATCGCGGACGCGCGCACGGAACTGCACGAGGCTCGGACTGCGGAGCTTCTTCGGGGCCCGATCACGGCCGCGGCGACGGCGTCTTCTGCGCTCGATGCGTCGGTCGAAGCCGAGAAGCGCGCACGCGCCGTGTGGGCGGCTCACGACATCGTCACGGACGATCTCGCGGAATGGGCGGCTGAACGCACCAGGCAGACGGGCACGTGGCAGCGGGCGGCGGAACTGGAGGGTTCCGCGTCCGCTCTCGACGCCGAACTCACCGCAGCCGCGGATGCCGTGGCGGCGGCGACCGCGCGCATCGAGGCGGCGGAGGCCGATCGCGTCGCTCTTCCGGGACAGCTCGAACAGCTCACTCTCGACCGTGACGCGGCGAGGCAGCGTGCCGATCGCGTCGCGGATCTGGCTGCAGCGCGAGATGCTGCCGCCGTGCGGCATGCCGCCGCACTCGAGGCGGAACGCCTCGGTGTCGCGCACGCTGGAGCGGAGCGCGAGCTCGCTGAGGCCAGCGTCGCGCTCGCCGCGGCCCAGACGGCGCTGGCTCAGCTCAGACAGCGCCGCCTCGACGGCATCGCGGGAGAGCTGGCGGCTTCCCTGCAGGACGACGAAGCGTGTCCGGTATGCGGATCCCCCGAGCATCCCGCTCCCGCCGTGCACACGGATCCGGTGTCCGCCGACGACGTCGACGAAGCCGAGACCGAGCGCGACATCATCGCCGGGCGTGAGCGTGACGCCGCCGAGCACGTGTCCTCGCTGCGTGCGGATCTCGCCGCCGCAGTCACCCGGGCCGACGGTCGAGCAGCCGATGAGGCTGCCACAGAGTTGCACGACGCGACCGCCGCACACGCGGAGAGCGTCGAGGCCTCGCACGAGCGGACGAGGCTCGAACAGCGGCGCGACGCCCTGATCGAACGCATCCGGCGGCTCGAGATCGATCGCGAACGTGACTCCGCCGCGCTGGCCGCAGCCCGCGAGGAGCACTCGCTCGTGGCTCAGCGCATGGCCGAGGCGCGTCAGGCGATCGCCGACGCGAAAGGACCGTTCGACTCCGTGGCAGCGCGGCTCGCTGCGACGCTCGATGAAGTTCAGGCTGCTCTCGCGCTGGTCGAGGCGTCGGCCGAACGTGAGCGCAGAGCAGAGGCGGCGACCGCGGCGATGCTCGAGCGGGACGCCGCACTCGCCGCCTCCGAGTTTCCCGACGTGGCCGCTGTCGAGCGGGCGCTGCGCTCCGCCGCTTCCCAGGCGGCGCTCGAGAGCCGGATCACGCAGCATGCCGTGCTCAGAGAGAAGGAGCGCGCGATCCTCCTCGACCTCGAACTGCGCACGCTGCCCGAGGAGCCGATCGACCTCGATCCCGCCGAGCTGAGGTCCCTCGCCGCTCGGCAGCGCTGGTCGGCAGCGGTCGACGAAGCCGGGCGAGCTGCCGCCGTGGCGGAGCAGCTCGCAGCACTCATCGAGGCCGCCGCCGCCGAGCACGCGCGCACCGCGGAGGACGCCGCCGAGTACGAAGTCCTGCAGAACCTGGCCGACACCATCGCCGGGCGCGGTGCGAACACGCGCAAGATGACCCTCGAGACGTTCGTGCTGGCCGCGGAGCTCGAGGAGATCGTCGAGGCGGCCAATCGACGCCTCGGTGACATGTCGACCGGGCGCTACCAACTGCGTCACTCCGACGCGCTCGCCGCGCGCGGCGCGGCATCCGGGCTCGGGATCGTCGTGTTCGACGCATTCACCGGCCAGACAAGGCCAGCGCAGTCCCTGTCAGGAGGCGAGACGTTCCTGAGTTCGCTCGCCCTCGCTCTCGGACTCGCCGAGGTGGTCACGGCGCGAGCCGGCGGCATCCGTCTCGACACCCTCTTCATCGACGAGGGGTTCGGATCCCTCGACGGCGACACGCTCGACGTCGCTATGCGCACCCTCGACGAGCTCCGACAGGGCGGTCGCACCGTCGGGGTGATCAGCCACGTCGAGGCGATGCAGGAGCAGATCCCCGCGCAGCTCTCCGTACGCGCGACGCCGAACGGGCCGAGCATCATCGAGACGCGCTGAGACCCCGCACCGACGCGGTGCGTGTCTCAGACGCCGTACTCCCGACGGATCACCTCGCGCAGCTGCACGCTGCAGCGGGCGATCGCCTCGCGGAAGTCGACGAGCGCACCGTCCTCGGCTCGATCGGAGATCGCACGGAAAGCACGGATCGGCACCCCGAACTTCTCGGCGACCCAGATGTACGCATAGGTCTCCATGTCGACCAGTCCCGCACCGGACGGCCGGATGACGGCCGTGATCCCCGCATCGCCGACGAAGCTGTCTCCGGTCGCGATCAGCACACCCTCGCGGCCCGTCGACACGCGCGCCGGCAGGGAGACGTGCTGCCCTGCGACACCGTCGAGGTCGAACACGTCATGCTGCAGCGCGCTGCCGATCTCGTGGACCGTCGCCTCGAGTTCAGGGTCGATCCCACCGGCGGTGCCGACGACCACGACCTCGGAGTACTCCTTGGCGTCGAGCGCACGGGTCAGGGCGTAGACGGCCTGCATCTTGCCCTCGCCGGTCACGAGCTGGTCGAATCCCTCGAGCTCCTCCGGGAACGCTGCGAGTTCGGAGGCCATGGCTGCGACGAGAAGTTTCACTCCGCCATCCTCTCAGGTGCATCGGCCGCCGCGGAGTCACGCGCGTGCGATCCACGTCATCTCGATGTAACACTGGAGGAGGATACTGACGTCGGGTAGACCGGAGGAACACATGACCCTGCAGCAGCAGATCTCTGAAGCGCTCGGCGTGAGGGCTGAGATCGACCCCGAGATCGAGGTGGAGCGCCGCGTGCAGTTCCTCGTCGACTACCTGCGCACCACCGGCGCGAAAGGTTTCGTGCTCGGCATCTCGGGCGGTCAGGACTCGACACTCGCCGGTCGTCTGGCGCAGCTCGCCGTCGAGCGGGTGCGAGCAGAGGGCGGGGAGGCGAAGTTCCTCGCCGTCCGGCTGCCGTACCGCATCCAGAAGGACGCGGCGGATGCCCAGGCAGCACTCGAGTTCATCGAGCCGGATGCGTCGGTCGAGGTGAACATCCAGAACGGCGTCGACGGCGTCGAGGAGGACATCGAGTTCGCCGTCACGAGCGACATCAGCGACTTCAATCGCGGCAACATCAAGGCGCGAGTGCGCATGGTGACGCAGTACGCGCTGGCCGGCCACGACGGTCTGCTCGTGATCGGCACCGACCACGCGGCTGAGGCCGTGACGGGCTTCTACACGAAGTTCGGCGACGGGGCCGCCGACATCCTCCCGCTCTCCGGACTCACCAAGAGGCAGGGGCGTTCGCTTCTCCTGCTCCTCGACGCTCCCGACCAGCTCGCCTACAAGGTGCCCACCGCCGATCTGCTCGACGGTCAGCCCGGTCGCGCCGATGAGGACGAGCTCGGACTCACCTACGAGCAGATCGACGACTTCCTCGAAGGGCGCCAGGTCGACCCGGAGGTCGCCGGGCGCATCGAGTCGCGCTATCTCGCCACCCAGCACAAGCGCAACCTGCCCGTGACGCCCGACGACTCCTGGTGGCGCTGAGCGGCCCATCGTGATCCCGTGTCGGATGCCGCGGCTAGTGTCGAAGTGTCCGACAGAACGGGAGCATCGTGCGGATCGACACTCAGGCGCAGCGCGTCATCTGGAGCGCGAGCGACCTCAAGGCGGCCGCCGAATGCGAGTTCGCGTGGTGCCGCGCGATCGACGCCAAGCTGGGGCGGGTCCCCGCCGTCGACGAGCCCGAAGACGCGACGCTGGCGCGGGCGGCGCTGCTCGGAGACGTGCATGAGCGGACGGTCTTGGCGCGCTATCTCGATGATCTCGGCGCCGATCGGGTGCATCTCGTCGAGAAGGTGTCGTCCGTCGACGCAGTTGCCCTGGCGGCGGCGGTCGAAGAGACGGTCCAGGCACTCGGCTCCGACGCTGTCGTCGTCTTCCAGGCGGCTTTCGCTACACCCGAGTTCGTGGGATTCGCAGATTTCCTGAAGCGCGACGACGACGGTCGCTGGCGGGTGCAGGATTCGAAGCTCGCCCGAAAAGCGCGGGTCACGGCCCTCATGCAGCTCGCGGCATATGTCGATCAGCTCGATCGGCTCGGCATCCCACGATCCGACGAGGTCGACCTCATCCTCGGCGACGGCTCAGTGAGCACCCACTCCGTCGACGACCTCCTCCCGTTGTTCCAGGTGCGACGGGCGCGTCTGCGCGCGCTCATCGCAGATCGTCGCATCGACGACGGTTCCGCCGGGGCCGCGCTGGCGTGGGGCGACGACCGCGGCGATCTCGAGGTCGTGGCGTGCGGGCGCTGCGCCACCTGCGAGGAACAGGTGATCGCGCACCGAGATCTCCTCATGGTCGCCCGCATGCGGCCCGTGCAGCGTGCGCGACTGAGAGCCGCCGGCATCGAGACCATCGACGCCTTGGCAGAGGCGCCCACGCCCCCCGACGGCATGAACACCGACACGTTCGAGACTCTGAGGGCACAGGCCCGACTGCAGATCCAGGCGGATGCCGACGGTGCGCCGACCTATGACGTGCACTACGCGGCCGCGATCCATACGCTCCCGGTGCCGAGCCACGGAGACATCTTCTTCGACTTCGAGGGTGACCCTCTCTACACCGAGCCGGCGTCGGACGGTCAGGCTCACTGGGGGATCGACTACCTCTTCGGATGGGTCGACAACTCCGATCAGTACACCGCGCTCTGGGCACACGATTTCGCGGCGGAACGCGAGGCGTTCGAGAGGTTCCTCGACTTCGTGAAGCTGCGGCGCGCGGCTCATCCGGGCATGCACATCTATCACTACGCCCCGTATGAGACCTCGCACCTCGTGGCCATGGCGGCGCGGCACGGCGTCCGTGAGGGCGAGATCGATCGACTGCTGCGTGAAGGAGTGTTCGTCGACCTGTATCCGCTCGTGCTGCGGACCGTGCGGGTCGGCACGAGGTCGTACTCCATCAAGAAGCTCGAGCCTCTCTACATGGGCGCGGATGTGCGCACGAGCGACGTCCAGAAGGGCGATGACTCGATCGTGCAGTACGTCGCGGCTCGAGAGCTCGCGGCGGCGGGGGAGCAGGAAGAAGCGGATGCCGTGTTCGCCGACCTCGCCGACTACAACCGCTACGACTGCGTCTCCACCCGGCGCCTCCGCAACTGGCTGATCGACATCGCGAGGGCTGAGGGCGTGACTCCGGCGCCGCCGGATGAAGCGGACGAGGTGATCTACGAGCCGTCACCGCGCTCGGTGTCACTGCTCGCCGATGCGAAGCGCGCGGTCGACGCAGGCGACGACGGTCAGGTGCATCGCATCGCGGCCGCGGCGATCGACTACTTCCCGCGCGAGGCGAAGAGCTTCTGGGTCTCGCACTTCCAGCGACTGCGCGAACCCGTCACGATGTGGGACGGCACGCGTGACGTCGTGCGCATCGACCGCGCCTCATCGCGCGTGCAGAGGGATTGGAGCATCGGCGAGGGCCGACGGGTGATGTCGCGCGACATCGAGATCCGCGGCGAGGTGTCGCCGGGCACCACTCTGGGCGCCGGGGCGCAGCCGTTCGCCCTGTATCCGGTGCCGGCTCCCTTCGACACCGAGGCACCGTCACGAGCGGTGCATGTCCCTCACACCGTCACGGTCGCCGAGGTGCTCGACGACGGCTACCTGATCACCGAGACGGCGATCCAGGGGCAGACCTGGGACGAGCTTCCCCTCGCTCTCACTCCGGCTGCGCCGCCACGCGTCGTCTCGCTGCAGGGCGCGATCGATGAGTGGGCGGACTCCGTCCACGCGGCCGCACCCGGGTTCCCGCGTGACGCGGCCACCGACGTGCTTCGTCGCCTCCCTCCGCGCACGCTGTCCGGTCGTCCGCTGCCCGAGCAGGGCGACGACGTGATCGACGCCATCGTCCGAGGCGTGCTCGATCTCGACCGCAGCTACCTCGCCGTGCAGGGCCCCCCGGGGACCGGCAAGACCTACACGGGCTCGCAGGTGATCGCCCGGCTGGTGAAGGAGCACGGATTCCGGATCGGTGTCGTGGCGCAGTCCCACGCGATCATCGAGAACCTCCTCGAACGAGTCGTCGCCGACGGTGTGCCGGCGAGTCAGGTCGGCAAGGCTCCGAAAGACCCCTCCGTCGAGCCGGGCTACACCGTCATCCCCAAGAACGGCATGGCGTCATTCCTCGCCGAGCAGGCCGAGCACGGTGCGGTCGTCGGCGGCACAGCGTGGGACTTCAGCAACACCGCCCGCGTCGAGCGCGGAGGGCTCGATCTCCTCGTGGTCGACGAAGCAGGGCAGTTCTCGCTCGCGTCGACGATCGCCGTCGCGGCCGGAGCGAAGAACCTGCTGCTCCTCGGAGACCCGCAGCAGCTTCCTCAGGTCAGTCAGGGCGCGCACCCCGAGCCGGTCGACACCTCGGCGCTCGGCTGGGTCATGGACGGCGACGCGGTCATCAAGCCCGATCACGGCTACTTCCTCGCGAGATCGTGGCGCATGCATCCGTTCGTCGCGGCCCCGGTGTCCAGGCTCGCGTACGCGGGCCAGCTCGCCTCGGCACCCGGAACCGAGAGGCGGTCGATCGACGGCGTCGACGCGGGGCTCCACGTCGTCCCGCTGCGGCATCGAGGCAACGCCACAGAGTCGCCGGAAGAGGCGGCCGAAGTGGTGGCGCTGGTACGCGGTCTCGTCGGACGCACGTTCACCGACAATGATGCGGAGTCCACGGCGCGCCCGCTGGCGCAGAACGACATCATCGTCGTCGCGCCGTACAACGCCCAGCGTCAGACCGTGCACGATGCGCTCGCCGCGGCGGGCTTCCACGACGTCCCGGTCGGCACGGTCGACAACTTCCAGGGCAAGGAGGCGGTGGTCTCGATCACCTCGCTCGCGGCGTCCAGCGGACGCGATGCTCCGCGAGGCCCGGAGTTCCTCCTGCTGCAGAATCGGTTGAACGTGGCGATCTCGAGGGCGCAGGTCGCGGCGTACCTCATCCACTCACCGGCCCTGCTCGACGATCTTCCGCGCACTCCCGAGGGGGTCGCTCGGATGAGCGCCTTCGCGCGTCTGGTCGGAGCGGCGAGCTGAGGTCGCCGGGGGCTGGGAGAGCGATGACTCACACGATCGATGATGTCCTGCGAGCCTCGGCCGCGTGGGTGTGGTTTCCCCGCGGCAGCGAGCAGCAGCGGAGCCATCTGCAGCTGGTGCGGTATCCGACGCGATTCGGTGGCGGAGTGCGCGGCTCGCAGGTCGACTCGGATGCGGATGCCGCAACCGTCGTAGAACACGCCATCGACCGCACGAGGGCGTGGGACGAGAGCGAGCTGCGGTTCTGGACCAACGCGTCCGACCGCCCCGATCTCGAAGCCGAGCTCCTCAGGCGCGGAGCCGAGCACATCGACACCGTAGCCGTCTTCGCGAGCCGGATCGACAGCGGCACGATCGACAGCGCCGCGAGCGATGTCCCGCCTGAAGCCAGGGCGGAGGTCGTGCGAACGCTCGAGCAGGTTCGCGAAGTCGACGCGATCAATGTACCGGTCTGGAAGCAGCAGCCGCTCGATGACGAAGGCCTGCGCATCGAACTCGACGGGATCACATCGGCGTACGACGCAGGCACGCAGGTGCGTGTTCTCGCCCGTCTCGGCGCGGACGGCGAGGCGGTCAGCACGGGCGGCTGCACGATCGTCGACGGCTTCGCACGCCTGTGGGGAGCGGCGACGATCGAGCAGGCACGGGGACGAGGAGCCTACCGTGCCGTCCTCGTGGAGCGGCTTCGCCAGAGCGCGGCACGGGGAGCGACCACGGCGTTGGTGAAGGGGCGCACCGCCACCTCCGCGCCGATCCTCGCGCGAGCGGGTTTCACGAAGTACGGCGAGGAGCGCTGCTACCTCCTGAGGGCGTGAGTCACACGACGCGGCTGCTCGAGCGCGGTCAGGCGCCGGTGCCGCCGAGTTCGTCGCGCACGATTCGCGCTCCCGCTGACAGGGCGCTCATCTTGTCGAGAGCGACGCGCCTCGGTAGGGGCGCCATCCCGCAGTTCGAGCTGGGGATGAGCAGGTCCGCATCGACGAACTGGAGCGCGCGCCGCAGGGTGTCGGCGACTTCTTCCGGAGTCTCGATCTGCTCGCTCGCGACGTCGATCGCGCCGAGCATCACCTTCTTGCCGCGGATCAGCTCGATGAGGTCGAGCGGCACGTGGGAGTGGTGGCTCTCAAGCGAGACGATGTCGATGGTGGATCGCTGCAGAAGGGGGAACGACTCCTCGTACTGCCTCCACTCGGCTCCGAGGGTCGCCTTCCAATCGTTGTTGGCCTTGATCCCGTAGCCGTAGCAGATGTGGACCGCGGTCTCCGCACGCAGTCCTTCTGCTGCCCGCTCCAGAGCAGCGACGCCCCAGTCCTTCATCTCGTCGAAGAACACGTTGAACGCGGGCTCGTCGAACTGGATGATGTCGACTCCGGCTGCCTCGAGCTCTTTCGCCTCCTGATTGAGGATCGTCGCGAACTCCCATGCCAGCTTCTCGCGGCTGCGATAGTGGCGGTCCGACAGCGTGTCGATCATCGTCATCGGGCCAGGCAGCGCCCACTTGATCGGCTGGTCGGTCTGCTGGCGCAGGAAGGCCGCGTCGTCCACGAACACGGGCGCGCGGCGGCTCACTGCGCCGACGACGGTCGGCACGCTCGCGTCATAGCGGTCGCGGATGCGGACCGTCTCCCGATTCTCGAAGTCGACTCCGTCGAGATGCTCGATGAAGGTGGTGACGAAGTGCTGACGGGTCTGCTCCCCGTCGCTGATGATGTCGATCCCGCGTCGACGCTGCTCGTGCACTGCGGCGCGCAGGGCGTCATGCTTGCCCTCCACGAGCGCATCGCCCTGCAGCTCCCACGGCGACCAGAGGACTTCGGGCCGGGCGAGCCACGCCGGCTTGGGCAGACTTCCGACGATCGAGGTGGGGAGGAGTTCTCGCACGGTCGACGATCCGCGGCCGGTCATCGGACCGCAACGGGGGAGGCGGACACGGGGGAGGACGGAGCGGGGTACCCGGCAGCCCACCGGTCCAGCACCGTCCGGTGCGGCGTGACGAAGTGCTCATCGGCGTAGCGTCCCTGCACGACGGCGAGCTGGCTGCGCTCCTCGCGGTCGTACGTGATCTCGGTCTGCTGATAGTCGTCGTGGGCGAGGCTCGGACGGTAGACGCTCTCGGCGGACGCATTCGCGTTGTAGATCTCAGGCCGGTAGATCTTCTGGAAGGTCTCCATGGTGCTGATCGTGCCGATGAGCTGCAGATCGGAGTAGTCGCTCAGGAGGTCGCCGCGGAAGTAGAAGGCGAGGGGGGCGACGCTGCCGCGTGGCATGAAGTAGCGGACCTGCAGCCCCATCTTCCCGAAGTACTCGTCGGTGAGCGAGAAGGAGTCCTGCACGTACTCGGCGCCGAGCACGGGGTGGTGGTTGCCGTTGCGGTGATAGGTCCTGCTGGTCGAGACGCTGATGCAGATCACCGGCAGGGTCGAGAAGCGCTCCTGGTACGCCTCGGACTCGAGGAAATGCTGGAAGAGCTTGCCGTGCAGCACGCCGAAGTCGTCGGGAGTGGAGAATCCGCCGGCGGCCGCGCTCGCCGCAGGCAGGACGACGCTGAAGTCGTAGTCGCGGAGGTAGGAGGAGAAGTTGTTTCCCACGATCCCATGGTGGCGTTCGCCGGTCAGCCGGTCGACGATGTGGACGTCGAGCACCTCGAGCACCGGGAACTCCTCATCGTTGCCATCGGCGAATCGCAACTGCACCGAGACGATGTCGAGCTCGACCGTGTAGCGCTTGTCGCCGCCCGCGAGGTCGTTGAAGCGACGGTCGATCATCTCCAGGGCGTTGCGGAGGTTCTGCTGGCGGCGCTCGCCGCGCGCGAGGTTGGCGAAGTTCGTGGTGATGCGCGAGCTGTCGGACGGGGCATAGTCCTCGTCGAAGCGAGTGGTCGTGATGCTGAACGTGATCTCGTTCGCCATGAGGGGCCAATCCGGGAGAGGGGAGGCCCATCGGGCCTCGCGAAAGCGGTGATCTCATAGTGCAGCGATGCCAGAGCTATCGGGTAATTCGGCTCCGCTATGCGGTGATATAGCCTTCTCCTATGCCTAGGCGATCGAGCGGGATCACACTGCAACAGCTCCAGTACTTCATCGAGGTCGCGGCGGAGGGGTCCATCACCGCGGCGGCCGACGTGCTCTATGTCGCGCAGCCCACGATGTCCGCGGCGATGAAAGACCTCGAGAGTCGAGTCGGACGCGATCTGCTCACCCGGTCGGCGCGAGGGGTGACGCTCACGAGCGACGGCACGGAGTTCCTCGGGTATGCGAGACAGATCGTCGAGCAGGCCGAGCTTCTCGAGCAGCGCTACCTCGGGCGGCCACCGTCGCGCCGACTCCTCGGGGTCTCCACTCAGCACTACTCCTTCGCCGTCGACGCATTCGTGCGGATGGTCAAGCGCTCGAGCGCCGCCGAATACGAGTTCTCGCTCCGCGAGACCCGCACGTGGGACATCATCGAGGATGTGCGGACGCTCCGCAGCGAACTCGGCATCCTCTTCCGCAACGACTTCAACCGCAACGTCATCGACAAGCTCCTGCGGGACTCGGGTCTCGCATTCCATCCGCTCTTCATCGCCGAGCCGCACATCTTCGTCTCACGGCGGAACGCACTCGCGTCGCGAGACCGTGCGACCCTCGACGATCTCGTCGGCCTTCCGCGTCTCACCTTCGACCAGGGCGCGAACAACTCGTTCTACTTCGCGGAGGAGATCCTCTCGACCCTCTCGAGTGCGCGGGAGATCCGGGTCTCCGATCGAGCGACGATCTTCAACCTGATGATCGGTCTCGACGGATACACGATCTCGACCGGCATCATCAGCGACGATCTCGATCCCGAGATCGTCGCCGTGCCCCTCGACGTCGACGAGCGCATCGAGATCGGCTGGATCGGACGCACGGCCATACCGCTCACCGAACAGGCTCAGCAGTACCTCGGCGAGGTGCGAGACGTCGTGGCGAGCTTCGGCGTGCCCCTTCTCGAGGACGAACCGCGCGAGCCGGAGATCCGTCAGACGGTGCCGTAGAGCCGATCGCCGGCGTCGCCGAGTCCGGGCACGATGTAGCCCTTCTCATTGAGGCGCTCATCCAGGGCCCCGAGCACGATCGTCACGTCGCGGTCTCCGACGAGCGCCTCGATGGCGGCGAGGCCTTCGGGAGTGCCGAGCAGGCAGATCGCCGTGACGTCCTTGGCCCCGCGGTCGAAGAGGAACTGGATGGCGGCAGCCAGCGAGCCGCCGGTCGCGAGCATCGGATCGATCGCGAAGCACTGACGATCGCTCAGGTCGTCGGGAAGGCGCTCGGCGTAGGTGGTCGGCTCGAAGGTCTCCTCGTCGCGGACCATGCCCAGGAACCCGACCTCTGCCGTCGGCAGCAGCTTCACCAGGCCCTCGAGCATGCCGAGGCCGGCGCGCAGGATCGGCACGACGATCGGACGGGGCTCCGAGATCTTCACGCCCATCGTCGTCGTCACGGGAGTGGTGATCTCGACCGGACTGACCTTCACGTTGCGGGTCGCCTCATACGCGAGAAGCGTCACGAGTTCTTCGGTCAGCTGCCGGAAGACGGGCGACGGGGTGCGATGGTCGCGCAGCACCGAGAGCTTGTGAGTGACGAGAGGGTGGTCGGCGACGTGGACACGCATGGATACAGGCTAATGCGCCGGGGGCTCCGGTACGACATCGGATGCCGTCGGCTGCCCGAGCGGCTGTCGTAGGCTCGACGCATGACCGCCTCCGACGCCCGCGCGATGCGACGCGCGCTCGAGCTCGCGGCCGAGGCGTCGGCGGCCTCGGAGATCCCGGTCGGCGCGGTGGTGCTCGACGCAGAGGGCCGGATCATCGCCGAAGGACGCAATCATCGTGAGGCGACCCACGACCCCACGGGGCACGCCGAGATCGCGGCGCTGCGGTCGGCCGCAGCGTCCGTCGGCTCGTGGAATCTCGACGGCCACACCCTCGTCGTGACCCTCGAGCCCTGCATCATGTGCGCGGGGGCGATCCTGCAGGCGCGGATCGGCCGCGTCGTCTTCGGCGCGTGGGACGACAAGGCGGGGGCCGCCGGCTCCATGTACGACGTGCTGCGCGACCGTCGGCTGCCGTACCGCGCCGAGGTCGTCGGCGGGGTCGAAGCGGATGCCGCCACGGCCCTGCTGCGGAGCTTCTTCGAGCAGCGGCGCTGACGGCTACGGCACCCCGCGCGCGATCAGTCGGAGGACTTGAGCACGAAGACGTCGGTCGACGGCTCGGGGTCGAGCGACGGCCGGTACACGTCGGGCTCGATGTAGATCACGCGTGCGATCGGAAGAGCCTCGCGGATGCGGGCCTCGATCGCATCGATGTCGACAGCTGCCTCGCGCAGCGGCTTGTTCGCGTTGAGTGCGATCTTCGCCGCGACCATGAGCTCGTCCGGGCCCAGGTAGAGGGTCTTCATGTGGATGATCTTCTCGATCTCGTCGCCCGCGTTGATCGCGTCGACGATGCGATCGTGATCGGCCTGCGTGGCGCCCTCGCCCACGAGGAGGCTCTTCGTCTCGACGCCGAGCACGATCGCGATGAGTACGAGCAGGATGCCGATCATCAATGTGCCGAGTGCGTCGAACAGCGGGTTTCCGGTGATCACGGTGAGCCCGACGCCGAGCAGTGCGAACGTGAGACCGGTGAGTGCCCCGACGTCCTCGAGGAGCACGACGGGGAGCTCCGGCGCCTTCGCGCGGCGCACGAACGACACCCAGGACTGGCCCGTGTCACGGACGAGATTGCTCTCTCTGACGGCGGTGCGCAGCGAGAACGACTCGAGGCCGATCGCGACCACCAGCACGACGATCGGCAGCCACCACCACGTCTTGTCGAGTTCATGCGGGTGCGTGAGCTTGTCGATCGCCTCGTAGATCGCGAACAGACCTCCGACGGAGAACAGGATGATCGACACCACGAACGCGTAGACGTACCGTTCCCGCCCGTAGCCGAAGGGGTGCGCCCTGTCCGCCTCGCGCTTCGCCTTGCGTCCGCCCAGCATGAGCAGCAGCTGGTTGCCGGAGTCGGCGACCGAGTGGATCGCCTCGGCGAGCATCGATGCGGATCCCGACAGCGCCCACGCGAGGAACTTCGCCAGGGCTATGCCCAGGTTCGCCAGGAACGCCGCGAGAATGGCCTTGCCGCCGCCGGATGCACTCATGCGTCGAGTCTAGATCGGCTCGTCCGTGGTCGCCCGGTGCGCCCGCCGTAGGATGGCGACATGGCTGACTCGCTTCCCTCTCTCGCGTTCCTCGGTGCCGGATCGATGGGCGGCGCGATCCTCCGAGGGGTGGTCGCATCCGGCATCCAGGTCGACGGGGGAATCACCGCGACGAACCGCACGCCCGAGAAGGCGGCGGCCCTCGCCGACCTCGACGGGGTCAGGAGCATCGCCCTGTCCGAGACCACCGACGGCAACGCGGATGCGGTCGCGAAGGCTCGCATCGTCCTCGTCGGGGTGAAGCCCGCGATGGTGCCCGATCTGCTGCGCGAGATCGCCTCGCATCTGGCCGACGACGCGATCGTCGTGAGCCTCGCTGCGGGAGTCACGCTCCAGACCTTCGCCGACAACCTCGGCGCCGACGTGCGGGTCATCCGATCGATGCCGAACACGCCCTCGACAGTTGGCAAGGGAGTCACCGGTCTGGCCGCGGGGGCAGCGGCATCCGACGACGATCTCGCCCTCGTGCACCGCCTCTTCGCCACCGTGGGCGCGGTCGTCGAGGTTCCCGAATCGCAGATCGACGCATTCTCGACGATCTCGGGTTCCGGCCCCGCCTA
This sequence comes from Microbacterium sp. 4-7, assembly GCF_014332665.1. Taxonomy (NCBI): domain Bacteria; kingdom Bacillati; phylum Actinomycetota; class Actinomycetes; order Micrococcales; family Microbacteriaceae; genus Microbacterium; species Microbacterium sp. 4-7. The sequence continues at coordinate 195,368 of NZ_MCRH01000005.1, forward strand.
CGTCTACCTGCTCATCGAGGAGCTGACCAAGGCAGCCGTCGGAATGGGCTTCAGCGAGAGCGACGCGCGGGTCATGGTGGAGCAGACCTTCATCGGCGCCACTGCGCTGCTCGATGCGTCGGGTGAGGAGCCGTCCGAGCTCCGCCGCAGGGTCACGAGCCCCAAGGGCACCACCGAGAAGGCCGTGGCGGTGCTGCAGGACGCGCACCTCGATCGCACCTTCGCGGATGCCGCCGCTGCCGCGCTCGCACGCGCGAAGGAACTCGCGGCCGGAGCCTGACATGCAGCTGCGGTTCTCCGGGGAGATCTGGTTCTGGCGCGGTCCCGCGCCGTTCCATTTCGTCACCGTGCCGCCGGCGGAGAGCGAGATGATCGGTGAGGTCGCGAGCGTCGTCACCTACGGATGGGGGATGATCCCCGCATCCGTCACGATCGGCGACACGACGGTGACCACCGCCCTCTGGCCCAAGGACGGCGGCTACATCGTGCCGATCAAGAAGGCCCTGCAAGACCGTGAGAGCGTCGGCGTCGACGACCTCGTCGAGATCGCGCTCGACATCGACGCCTGACGTCCGTCGCGCGGATGCCGGTCAGCGGTCGAGGGCGGCGAAGCGCTCGATGTCGCTGTTGGTGCCCGAGACGATGATCAGATCGTGGTTTGTCACGATAGTGTTCGCCTCGGCGTAGCGGAACGGCTTGCCCGGGCTCTTCACGCCGACGACGGTGACCTTGTACTTGCTGCGCACGCCGGATTCGTTCAGACCCACGCCGCGGATGAACTTCGGCGGGTACATCTTGGCCAGCACGAAGTCGTCGTCGAAGCGGATGAAGTCGAGCATCCGGCCGGAGACGAGGTGCGCGACGCGCTCACCGGCTTCTCGCTCGGGGTAGATGACGTGGTTGGCGCCGACGCGGGCGAGGATCTTGCCGTGCGACTGTGAGACGGCCTTCGCCCAGATCTGCGGCACCTTGAGATCGACGAGGTTCGCGGTGATCAGCACCGACGCCTCGATCGACGAGCCGACGGCGACGACGGCGACCTGGAAGTCCTGAGCGCCGATCTGCCGCAGGGCGTCGATGTTCTTCGCATCCGACTGCACGGTGTGCGTGACGCGATCCGACCACTTCTGCACGAGCTCGAGGTTCGCGTCGATTGCCAGCACTTCGCGGTCGAGGCGATCGAGCTCGCCGGCACACGCGGCACCGAACCGGCCGAGGCCGATGACGAGGACGGGAGCATCGCTCCGGAGTACTTCAACCAACGATCGGCCTTTCCACGGGCAGCGAGTAGTACTGCGTTCGCGACGTCGCGGCGACGGCCGCGGCGAGAGTCACTGTACCAATGCGCCCCATGAAGATGGTCGCGGCCATGACATAGGTCGCGGAATCCGGAAGCGATTCCGTCAGGCCCGTAGACAGACCGACCGTGCCGAAGGCCGAGATCACGTCGAAGAGGACGTGGCTGATGTCGGCCTTGGTGATCTGGGCGATGATGATCGTCGACAGGGCGACGATCGTGGCACCCCACGCGACGACGCTGAGTGCCACCCGCTGCACATCGCTGGGGATGCGCCGGCCGAACGCCTCGACGGACTGTCGTCCCTTGGCCTCGGACCACACCGCGATCGCGAGCACCGCGAGCGTGGTGACCTTGATTCCTCCTGCTGTGGATGCCGATCCGCCGCCGACGAACATGAGCATGGAGCCTGCGACCAGCGATGACCCGTTCAACCCTCCGACGTCGACCACCGAGAAACCGCCGGAACGAGTCATGATCGACAGGAAGAACGCCTGGAACGTCGTGTCCACAGCATCCATCGAACCGAAAGTGCGCGGGTTCTCGTACTCGAGGACGAGGAAGACGATCGCACCCAGAAGGATGAGAAGCGACGTGGTGATCAGCGTGAGCTTCGTGTGCAGCGACCACTTCTTCACGTGCCAGACGTGCTTGGCGAGCGTGTAGATCACCGGGAATCCGATGCTCCCGAGGAAGACGCTGATCATGAGCACCGTCAGCACGAAGTAGTCGTCAGCGAAGACGCCGACCCCGCCGGGGTTGGGTGAGAATCCCGTGTTGGTGAACGACATTGCTGCGTAGTACGGCGCCTCCCACAGTGCGACGAGAGGATCGATCTTCGCCATCACCAGACCCGGGTACAGCAGCAGTGCGACGACTCCCTCGATGACGAGGGTGGACAGCGCGACGGTGCGCAGCAGCTGGCCGACCTCTCCCAGCCGCACGGTCTGGCTCTCGTTGACCACACCGCCGTGGGCCCGCAGGGGATTGGTGTCTCCCGCGGCGAGGAGTTTCGCGCGCAGCCCGAGCTTACGAGAGACCACCATTCCCATCAGCGATGCGAGGGTGAGCACACCCATGCCTCCGATGTTGACGCCGACGAAGATGACGACATTGCCGAACGGCGACCAGTGCGAGGCCATGTCGACGGTGACGAGGCCGGTGACGCAGATCGTGGAGACCGCGGTGAACAGGGCGTCGCTGAGCGGCGTCACGGTTCCGGAGGCCGAGGCGATCGGCAACGAGAGCAGAGTGGTGAAGACCAGGATGAGCGTCGCGAAGATGACGATCGCGAATCTCGAGGGGGACGAGGTGATCATATGCCGGAGGAAACGCCCGATACCGCGCAGTGCCATCGGGGCAGAGGGCATCGATCCGATGCTCGACATCGTCCGCCTTTCTGATCGGCGCCACACGCCCGCACGCCGAGGAGGTCTCGCCGAGCCTTCGTCATGGTACTCCGTGCCGGGGACGACTACCCTGATCACATGACGGACATCTTCGACGTGATCGCAGACGGTACGAGGCGAGACATTCTCCAGCTTCTCCTGCGACGCACCGCCGAAGGGGATGCCGGAACGAGCGTGAGCCAGATCGTCGCCGACCTCGGCATCAGCCAGCCGACCGTCTCGAAGCATCTGAAGGTCCTGCGCGAGGCCGAGCTGGTCAGCGTCCGCGAAGACGGGCAGCGTCGTTTCTACAGCTTGGCCGTCGAGCCGCTCGAGGCCGTCGACGACTGGCTCGTGCCCTTCCTCATGGATGCCTACGGCGACGACGCACCCGACATCGACTACCCCGGACTGCCGCTGCCCGACGGAGCCGCACACGCGGCCGAGGTCGTCGGCCGTGCCGCGGCATCGGCCAAGCACGTGGTCGCGACGGCTCTCAAGCGCCTCGGCGGCTGATCGCGGCCGGAGACACACATCGCCCCTGACGATCGGGGGGCGTGTCGTCAGGGGCGAGGCCGCGGGCCCCAGCCCGCGTGACTCGGATGGTGCCATCGTGAGTCGTGTGGTCAGCCTCGCAGGGCAGTCTGAACGGTTCCGGCATACGTCCTATGTCTCCGCTGTGACCTCGCCCGTTCCGCTGGCCGTGCGCGGATTCGGGACCTTTCCCGTGCGCGCCTTCGCGACCGTCGGGGATGCACACTGATCACACAGGCCACATGGGTTTACACGTGTCCCACCTTGCCCATAGAGTGTGCACACAATCCAGAAAGGGGTACGTGGGATGCCCGAGGTTCCAGATGTCCGGTTCCTTACGGTGGCCGAGGTCGCCGAACTCATGCGCGTGTCTAAGATGACGGTCTATCGGATGGTGCACGCTGGGGAGCTGCCAGCCATCCGCTTCGGTCGCAGTTTCCGTGTTCCGGAATCCGCGGTCGCCGAGGCCCTGCAGCGACCGATAGCCGACGTCGGCTGACGTCCTCGGCGTCGTCTCGTGAGCGCGTGCAGCAGAAGCTCCACGGTTTGCTAGACTGATCCGAGGCATTTTTCCGTGCCCGTACCCGGGTGTCCGTCACCGACGACACCCAGCCACTGACTTAGTGAGGTTTCCGTGGGTTCTGTCATCAAGAAGCGCCGCAAGCGCATGGCGAAGAAGAAGCACCGCAAGCTGCTTCGTAAGACTCGCCACCAGCGTCGCAACAAGAAGTAAGCGACCAGACACGAGCGCCTGTCTCCGGACGGGCGCTTTGTGTCTCTGCCCCCGGTTTCCCACTCGTCGCAGGAGCATGCCATGAAGTCGATCACCGTCACCGAACTCGCCGAGCGGTCGAACACCCCGCTCATCGATGTCCGAGAGGTGGATGAGTTCGCCGCCGGTCACGTACCCGGGGCAGTCAACATCCCGATGTCCGAGATCGGCAACCGGCTCGAAGAGTTGCCCGCAGAGTCGTTCGACGTCATCTGCCAAGCGGGTGGGCGGTCGGCGCGCGTCGTCGAAGCGCTCGAGTCCCGCGGATACGACGCCACCAACGTCGAGGGCGGAACGGGCGAGTGGATCGCGCAGGGCCGCGATATCGAGGTGCCGTCGGCGTGACCACGCTGACCCTCATCGGCAAGCCGGACTGCCATCTCTGCGATGTCGCGTCCGAGATCATCGACGCCGTCGTCGCCGACCTGCCTGACGCGGCAGCCGAGCGCATCGAGATCGTGGAGGCCTCGATCGCCGACGATCCTGTGCTCTACGAGCTGTGGTGGGAGAAGATCCCCGTCGTCCTGATCGACGGCGACCTGCACGCGCACTGGCGTCTGTCCGCCGACCGACTGCGCGACGCGCTCGAATCAGCCGTGCAGCAGGACGCACTCGAGAAGGAAGCCCGATGATCCGTCACGTCGTCACCTGGAAGCTCGCAGCCGACGATGCGGCGACACGCGCCGAGCAGGCCGCCGAGGTCGCCCGTCGTCTGAACGCTCTCGACGGCGTCGTGCCGCAGCTGCGCTCGATCACCGCGGGCGCGAACGTCGCTTATCCCGACGCGAACTGGGACGTCACCCTCGTCGCGGACGTCGATTCGATCGCTGCGCTCGAGGAGTATCAGGTGCACCCGGCGCACGAAGAGGTCGTGGCGTATGTGCGCTCGGTCGTCGCCTCCCGTGTGGCCGTCGACTTCGAACTCTGAACCTCTGATCGGCGGTTCTCGGTGTGATGAGCGCAGGGGGAATCGCAGGCGAGACCACTTGGCGTGACATCACGATCGCCTGGGCATCGCCCTCGCAGCCGCACGGTGTCACTGAAGCCGATGCCGCGGCGATGGGTCAGCGGGAACGCCTCCGCGAGCTGAGCGGCTGCCGTGCCCAGGCGTTCCTCGCCGGCAGGGCACTGATGCGCGCCCTCGTACGCAGGATCACCGGGACTCACGACATCGTCATCTCGAGCCGCTGTGCCAGGTGCGGGGCGGACCACGGTCCGCCGCGCGCCGACGGCGTCTTGCTCAGCGTGAGTCATGCGGAGGGTCTCGTCGTCGTCGCAGTGGCTCCGGCAGCGGTGGGGACTGCGGCGTCGCTCGGCGTCGATGTCGAGCAGGCATCTGCGGCCGGCCGGGTCGACGAGCTGCGAACGATGTTCCCTGACGGTGCCGCCCCGGATCTCGCGGGGTGGACGCGCATCGAGGCGGCGGTCAAGGCGGATGGTCGCGGATTCGAGACAGAGCCGTCAGAGGTGCTCCTCCGACTGCGCGCGAACACGGATCCCTGCGTGTGGTCGGCAGCGCTTCCGGGTCGTGCCGCCACGATCGACGTCACGACGCTGGTCGGCCCACCGGGGTACGTGCTGAGCGTCGCTCGGGGGTGATCCCGCTCGGTCTCAGGACCGGGATGCAGGAAGTGCGGGCAGCGGGAGTTCGTCGATCCAGGTCCGCACCAGGGTGCGCGCCCGGTCGTCGGCCACCTCGCCGACGAGGCCGAGGAAGTCGTCGCTGGTGACAGCGAGTCGCGCGAACCGCGCGGTCCACTCCCGCGTCAGAGCGAAGAACCGCTCATCGCCGATCGTGAGTCGCAGGGCATGCAGGGTGAGGGCGCCGCGCTTGTAGACGCGATCGTCGAACATGTCGTTCGGACCGGGATCCGAGAGCAGCAGATCCTGGGCGAGGCCGCGGAGGGCGGCGTGATGGGCCAGAGCGTTCTCGTGGGCGGTCGACGCGCCGGACGCTTCCGACCACAGCCACTCGGCGTAGCAGGCGAATCCCTCGTTCAGCCAGATGTCCCGCCAGCGGGCGACGCCGACGCTGTTGCCGAACCACTGGTGCGCGAGCTCATGCGCGATGAGGCGCTCGCTGCCCCCGGCTCCGTCCACGTGATTCGCACCGAAGATCGCCATGCCCTGCGCTTCGAGGGGGATCTCGAGATCGTCGGGTGTGATGACGACCTTGTAGGACTCGTAGGGATACGTGCCGAAGGCTTCGACGAACGTCTCCATCATGTGCGGCAGCGGGGCGAAGTCGGAGCGCACGCGGCCCGCGAGCGCCCGCGGGTGGAACAGACGCCCGGGAGTCGTACCGAGAGCGACCCGGTCATCGTCGTACTGGCCGATCTGCACGGTCATCAGGTATGTCGCGGTCGGCACCGGCTGCTCGAAGATCCATCGGGTGCGACCGCGCTGCGTCGATCGCGTGGCTGCGCCGCCGCTGACCACGGTGTACTCGGGATCGGCCGTGAACTCCAACCGATACGTCGCCTTGTCCGAGGGCAGGTCGTTGCAGGGGAACCAGGTCGGCGCGCCGGTCGGCTGCGACGCGACGAGCACGCCGTCTTCGAGTTCTTCCCACCCGAGGAGCCCCCATCGAGTGCGCCGGGGCGACGGAGAACCGGAGTACTCGACCGCGACCGTGAGCTCCTGACCGCTCGCCCGCTCGCCCCCGAAGACCACTTTGAGCCGCCGGTCGTCCTGCCTGAACGACGCCGCGCGATCACCGACCACCCGCACCTTCGTGACTTTGAGCCCGACGAGGTCGAACGAGACGTGCTTCGCCGATTCCTGCAGCTGCAGTCGGATCGTCGCCGTGCCCGCGATGCGGTTCGTGGTCACGCGATAGTCGATGGCCAGGTCGTAGTGCAGCACCCCGTAGCGCCGATCGCCGCTGTGCGGGGTGTAGGGGTCGACGGTCATGCGTTCGAGGCCTGGTAGGAGCGCACTTTGACGGCACGCCACGGCCCGATGGGGTTGCCGCTCCATCGACTGCCGATCGGCACGAACTCGCCCCGCATCACGAGTGAGGCGGGCCCGACCGTGGCATCCGATCCGATCGTGGCCGCGGGCAGGATCACGCTGTGCGGACCGAGGGTCGCACCGCTCTCGAGGGTCACTGCGTCGATGCTCATCACTCGATCATGGAACAGATGCGTCTGAACCACACATCCGCGGTTCACGGTCGCACCGTCCCCGAGGGTGACCAGGTCGGGCTCGGGCAGCCAGTAGCTGTCGGTCCAGACGCCTCGGCCGATCTTCGCGCCGAGGGTGCGCAGCCAGATGGCGAGTGCAGGAGTGCCTGATGCGGCGTTGGCGAACCAGGGTGCGGCCACCATCTCCGTGAAGGTGTCCGACACCTCCGTGCGCCACACGAAGCTCGACCAGAGCGGATGCTCACCGGCACGGATCGGCCCCACGATCAGCCATTTGGCGGCGGTGGTGATCAGAGCGGCGAAGGCGCCTGCGGCGAGCATCACGGCGCTCGAGAGCAGCACGGCCCATGCGAGTCCCCAGGCCTCGACCACCGCGGCGAGCGTGAGCATCACACTCACTCCGATCGCGCAGGTCACGAACACCGGGATGATGCGGCACAGCTCCCACAGAGCCCGCGCGAGGCGGAGTCCCGGGCGCGGGCGATACGTGCGCTCGAGATCGGAGTCGTTGACCACACGGCGCAGTCGCGCGGCGGGCGAGCCCAGCCACGATGAGCCCGCCTTGGCCTTGGGTGGAGCGACGGACAGGACGGCGACGAGGCCGTCGCGAGGCACGTTGTGCCCACCGGCGGCCATGCCGGAGTTGCCGAGGAACGCGCGCTTGCCGATGCGCGCGGTGCCCAGCCGCATCCATCCGCCCTGCAGCTCGTAGGTCGCGACCATGGTGTCGTCGGCGAGGAACGCTCCGTCGGCGATGGTCGTGAGCTTCGGGATGAGCAGCACGGTCGACGCCTCGACGTCGCGCCCGACCTCGGCCCCGAGGGCCCTGAGCCAGAAGGGAGTGGCACTGCTCGAGTACAGCGGGAAGAGGAAGGTACGGGCGGAATCGAGCAGACGCTCGGTCGTCCACGCCTGCCAGGCGATGCGCGAGCGCACCGGGTACACGCCTTCGCCGAGACCGGCTCCGAGCACACGCACGAGGACGAGCACGAGACCGGCGAAGACGAAGCCGGCGAGCAGCACTGCGGGAACCAGCAGCGCCAGGATGCTCGGGACGGCCGCTGTCAGGGAGTCGGACCCGCGCATGCCCAGCGCGAGCACCCAGGCGCCGGCGGCGAGCGAGAGGACAGGGAGGACGCCGAGCGCGGCGGAGGAGGCGGCGTAGGCCCACAACCACCGGGTGCGGCTGGGCGGGCGGCCCTCCGCGAACGGCCGCGACACTCCGCCGACGCGTGCCGCCGGCGATCCTGCCCAGCGCTGCCCGGCGCGGACCCGACCGAACACGGCCGAGCCGGGTGCGATCTCGGCGCTGCGACCGATCTTCGTGCCGGGGGCGAGGGTGCTGCGGGCTCCGATGGTCGCTCCCGCGCCGATGCGGATGCCGCCGATGCGCACGGTGTCGCCATCGATCCAATAGCCGGTGAGGTCGACCTCGGGCTCGATGGAGGCTCCGGAGCCGATGTCGAGCATGCCCGTGATCGGCGGGACGGTGTGCAGATCGACATCTCTGTGGATGCGGGCGCCGAGAGCTCGTGCGTAGTAGACGACCCAGGGAGCACCGGCCAGGCCGACCGGGTCGACCTGCTGGGCGATCTGCTCCGCGAGCCACAGACACAGATGCACTCCGCCGCCGCGCGGATAGTCGCCAGGGCGGAGTCCGGCGAGCAGCAGACGCGCGGCGACGGCGGCGATCGTCATCTTCCCCACCGGGGTGACGAAGATCAGCAGGCCGACGATGATCGTCCACACCGGAACAGCGGGCAGGAATTCGAATCCGGGGGACAGCCGCAGGAGCCAGCTCGCGGCGAGCAGGTAGAGCAGCCATCGGATGCCGGTGAACACGAACAGCGGGAGACCCGCGATCGTCTGCACCCACTGCATCCGTCGGGGGGTCGGGACGGGCTGGCGGAAGACGCGTTCCTCGGCGTCCTCGTCGTCGGCCTCATCGTCGACGGCATCCGACATCTGGCGCAGCCGCGGCAGATCGTAGACGTCGGTCATCGTGAACTCCGGCGCCCGGGTGCGCAGGCGGGAGACCAGCTGGGCGGCCGCGAGCGACCCGCCGCCGAGCTGGAAGAAGTCGGCGTCCTCGTCGCCCGGGCGCACGCCGAGCACGGCGAACCACTGCTCGGCTAGCCACGCCGCCGTGCCGGACAGGGACGAGTCGTTCGCGTCGCCGGAATCGAGCGGCCAGGGGAGAGCCGCTTTGTCGACCTTCCCGGACGTGCGGACGGGCAGGTCGTCGACGACGGCGAGCAGGGGGATCAGCGGAGCGGGAAGCGTCTCCGAGAGCTCACCACGCGCCACCTGCCGGTCGAACCCCTCGTCGGGCACGACATAGCCGACGAGGATCGGCATGCCCGTCTCGGTCTTCTGCACCACCACGGTCGCCGCCGAGACGGAGCTCAGCGCCTGCAGCGCCGCCTCGACCTCGCCGAGCTCGATGCGGCGGCCGCCGATCTTGACCTGGTCATCGGCGCGACCCTGGAAGATTAGTCCCTCGGACTCGACCCGCACGACGTCGCCGGAGCGGTAGGCCCGGTCCCAGCCGAGAGTGGGCATGGGCGCGTACTTCTCGGCATCCTTCGCAGGGTCGAGGTACCGGGCGAGACCGACTCCGCCGATGATCAGCTCGCCGGTCTCGCCCTCGGCGACGCGCTGTCCGTCAGCATCGACCACGGCGAGCGACCACCCGTCGAGCGGGAGGCCGATGCGCACGGGACCCGTACCGCCCATCAGCGAGGCGCAGGCCACGACCGTGGCCTCGGTCGGGCCGTAGGTGTTCCACACCTCACGTCCGTCCGATGCCAATCGGGCGACGAGCTCGGGCGGGCAGGCCTCCCCGCCGAAGATCAGCAGGCGCACGTTCTCGATCGCGTCCTGCGGCCAGAGGGCGGCGAGCGTCGGCACCGTCGAGACGACGGTGATGCCGTGGCCGAGCAGCCAGGGCCCCAGGTCTTCGCCCGAGCGCACGAGAGCTCGCGGTGCGGGCACCAGGCAGGCGCCGTGGCCCCACGCGAGCCACATCTCCTCACAGGACGCGTCGAAGGCGACCGAGAGGCCTGCGAGCACGCGATCACCGGGACTCAGCGGTGCGGCCTGGAGGAACAGACGTGCCTCGGCGTCGACGAAGGCCGCGGCCGAACGGTGCGAGACCGCGACGCCCTTGGGCACGCCGGTCGACCCGGAGGTGAAGATGATCCAGGCATCGTCGTCGACCGTCGGCGGCGCGACGATCGGGATCGCGGAGGTGCGCGGATGAGGCGACTCGCCGCCGAGGAGATCGACCGCCTCGGTCGCCCCGGCCGGCATGTAGCCGGCGTCGGTGATCGTGCCCGCGATGCGGGCCTCGTGGAACACGAGATCGGCACGCTCCTGCGGGTCGTCGGCATCGACGGGGACATAGGCGGCGCCCGCCGCGATGGTGCCGAGGATCGCGATGTACAGCTCGCGGTGTCCGGACGACATGCGGATACCGACGCGGTCGCCGCGGCGCACGCCTCTCTCGTGCAGCAGGGCCGCCGTGCGCCAGACGTGCGCGAGCAGCTCGGCGTAGCTGAGCGCCCCGTCCGCGTCCTCGATGGCCGAGGCGTCGGGATATCGCCGGGTCGTCTCCTGAAGGATGTCGATCAGCGTGCGGGGAGGAGGCGCGTCGGCGCCCCGGTCGAGCGCCTCCTGCACGTCAGCGCGCAAGGAGGTCGAGCAGAGCGGCCTTCGTCAGGCGCGAGTATCCGGTGCGGCCCTCGGCGCGGGCGCGGGCGCGCAGCTGGACCAGGGTCAGCGCGCTGAGCTCCGGTGCCGCTGCAGAGGTCTCTGTTGGTACCGGTGCCGGTGCCGGTGCCGGTGCTGGTGCTGGTGCCAGTGCGGGTGCCGACGTCGGGGTCGTGATCGTGACCGTCGGCTCGACGGTCGGAGCCGCGACCACGGCCTTCTTGGCCACGGCCTTCTTCGCCTCGGCCTTCTTGGGGGCCTTCTTCGGGGCCGGCTGCTTCGCATCCGGCGTCGGCTCGACGGCGGACTTCGTGTCGGCCTTCTTCTGATCCTTCTTCGCGGCGGACTTCCTGTCCGACGCCTTCTTCTCCGCCTCCAGGCGTGCGGTGGCCTGGGTGAGGCGCGCGGTCGCCGCGGTCGCCGACTTCGCGACCTTCTTGGGCCGATCCGCGACCTTCTTCTTCGAGACTTTCGCCGCGTCCTTCGCGTCCTCGACGAGAGGCTTCAGCTTCTTGGCGTCTTTCTTGGGCAGGGACTTGATCAGCTTCTTCGCATCCTTCGCCGCATCCTTCGCCGCGTCGAGAGCGGCTTCGGCGGTGCGCTGTGCTGAGGTCTTCTTTGCCATGATCGGGTCTCCTCTGAGTCCGGAGCGTGTCGGCTCGGGCTGTCGGCACAGAGGATACTCAGGCAAGGTGAACAATCGGTGCCGCATCGTACGTAACACGCCCGTCATATTCGGTCACACTTGCAACACAAATGTGATCCGCAGAAGGCGGCCGACGGCGGGTTCGGCCCGGTGGTGCATGTTTAGATGTTCTCCTACCCGTCCGTGGGGAACCACACCCTCGTCCTTCAGGAGCTGACATGCAGCGTCGCAACATCATCGCCGGGATCGCGCTCGCCGCGACCGCCACCCTCGCCCTCGCCGGATGCGCGACCGGCGGCAGTGACGCGGGATCGGGTGAGCCTGCGGCCGGCGACGAGTACGACCTCATCGAGGCGGGCACCCTGACGGTCTGCTCCGACATCCCATACGCACCGTTCGAGTTCGAGGGCGGCGACAACGGCACGGGTTACACCGGCTTCGACATCGACCTGCTCGACGCGATCGCGAAGGAGCTCGACCTGAAGCTCTCGGTGCAGGACGTCGGATTCGACGCGCTGCAGTCGGGCACCACGCTCGCCGCCGGACAGTGCGACGTCGGCGCCTCGGCCATGACGATCACCGACGAGCGCAAGGCGAACATCGACTTCTCCGAGCCGTACTACGAGTCGCTGCAGTCGCTGCTCGTGCGCACCGACTCGGGCATCGAGTCGATCGACGACCTCTCGGGCAAGAACGTCGGAGTGCAGCAGGGCACCACCGGAGAGGCCTACGCGACCGAGAACGCCGAGGGCGCAGAACTCGTCCAGTACCCCTCCGACGGAGAGCTGTGGCCCGCGATGCAGGCCGGACAGATCGACGCGATCCTTCAGGACCAGCCGGTGAACCTCGAGCACGAGAAGGCCGACAGCGCGTACAAGATCGTCGAGGAGTACGAGACCGGCGAGTCGTACGGTTTCGCATACGCGAAGGGCGAGAAGGATGCTCTGCGCGAGGCGATCGACGGCGCGCTGCAGGATCTCCGCGACAGCGGCGACTACCAGACGATCTACGACACCTACTTCACCGCGAAGTAATCGGCGAGCGACGTAGGACAGGGAGACCTTGACAATGGCGTTGAGGCGCACCACGAAAAGCAAGCTGTATCGGTACACCGTCTATGCGGTGCTGATCGCGGTCGCCGTCTGGCTGATCGTCAGCACCGACTGGGCCCGCATCGCGCAGCTGTATTTCAACCCGGAGGTCGCGGCGAAGATGCTTCCGGGCATCATCACCACGGCGCTCGTGAACACTCTGTGGTTCACGGCCGTCGCGTTCGCCGGCGGTCTGCTGCTCGGCGTCGTGCTCGCACTGCTGAAGCTGTCGTCCATCGGACCCTTCCGATGGATCGCGACGGCGTGGATCGAGCTCTTCCGCGGGCTTCCCGCGATCCTCACGATCTTCGCCATCGCGTTCATCCTGCCGATCGGACTCGGCGTCCCGGGCACGAAGCTCGGCGGACCGGTCGTGCTCGGCCTGATCGGTCTCATCCTGGTCGCATCGGCGTACATGGCCGAGACGATCCGCGCCGGCATCCAGGCCGTTCCCAAGGGGCAGACCGAGGCGGCACGTTCGCTCGGCATGTCGCCCATGAAGACGACGTTCTGGATCGTGGTCCCGCAGGGGTTCCGCATCATCATCCCGCCGCTGACCAACGAGTTCGTCCTGCTGCTGAAGGACACGTCGCTGCTCTTCGTGGCAGGTTCCTTCATCTGGTCTAAGGAGCTGACGAACTTCGCCCGTGACGCGAGCACGCAGAACGCGAACGGAACGCCGCTCATCATGGCGGCGGCCCTCTACCTGATCGTGACGATCCCCCTCACGCGCTTCAGCGCGTACCTGGAACGAAGGATGTCGAGGCAGCGATGATCACCGATCTGATTGACGTCCACGCCCCCGCGATCGACCTGCAGGGGCTCGTGAAGAGCTTCGGCGACAACGAGGTGCTCAAGGGCATCGACCTCACCGTCACCGCCGGAGAGGTCGTCTGCATCATCGGCCCGTCGGGCTCGGGCAAGTCGACGCTGCTGCGCTCGGTGAACCTGCTCGAGGAGCCGACCGGCGGCAAGGTGCTCATCGAGGGGATCGACATCACTGATCCCGATGTCGACATCGACCGGGTGCGCACCCGCATCGGCATGGTGTTCCAGAGCTTCAACCTCTTCCCCCACCTCGATGTGATGGGCAACCTCATGATCGCGCAGCAGCGCGTGAAGAAGCGGTCCAAGGCTGAGGCTGAGCGGGTCGCGAAGGAGATGCTCGGACGCGTCGGGCTCGCCGAGAAGGCGGACGCCTTTCCCGGACACCTGTCGGGCGGTCAGCAGCAGCGTGTCGCGATCGCGCGGGCGCTGTGCATGAACCCGGACATGATGCTGTTCGACGAGCCGACGTCGGCGCTCGACCCCGAGCTCGTCGGCGAGGTGCTGCAGGTCATGCGCTCGCTCGCGGACGAGGGCATGACGATGCTCGTCGTCACGCACGAGATGGGCTTCGCCCGCGAGGTCGGATCACGTCTGATCTTCATGGACGGCGGCTACATCGTCGAAGAGGGTGACCCGCGCGAGGTGCTCGCGAACCCGCAGCATCCGCGTACGCAGGACTTCCTGGCTCGCGTCCTCTGAGTTCGCGTCTCACCTGTCACGACGAGACCCCCTCCTGCTGAGTCAGCGCGAGGGGGTCTCGTGTGCGGAGAGTGCGGTGCGAGGTCAGGCCTCCACGACCTCGGCATCCGCGGCATTGCGGCGCACCGAGTCGATGCCGTTCAGCGCGGACGATCTCGACGAGTAGCCCTCGCTGATCGCGATCACCTCGCCGTTGCCGGACTTGAGGCGGAACCGGTACTCGCCGGACTTGTCGGTGTACAGCTCGAACGTGCCTGCCATGAGGTGTCCTTTCTCGACGGTGAGGAGGGCACGAGGCCCTCGAGCATCACGGTATCTCGGAGTACTGCGCCAGCGATAGGGCTCGGTCAGCCGCGCGGATGCACGGCGACGGGCTCGGGAGCGACGGCGATCCGCACGCGATCGCCGAAGGCCGGGCGGATGCCCGGAGCGTGCTGGAGGCGCACCAGCTCGCCTGATTCGGTGCGCACGAGCGTGCGGCGCATGCTGCCGAGGAACGTGCTCTCCTGCACCAGCGCATCGGTCGCGGCATCGGCCTCGGATGCGAAGTGCACGTTCTCCGGGCGCAGATACACGTCGACGGGCCCGTCGGCCGGCGACTGCAGGGGAAGCTTCTGACCCCACACGACCACGTGATCACCCTCGGCGACACCCGAGACGACGCTCGAGAGCCCGACGAAGGCGGCGACGCCCGCCGTGGACGGCGTCGTGTAGAGCTGCTCCGGGGTTCCGATCTGCTCGATGGTGCCGGCGTTCATCACGGCGATCCGGTCGGAGACCGCGAGGGCCTCCTCCTGGTCGTGCGTGACGAACACGGTGGTGATGCCGAGCCGCAGCTGGATGCGCCGGATCTCATCGCGCAGCTGCACCCGCACCTTCGCATCGAGGGCAGAGAGCGGCTCGTCGAGAAGCAGGACCTTCGGCTCGGTGACCAGAGCGCGGGCGAGCGCGACGCGCTGCTGCTGACCTCCGGAGAGCTGATGCGGGTAGCGATCGGCGAAGTCCGAGAGCCCCACGAGCGCGAGGGCGTCGAGGGCGCGCGTTGCCGCCTCGGCCTTGCCGACGCCGCGGCGACGCAGCCCGAACGCCGTGTTCTCCGCGACCCGCAGGTGCGGGAACAGGGAGTACGACTGGAACACCATGCCGATGTCCCGCCTGTTCGTGGGCACCCGCGAGACATCGTTGCCGCCGAGCAGCACCGCACCGCTGTCGAGCCCCTCGAGTCCCGCGAGCACGCGAAGCAGCGTCGTCTTGCCGCAGCCGGAGGGGCCGAGCAGCGAGACGAACTCACCGGGGGCGATGTCGAGATCGACGCCGTGCAGCACCGTGTTGCCCGAGTAGCTCTTCACGATGCCCTGCAGTTGCACGCGCGTGCCCTCTCCGGCTTCGGCGAGCAGCATGTTGTCGGCGGTCTGAGGGAGGGTCATGAGCGGGCCTTTCCGGTGCCGCGGGCGACGCGGCCGATGAGAAGCAGAAGCAGGAAGACGAACAGCAGCGCCAGCAGGGTGAAGATCGCCGGAGCGTACGGATCCTGCTTCTGCACGACGACCATGGCCGTCTGGAACACCTGGCGGTTGAGGAGCGAGGCGATCGTGAACTCGCCGAGCACGACGGCGATCGAGATGAGAGACGCCGCGAGGAGTCCCTGACGCAGGTTGGGAGCGAGCACCTTCAGCACGACGGTAGGCCAGCCGGCGCCGAGGGATCGGGCGGCTTCGGCGAGCGTGCGCAGGTCGGCGGCGTCGATGGAGGCCTGGATCGAGCGGTACGCGAACGGCAGCACGGTGATGCCGTAGGCGAAGGCCAGCGTCCACGTGCCGGTGCCGAGGGTGCGTCCGATCTGCAGGTAGATCGGTGCGAGACCCACGACCAGCACGATCGCGGGGATCGAGATCGGCAGCAGCACGGCGAACTCGAAGACGGGTGTGAGCTTCGCGAAGCGCAGGTTCACCAGGATCATGGTCGGTGCGAGCAGCAGGAGCACGATCGCGACGGTCACGACCGCGAGGACCAGGGAGTTGCCCAGGCCCATCCAGATCGGCCTGATCGCCGCCGACTTCGCGGGATCGAAGAGCGCGGCCCACCGCTCGAGGCCGAGACTGCCGTCGGTCTGGCGCAGCGTGTAGAGCAGGGTCGAGACGAGCGGGATCGCGAAGAATGCGCCGACGACCACGCCGATGATCCAGCGGGTCGCGAGTGACGGGCCGAGGCGGTTCATGACTGCCACCTCGCTGCCCGACGCTGGATGAGCGAGTACAGGGCCATAACGACTCCCACGATGACGATCATGCCGAGCGCGAGCGCGCCGGCGAGATTCTCACGGCCGAGAAGGGTCTCGCTCGTGAGGGCGGCGCGGATCTGCAGCGGCACGATCTGCGAACCCTGACTGGCGAGGGCGGCGGCGGTGGCGTACGACGAGAAGGCGTTCGCGAAGAGCAGCAGGAGGCTCGCGAGGAACGAGGGTGCGAGCACGGGGACGCCGATGCGCAGCCAGAAGCTCGCGCGCGTGCCGCCGAGCGTGAGGTTCGCCTCGGCCCACTGCGGCTTGAGGGCTGCGAGGGCGGGCATGAAGGTGATCACCATGAGCGGGATCTGGAAGTAGATGTACGGGAGGATCAGCCCGGGAAGCTCGTAGAGCCACGTGCCGTTCGCGAAGATGTCGATGCCGAGGTCGTTCTTGAGGAAGAGGGTGACGACCCCCTGGATGCCGATCGTGGCGATGAAGGCGAAGGCGAGCATCACGCCGCCGAACTGGGCGAGGACGCCGGCCGCAGCATCCACGGTCGAGCGCACGGCGCCGTCCGGGTTCATGCCGAGCAGGGCATAGCAGACCAGAGCACCCGCGATCGCGCCGACGACGGCGGTCAGCAGCGACAGGCCGGCGGAGTTGGCGAACGTGGTGAGGACGACGGGGTCTGCCAGGGCCGACAGGTTCGACCAGGTGAACGACCCGTCCTTCGTGAAGAAGCCGGAGCCGATCGCGAGGAGGGTGGGAACGGCGAGGAAGAGCACGACGTAAACGGCGAACGGCACGAGACCGAGCCAGGCGACGGACGGCGCGGAGCGCTGGGCCCGCGACGAGGTCGCAGACCCAGCGCTGTGCGCTGCGGGGGAGACGGGGGCGGATGCCGTGGCATCCGCCCCCGCTGCGGTGGCAGTCGTCACTGGACCGCCGCGGCCCACTTCTCGCCGAGCAGCGTGCCGGCGTTCGTCGACTGCTCCTCGGTCGGGACGACCGTCTCGCTGGGGACCTCGGGAAGAGCAGCAGCCAGGTCGGCGTCGATGGTGCCGGCCTCGGTCATGGCCTCCATGCGGGCCGGGCGTGCGCCGCCCTTGAGCCACAGGTTCTGCACCTCGTCGCTGTAGAGGAACTCCTGCCACAGGCGTGCGGCGGCCGGGTTCGGAGCATCCTTGTTGATCGCCTGGTTGTAGTAGCCCGCGTAGCCCGTGCCGTCGAGGACGACGACCTTCCAGTCCTTGTTGTCGGTGGCGTGCGCCGCGTTCAGGTAGTCCCAGTCGAAGACGACAGGGGTCTCGCCGCTGGCCACGGTGGCGGTGGTCACATCGACCTTGAGCAGGTTGCCGGCCTTCTGGAGGTCGGAGAAGAAGTCGATGCCGGGCTGGAAGTCGTCGAGGGTGCCGTCGGACTGCACGGTCGCGAGGCCCACGGCGGCGAAGGCCGCGCCGGCCTGCGTCGGGTCTCCGTTGATGGCGACGGCGCCCTTGTAGGCGGCATCCTTCAGATCGTCGAGCGACTCGGGAGCGTCGAACTTCGACGAGTCGTAGCCGATCGACATGTATCCGCCGTAGTCGCCGACGAAGAGGCCGGTCGGCTCCTTGAGAGCGTCGGGGATCTCGTCCCACGTCTGCACCTGGTACGGCGCGAAGACGTCGGTGTTCTGCAATGCGACGGTCAGACCCAGGTCGAACACGTCGGGCGCGGTGTCGAGGCCCTCGTTCGTCTTCGCAGCCTGGATCTCCTCGGCGCTCGACACGTCGGGAGAGGCCTCGTTGATCGTGATCTCGGGGTACTTCTCGGCGAAGAGGTCGAGGATCTCGCCGTAGTTCGCCCAGTCACGCGGAAGCGCGATGACGTTGAGCTGCCCCTCGGCCTTCGCGGCCTCTTCGAGGTCGGAGAAGGAACCGAAGTCCTCGACCGAGGTCGCGGATGCGGCGTCGACAGCGTCGCTGCCTGCGGCCGGGGTCTCCGCGCCGGTGGCGCAGGCGGTGAGACCCAGCGCGGCGGTCGTGAACAGGGCGATGCCGGCGCCGATTCGTGCGCGGCGGTGGAAGTTGGTCATCAGGGTCCTCTCGGTGCCCGGCGCTGTGAGCCGGATTCGGGTTGCGAGAGGACACTATGAGCCGAGGGTTGCCGATGATCGCGGCTCGGGTGAACGACAGGTGTCGAAGGTGTGACGGGTCGGACTGCAGTGGCGTTCGAGGTGCCGCGTGGTCTGACATCCTGGACGGATGGACATCGGCAGTGTGCTCGGGCTCGAACAGCTCACCTGGGGCACGCTGATCCTCGTCGTCGTCGCGGCCTTCGCTGCCGGGTGGATCGATGCGGTGGTGGGCGGCGGCGGTCTGCTGCAGCTCCCCGCCCTGCTGCTGATCCCCGGGATCTCGCCGATCCAGGCTCTCGCGACCAACAAGCTCGCGTCCGTGTTCGGCACGGCCACGAGCAGCGTCACCTACTACCGACGTGCGAAACCCGATATCCGCACGGCTCTGCCGATGGCCGCGATCGCCCTGGTCGGATCGTTCGGGGGAGCTGCCGTCGCGACTGTTCTGCCGGCCGCCGCCTTCAAGCCGATCATCGTGGTCGCGCTGCTCGCCGTCGCGCTCTTCACGGCCTTCCGCCCGCAGATGGGCGCCGCGACGCGGCTGCGCTTCAGCGGGCACAAGCACCACATCATGGCTGGTCTGTCAGGGCTCGTGATCGGCTTCTACGACGGTCTGATCGGGCCGGGCACCGGCACGTTCCTGGTGATCTCGCTCGTCGCGCTGCTCGGCTACGACTTCCTGCAGGCGAGCGCGAAGGCGAAGATCGTCAACCTGGCCACGAACACCGGCGCCCTGCTGCTCTTCATCCCGCACGGCGCCGTGCTGTGGCTGCTCGGCGGCATCCTCGCGGTCGCGAACGTCGCCGGCAGCTACCTCGGATCCCGCATGGCCATCTCGCGCGGCACGACCTTCATCCGCGTCGTGTTCCTCGTCGTGGTGGTCGCCCTCATCGCCAAACTCGGCGTCGACGTGTGGAACGAGAACATCGTTCCGGCGCTCGCGCAGCTGCGCTGAGCATCCGCGCTGCCGCGCATCCGCCTCCGCCTGCGCTCCGGCATCCGCTCGCGCTCCGGCATCCGCTCGCGCTCCGGCATCCGCTCGCCGTCCGCGCGGTATTCTGCGTGTGTCACGGCCGGATTCGGTGAGTCCGGCCGATCCTGACGCATTCGGCCGAGCGGGGGATGCGCGGTGCATGCGTCCGGGATCCGGCCTGGCGCATACGCAGAGACCCCGCTCCGCTGAGCGGAACGGGGTCTCGGTGCGACGGGGCGATGTGGCGTCAGGCCTCGTCGTCCTCGGGCTCGAAGTCGACGCCGGCCTCGGCGCGCTGCTCGGCCGTGATCGGTGCCGGAGCGGCTGTCAGCGGGTCGAACCCGTTGCCGGACTTCGGGAAGGCGATGACGTCGCGGATCGACTCGGTCTTCGACAGGTGCTGCAGCACGCGGTCCATGCCGAGGGCGATTCCACCGTGCGGCGGGGCGCCGAACTTGAAAGCGTCCAGCAGGAAGCCGAACTGCTCCTGCGCGACCTCGTCGCTGATGCCCATGACCTCGAACACGCGCTTCTGCACGTCTTCGCGGTGGATGCGGATCGATCCGCCGCCGAGCTCGGAGCCGTTGCACACGATGTCGTATGCATAGGCGAGAGCCGAACCGGGGTCGGTGTCGAACGTGTCCTGGAACTCGGGCTTCGGCCCCGTGAACGCGTGGTGCACGGCCGTCCAGGCTCCGGCGCCGACGGCGACGTCACCCGACGCCACGGCATCCGCTGCCGGCTCGAACATCGGAGCGTCGACGACCCACGTGAACGCGAACTCGTCGGGGTTCAGGAAGCCGAGACGACGTCCGATCTCGACGCGGGCGGCGCCGAGCAGTGCACGGCTCTCCTTCGTCGATCCGGCGGCGAAGAACACGCAGTCACCCGCGGATGCGCCGACGAACTCGGCGAGGCCCGCCTGCTCCGCCTCGGACAGGTTCTTGGCGGCGGGGCCGCCGAGCGAGCCGTCCTCGTTGAAGAGGACGTACGCGAGGCCACGCGCACCGCGCTGCTTGGCCCAGTCCTGCCACGCGTCGAGCTGCTTGCGGGGCTGGCTCGCACCGCCGGGCATGACGACCGCGCCGACGTACTCGGCCTGGAACACCCGGAACGGGGTCTCGGCGAAGTACTCGGTCGCCTCGACCAGCTCGAGTCCGAAGCGCAGGTCGGGCTTGTCGGAGCCGTACTTGGCCATCGCCTCGGCGTAGGTCATGCGGGGCAGCGGGGTCTGCACATCGACGCCGATGGTCTTCCACATCGCGACGATGAGCGACTCCATCAGCGTGATGACGTCTTCCTGGTCGACGAAGCTCATCTCGATGTCGAGCTGCGTGAACTCCGGCTGGCGGTCGGCGCGGAAGTCCTCGTCGCGGTAGCAGCGGGCGATCTGGTAGTACTTCTCGACGCCGCCGACCATGAGCAGCTGCTTGAACAGCTGCGGCGACTGCGGCAGGGCGTACCAGCTGCCCGGGTGCAGACGGGCGGGCACGACGAAGTCGCGGGCGCCCTCGGGCGTCGAGCGCGTGAGGGTCGGCGTCTCGACCTCGGTGAAGTCCTCGCCGTGCAGCACATCGCGGACGGCCTTGTAGACGTTCGAGCGCAGACGCAGAGCGGATGCCGCGGCGGGGCGACGCAGGTCGAGATAGCGGTACTTGAGGCGCGCCTCCTCGCCGACCGTCTCGGTGTCGGCGACGGCGGTCGACACCTGGAACGGCAGCGGAGCGGACTCGTTCAGCACCTCGACGTCGGTCGCGATGAGCTCGATCTCGCCGGTGGGCAGGTTGGGGTTCGCGTTGCCCTCGGGGCGACGCGAGACCTCGCCGGTGACCTTGAGGACGAACTCGTTGCGCAGCGGGTGCGCGATCTCCTCATCGCGGATGACGACCTGCGCGATGCCGGACGCATCCCGAAGATCGATGAACGCGACTCCTCCGTGATCACGACGGCGATCGACCCAACCCGAGAGGGTGACGGTCTGACCGATATGCTCGGCTCGCAGTGAGCCTGCCGAGTGGGTGCGAAGCACGGAGGATTCCTCCTGATCTGGGAAATGATGAACCCGCCCATTCTACGTGGGCGGGTGTCGCCTCCTCTGCCCGCGGCATATCGGTCAGTAGGATCGCCACGACAGAAAGGGTCACCATGGACTCCAACGGCATCTCCGACCTGTATGCGTCGATCTTCTCCGGCACGACCGGACTCATCGTGCTCGTCTTCTACGTCCTCGTCGCGGTCGGTCTGTGGAAGGTGTTCACCAAGGCGGGGTACCCCGGCATCCTCGCCGTCATCCCGATCGTGAACGTGGTGTTCCTCGTCAAGATCGCCGGGATGTCCGGCTGGCTCGCACTGCTCTATCTCATCCCCATCGTCGGCTTCATCTTCGGGATCATCGTGGCGGTGCGACTCGGCGAGCGGTTCGGCAAGGGCGGGCTCTTCTCCTTCTTCCTGCTCTTCGTCTTCCCCTATATCGGGTATCTCATCCTCGGTTTCGGCGACTCCCGCTACAGCAGGGCGTGACGTGGTGGCATCGCGACTGCACCTCGTCCGCCACGGCGAGGTGCACAACCCGAAGCGCGTGCTCTACGGTCGGCTCCCCGACTATCACCTGAGCAGGGCGGGACGGAAGATGGCGCGAGCCGCCGCCGATCACATCGCCGGGCTCGATCGTCCGGTCGCGGGGCTCTACTCCTCTCCGCTCGAGCGGGCGCAGGAGTCTGCTGAGCCGTTCGCCGAGCGCTTCGGCCTCTCGCCCGAGATCGACATCCGCCTGATCGAGCCGACCAACGTGTTCGAGGGCACGCAGATGCGCCGCTCGCTTCTGAACCCGCTCAAGTGGTGGCACCTGCGGCAGCCGTCGCTGCCCAGCTGGGGTGAGCCCTACGCGTCGATCGCCGAGCGGATGCTGGGCATGATGGCCGAGGCGTGGCGGTCGGTCGACGACGGCGATCTGGTGATGGTGTCCCATCAGGCGCCGATCTGGATCACCCACCTCCGGGTGGCGGGTTTGCCCCTGCAGCACGACCCGCGCACCCGGCGCTGCGCACTGTCGAGCGTCACCTCGTTCGAGCTGGTGGGCGACGTGTGGCGTGAGGTCGATTACGCCGAACCTGCGGCGACCGGCGGTGCGGTGGACGTGGGAGCAGTCTGACCCCTCGCCTCGGTCTCCCTTCCGCTGCGGTCAGTGCGCCATCAGCGACTGGATGACGCCGACCGCCGCCATCTGACCGGCAGCGGACGCGAGCAGCACCGATGCCATGGGTCCGGGAAGCGACGCCCGGTGCGCGAGGTCGCCCGCCGCGAAGACCCCGGGCTGCGATGTGCGCCCGAATTCGTCGATCTCGATCGAGCCGGAGGGCAGCAGTTCCAGGCCGAGCTGATCGGCGAACGGCGCACGGTGGCGCAGTGAACCGGATGCCACGAACACGCCGGCCACGGTGTGCGCGGTCGACGCCGTGGTGATGCGCACATCAGCCGCCTCCGGCGCGACGGCGGCGACCGGTTCCGCACTGACCCGAACGCCCAGGCCTTCGAGAGTCCGCGTCTCGTCGGCCGCGAACGGCTGCTCGACAGGAAACACCGTGGTGTCGCCGACGATGCGCCCGAGCAGCCCGATCAGGTGCTCGGCTCGAGGAGCGGGCCCGAGGATGCCGATCGAGCGACCGGCGTGCTCGTGGCCGTCGCAGAACGGGCAGCTGAAGGCCTTCGTGCCCCAGAGGTCCTGAAGTCCGGGGATGTCGGGGAGATCGTCGGCGACGCCGGTCGCGAGGATGACATGTCGGGTCTCGACCGTCTCGCCGTCGGCGAGTCGTACGACGAAGCCGCCGTCTGAGCCGGTCACCGTCTGTGCTCCGACGTCGCGGAGCTCGACATCCGGGTACTCGGCGAGCTGCGCTCGCGCCGTCGCGCGGAACTCCGTCGGGGGAGTCCCGTCGTTCGCGACGACGTTGTGCATGTGCAGCACGGTGCCGTTGCGGTATTCGCCCGAATCCAGAAGCAGCGTGGGGCGGTGCATCCGCCCGAGGGTCAATGCCGCCTGGAGGCCGGCGGGGCCTGCGCCGATCACGATCGCGTCGTACATGTGGGGTCCTTCCGAGGGGTGCTCGCTTGCGTTCGTCCTCAGTCTGTGACTTCATGTCAACATGAAGTCAAGCATCGAGAGTCCGTGGTCCGTGGGAGAGGTCGCCGAACGCTTCGAGCTGCCCACGAACGTGCTCAGGCACTGGGAGTCGGTCGGCCTGCTGCGCCCCGCGCGGGACACCGCAGGGAGGCGCCGCTACGGCCAGGACGACGTCGTGCGGATCGCTGTCATCCAGCGCAGCAAGGCAGCCGGGATGACCCTCGATCAGATCGCCGTGCTCCTCGACGACGGCAGTGCGGGGCGTCACGAGGTGCTGCAGCGGCACCTCGACGATCTCGATCGGCGCATGGAGGACATGCGCCGTTCGCGGGAGATGACCGAGCACGCGATGGGATGCCGGTCGCACGACATCGCCACCTGCCCGCGCTTCCGGGCCAGCGTGGAGGACGTCCTCGCGCGTCTCTGACGGCAGGCGAGCACCCCCGGGGCATCCGGCCCATGCATAGGAACCCCCGCGTAAACTGGGAATCGTGCCACTCGCCTCGACGGTTCGTCCGATCCGCAGCGGCCGCTCCTCCCGCATCCGGCCATCTCGCCGCGCGGTCGGGGCCGCGCTCGCCGCGGTGCTCGCCATCGGTCTGAGCGCCTGCGCTCCCGATCCCGTGAACGACTCGTTCCTCAGCGGTGACAACCCGGGCTATGTCGCGGCAGACGGAGCGATCGTCGAGATTCCGGTCGCCGAACGCGGCGAACCCGTCACCGATTTCGGCGGACTCACCGAGGACGGCGAGGACTTCTCCAGCTCTGACCTCGCGGGCAAGGTCACGGTCGTCAACTTCTGGTACGCCGGATGCGCCCCGTGCCGCCTCGAGGCGGAAGACCTCGAGAGCGTCTGGCAGGAGCATGGCGGCGACGACGTCGCCTTCCTGGGCATCAACACGCGCGATCAGGCCGACACCGCGAAGGCGTTCTCCGCCGAGTTCGGTGTGACCTACCCGAGCCTCATCGACGTCGACACGGCCGAGGCGAAGCTCGCCTTCGCGTCGTCGGTGCCGATCCAGGCGACCCCCACCACTCTCGTGCTCGACAAGCAGGGTCGCGTGGCCGCCCGCATCATCGGGCCCATCGATGGCACCTCGATCCTCTCGACGCTCGTCAAGGACGCGCTCGCGGAGGACTCGTGAGACTCCCGGGAGCGGCGTGAACCCCGAAGTCATCATCGGATCGGGAGCCCTCTGGCTCGCGATCCCCGTCGCGCTGCTCGCGGGCCTCGTGTCGTTCCTGTCGCCGTGCGTGCTGCCCCTGGTGCCGGGCTACCTCGGATTCCTCGGGGGAGCGGTCGCCCCCCGCCGCGTCCCGAACCCGACGGACGGCTCGGCGGTGTCGACGGTCGAGGCCCCCGCTCGCGGCCGACTCGTCGTGGGCGTGCTGCTCTTCATCCTCGGCTTCAGCCTCGTGTTCGTGTCCCTCACCGCGCTCGGCGGGCTCGCCAACGTCTTCCTGCTGCAGTGGGGCGAGCTGATCACCCGCATCCTCGGCGGCGTGATCATCCTGATGGGCCTCGTGTTCCTCGGTCTGTTCGGGTTCGCCCAGCGCGAGCTGCGATTCCATGTCGACTCGAAGGCCGGCCTGATCGGCGCACCGCTGCTCGGCATCGCCCTCGGCATCGGATGGGCGCCGTGCCTCGGACCCACGCTCACCGCGATCTTCGCCCTCTCGTTCAACGCCGGCGACCCGGTGCGGGCGGGCCTGCTCGGGCTGGCGTACTCGCTCGGCCTCGGCATCCCGTTCCTGCTGGTCGCGCTCGGGTTCGGATGGGCGACGAAGGCGATCGGATTCCTGCGCCGGCACATCCGCGTCGTGAACGTGATCGGCGGCGTGCTGCTCATCCTCCTCGGCCTGCTGATGATCACGGGGCTCTGGACGGACATCATGTCCCGACTGACGGCGGTGATGAGCAGTGTCGACCTCCCGATCTGATCAGAAGAAGACGCATCGGAAGGATGACGTGAGCAGCACAACCGAGAGGTCGAGCGATCCGCTCCGGCCGTCCGACCACGTCGACGGCGAAGAGTCGATCACCCAGCCCCGCCTCGGATTCGTGGGCTGGCTGCGCTGGGGATGGCGTCAGCTGACCTCGATGCGCACCGCGCTGATCCTGCTGCTCGTGCTCGCGATCGCGGCGATCCCCGGCTCGATCTTCCCCCAGCGGATGGCCGACCCCAACGGCGTCACGCAGTGGGAGCGCGACAACCCCGATCTCTTCCCCGTGCTCGACGGGCTGAAGATGTTCGACGTCTACCTCTCGCCGTGGTTCTCGGCGATCTACCTGCTGCTGTTCGCCTCGCTCGTCGGCTGTGTCATCCCGCGCATCCGCCACCATGCGAAGGCCCTGCAGGCACGCCCCCCGCGCACCCCTGCACGTCTGAAGCGCCTCGCCGACTTCCGCGCGGTCGAGCGCGCCTCGACGGACGCTCCGGCAGAGGCCGCCGCATCGATCGACATCGCGCAGAAGCAGCTCAAAGCCCTGGGCTACCGGGTCGAGCGGTACGACGACAAACGATCGTCGTCGGTCTCGGCCGAGCGCGGCTACTGGCGTGAATCGGGCAACCTGCTCTTCCACCTCGCTCTCGTCGGCGTCCTGATCACGGTGGGCGTCGGGGGAGGGTTCGCGTACACCGGACAGCGCGTCCTGGTCGAGGGCGAGACGTTCGCGAACACCCTGCTCGACTACGACTCGATGAACCGCGGCCGCTTCGTGAGCGACGGAGCACTCGCGCCCTACTCGATGCGTCTCGACAGCTTCGACGTCACGTACCAGCCGTTCGGCGAGCCGGGCTCGGGCCAGGCAGGCGACTTCTCGGCCAACGTCACCGTGCAGGAGAACGGCGAGGAGCGCACCGGATCGGTCAAGGTCAACGAGCCCCTCGGCGTCGCCGACGACAACGTCTTCCTGCTCGGCAACGGCTACGCGCCGACGATCACCGTGCGCAACCCCGATGGGGACGTGGTGTTCACGAACAGCACGCCGTTCCTGCCGCAGGACAACAACATGACCTCGCTGGGCGTCATCAAGATCCCCGACGGCCTCAGCGAGCAGGTCGGCCTCGTCGGCTTCTTCTACCCGACGACGGGGGTGCTCGACACCGGCGCGTTCTTCTCGGGATTCGGCGACCTCACCAACCCGACCCTCACGCTCGACGTCTACACCGGCGACCTGGGCATCAACGAGGGCATCCCGCGGTCGGTCTACGTGCTCGACACCACCGGTATGACCAAGGTCACCGGGCGCACGACGGACCTCGAATCGATCGAGCTGGCACCCGGACAGACCGCCGACCTGCCGAACGGCTTGGGAACCGTGACCTTCGAGGACGAGTCCCCGGCGGGTGCGACAGACGCGTCGCAATCGGTCAAGCGCTTCGCCTCGTTGCAGATCCACCGCGACGCGTCTGGCCCCTGGGTGCTCGGCTTCGCGCTTCTCGCGCTCGGCGGTCTGATGCTCGCCCTGTTCATCCCGCGACGCCGGGTGTGGGTCAAGGTGACGGCACAGGACGGCACCGTCTCTCTCGAGTACGCCGGTCTCGCTCGTGGCGAGGACCCGACGCTCGCGACGGCCGTCGACGACCTCGTGGCAGGTCATGCGCGTCTGATGGACGCGGCCGGGGTCACGACGGCGGTCGAGGTCAACGAGCCCGACACCGACACCGACGCCTCAGAGGCGAAAGACGCTGAGGCTGACGGCTCTGACGCCGATGGCTCCGACCAGGCGGCGTCGGCACCCGAGACGCCCGCCGACCGCGACTCCGCGCGCCCCGCATCCGACACCCCGAAAGTAGACTGACACCATGTTCGATCTCGAAGTGATCTCGCCGATCCTGCTGTGGACGGCGATCGCGATCTATGCGGCGGCCTTCGTGGCCTACGCCTTCGACCTCGCCCGTCGGTCGCAGCTGTCCGCGGACGCGGCGACCGTGCAGGAGTTCGAACTCGTCGGAGCCGGAACCCGTTCGCGCGGCGGCAAGGCGGCGACGGCTGCCGCGGCATCCGGATCCGATGTCGCTCCGCAGCGCTTCGTGATGGCCCGCATCGGGACCTCGCTGACCGTGCTCGCGTTCATCTTCCATCTCGCCGCCACGCTCACCCGTGGTCTCGCGGCCGGGCGAGTGCCGTGGGCCAACCTCTACGAATTCGCGATGATGGGAACGCTGCTGATCGTCGCCGTGTTCCTGGTGGTGCTGACGCGCATCGATCTGCGCTTCCTCGGCACGTTCATCACCGGTCTGGTCGTCGTGCTGCTGGGTCTCTCCGCCACGAACTTCTACGTCGACGTCTCGCCCCTGATGGACCCGCTGAAGAGCGTGTGGCTGGTGATCCACGTCTTCGTGGCCTCGCTCGGCACCGCGTTCTTCGCTCTGGCCTTCGCCCTCTCGGTGATCCAGCTGATGCAGTCGCGTCGCGAGCGCCTCATCTCCGAGGGCGCGGAGAAGACCGGCCCCGGATTCCTGCGCACGTTCCCCGGGTCCGAGCGGCTCGAGAGCATGGCCTACCGCTTCGCGATCATCGGCTTCATCCTCTGGACGTTCACGCTGATCGCCGGCTCCATCTGGGCCTACTACGCCTGGAGCCGCTTCTGGGGCTTCGACGTCAAGGAGACCTGGACCTTCGTCATCTGGGTTCTCTACGCCGGGTACATCCACGCTCGCGCGACGCGCGGCTGGCGCGGCAACCCCTCGGCGTGGCTGGCGATCGTCGGCTTCTCGGCCGTGCTCTTCAACTTCACGATCGTCAACGTCTTCTTCAAGGGTCTGCACGCATACTCGGGCCTCAGCTGAGCGCCCGAGCGCGGCTCATCTGAACGAGCGCAGTCCGAAGGGGATGACCTCGGAGTGCTCGGCTCCGTCTTCGTACCAGACGAGCTCGACTTCGCTGATGGTCTCGGCGGGGCGCGAACTGAGCGAGCGCCGCGACTTGTGCGACAGCTCCGTCCACGCCGCGGGCGCGAGCGTCTTCGCATAGATCACCGACAGGTGGAACGTCCAGTCGTCCGTGCTGCGCTCGTCGAGACGTCGGAAGTCCGTTCCCTCGAGCGCTTCGCTGAGTGTGGAGTACGCCGACACGATGGATGCGGTGCGCCGCAGCCGCAGGATGACGACCTGCCAGGGTGCGGGGAACACGTCGACGGCCTCGGCGACGACCTCGATCGGACGCTGCGCCACCGCCCACTCGCGGATCAGCGCGAGCAGCTCTTCGCGGCGCTCGGGCTCATGGAACGCGCGCAGGGTGACGTGCTCGGTGTGCGGGTGCGGAGCTTCCATCCGGCCGAGCGCCGACCTCTGCTCGGCCCGGTACACGTCCGACACGGCCCGCGTGGGTCGCAGCACGAGATACTGCTGTCCCTCGAGTGACTCGAGCTGGGCGGGAGAGGTCATGAAGGGGCGACGCATCCTCTGATCGTACGTGCGCGGGCACACGTCCGAATACCGTTCGATCGCGAGCGGGCACGGATTCGGAGCGGATACAGGACGCGCCGCGCATCGTGATCGATGCGCGGCGCGTCCTGCGTCGTGGTCCGAAGCGGTGCTCGGCGAGGTGGTTCACGCCGTCGCGAGGGCCGCCTTCACGGAGGTGGTGCGCCGCAGTGCCACCGCGACGGTGGTCGCGACGAGCGACAGCACGCCCCAGACGATGAGGGCTGCGGCTGCGCCTCCGTTCGCGGTGATCAGCCCGGCGAACGCGGGGGAGGTCGGCAGCGATGCGCCGAGATCCGCCAGCCATCCCGGCACGGTCGAGATCAGACCGGTCGCGATCGCGAGCACGCCGACGAGCGCGCTGACCCAGCGGCCGACGCCGCCGAAGACCGCGACGAGTGCCTGGTTGACGGCGGCGAAGACGATCCCGGCCAGCACGGCGATACCGGCGAATGCCCACCAGGCCGCGGCGTCGTATCCGGCGACGATCTGCACGATGAGCGACACCAGCAGACCCTGGGCTGCACCGATGGCGGCAGCCGGGGCGAAGGCGCGCAGGGCGAGTCCGGCCGACGAGCGTCGGGAGGTCAGGGTGCGCGCGGTGTAGGCCCGCATGACCAGGAACGAGGCGAGAGACCCGAACCACAGCACCACGGCGGCGAGCAGCGGAATCGCGGTCGGGCCGAAGATCGTGGCGCCGTCGGCGCCCTTGGACGCCACCGGATCGGCGATCACCGACGCGAGCGAGGTCGACTCGGAGTCGCTGAACGAGGGGAGCGAATCGGATGCGGTGCGCAGGCCGCCCGCGAGATCGCCGGTTCCCGTGGCGAGGGTGTCGAGGCCGGTCGCGAGCTCGTCGGCACCGGTCGCGAGCTCGGTCGCTCCGTCCGACAGCTGGGATGCGCCCGTCGCCAGTGCTCGTGCACCGCTCGCCGATTCGTCGAGACCCTGCGACGCCAACTGGTTCAGACCGTCCGCGAGACCCGTCGCCCCCGCACCCGCCTCGCCGAGCTGGGCGGCGAGCGTGGTGAAGGCGCCCGGGAGAGTCGCGATCTGGGGAGAGACGGTCGTGAGATACCCCGATGCGGTTCCGGCCGACGTCGCGGCATCCGCAGCGTTCGCGGCCTCGGCGGCGAGCTCGGCGCACAGATCACCGGAGGTCATGGGGTCACAGCTCGCGGCCATCGCGCCGAGGCGCTGAGCAAGCCCGGCGGTCTGGGTGGCGGCATCCGTCGCGGCCGCTGTCCCGGTCTCGACAGCTCCCACGAGAGCGGGCAGCTGACCGGCCTGATTCTGCAGCTCCGTCGCGCCTGCGGTCAGCCCGGTGCCGATCTGGCTCGCGCCGTTCGCGGCCTCGCGGGTCTTCGACGCGAGTGTGTCGAGCCCGGATGCCAAGGAGGATGCGCCGTTTCCGAGCTCCGTGGCACCCGAGGCGAGCTGAGTCGCGCCGTCGGGGATCGCCGCGGCTCCCGTGGCCGCATCCCGCGCGCCGGTGGCGAGTTCGGCGGCGCCGTCCGCGGCCTCGCCGATCTGGTCTCCGATCGTGGTGAAGCCGACGAGGATGTTCTCCGTCGTCGCCTCCGACAGCAGTGTGCCCATGCTCGAGGCCGCCACGTTCGCGATCTGACTCGTGATCAGGTCATCGGCGACGAGCCCGTCCTCCGGGGTGGTGACCTGGATCGTGGCCTGCTCCGCGTCGCCGCCGCCGTCCGAGATCGCCTGCCCCGCCGAGGTCGCTGCGGCCGAGAACTCCTCGGGGATCGTGATGACGGCCTGGTACGAGCCGTCGGCGAGACCGTCGGCGGCGTCGTCCTCGTTCGAGATCACCCAGGTGAGGTTGGAATCGAGCTCGTCCGATCCTTCGACGAGCCCCGAGGCGAGCTGTCGACCGAGCGGAGTGAGCTGCCCGTCGATCTCGACGGGCTCGTCGAGGTTGACGATCGCCGCGGTCATCGACTCGAGACGCTCGGTGGGATTCTGCAGGGCAGCGACCAGGATGCCGCCCACTGCCGCGGGAAGCAGCAGGACGCCGAGGATCGTCAGCCACGTGATGGGCTTGCGCGAACGGGCGCGTTCGATGGGGAGGGTCATGCGTTCACCTCGGTCGATTCGGTGGTGCCGTCGACGATGCGGGGCACCGGGGACTCGGATTGCGACTGTGCGGCTGGCGCGTCGATGTCGATCGTGTCAGCCGATGAGCGGCCGGCATCGGCCAGGATCTCCAGGGCCGCCTGGGGATCGAGCGCGGTGAGCAGCATCGCCGTCGTGCTGCGGGAGTCGCGCAGTCGCGCCGCGAGCTGATCGCGTTCGGGGCGGGAGAGCCGGTCGGCTCCGTCGATCACCACGAGAGCCGGCCGTCCGCGCAGTGCCTCGGCGAGGTCGGCCGACAGGCTCGCGGCATCGGCGGCCATGACCGCTCCGACATGCGCCCGCACCCACGCGGATCGACCGGGCAGAAGATGGCCTGCGACCCGGAGGCGGCCATCGTCCGCAGTCGCCCGCCCGGCGATCGTCAGAGCGAGCGCGCGCAATGCGCCGGCTGACGATCCGGTGAGCACGGCGGAGGCCCCGGGTGCGAGGCGCAGGTGGAGGCCGTCGATGCCGGCATCCGTCATCGTGAGGTCGTCGGCGGCGACGATCGAGTCGTCGCCCGGCCAGCCCGCCAGGTGACGCTCGCGTTCGACCGCCGCTCCTTCGATGTCGACGCTCGGGAGGATCCGCTCCAGCCAAGCCGGGATCTCCCACGCGCGCTCCCCGAGGATGGCCATGAGTGCAGGGATCAGCGTCATCCTCACCAGGAACGCGTCGATCGCGATGCCGGCCGCAAGGCCCAGCGCGATCGGCTTGAGCGACGAGTCGCCTTCGGGGACGAACGCCACGAAGACGGCGAACATGATGAGGCCGGCAGCGGTGACGACCTTCGCCGATCCCGTGAAGCCGCTGCGCACGGCACGCAGTGCCGCGGCTCGGCGAGTCGCGCGATCGGGGCTCCTGCCGTCGGGATCGTGCACGAAGTCCTCGCGCATCCGAGACACCAGGAACACCTGATAATCCATCGCGAGCCCGAACAGCACACCCATCAGGATGATCGGCATGAAGCTGATGATTGGACCGACCTTCGCGACATGGAGGGCGTCGGCGAACCAGCCCCACTCGAACACGGCTCCCACGATGCCGAACGCGGCGACGATCGAGAGCAGATAGCCGGCGGCTGCCGTGACCGGCACCCAGAGAGAGCGGAACACGATCGTGAGCAGGATCAGAGACAGGCCGATGACGAAGATGCCGAACGGGAGAAGGGCGTTGCCCAGCTGGTCGGAGATGTCGATGCCCACCGCGGTGAACCCGGTCACCTTCAGGTCGATGCCGAACTCGTCGAGCCACTCGTCGTGGTGCGAGCGCAGCTCTCGCACGAGATCGGCCGTCGCGGGGTCATCGGGTGCGGTCTCGGGGATGATCTGCACGATGCCGGTGTCGGCGGTCTCGTTCGGGGTGGCGAGGGCGACCTCCTTGACCCCGTCGATCTGGGCGACCTCGTCGCCGAGATCCTCCATCAGGGTCAGCGGATCGGTCGACGTGACGATCGTGCCCGTCAGGATCAGCGGTCCGTTGAACCCGGGACCGAACTGCTCGCCGACCAGGTCGTAGCTCTGCCGCGCTTCGGAGTCCTGCGGCAGCACGCCCGCGTTGGGCAGCGCGAGATTCAGGCTGAGGGCGGGCACGGCGACGATGCCGAGCCCGAGCACGACGGCCAGGGACACGAGGATCGGACGCCGGGTGACGCCGGTCACCCAGCGCTCGCTGAAGCGACGGCGCTGCGCGGGGGCTGCCTTGCCCTTCTTCGCCTTCGGAGCCCGGCGCGGTCGACCGGCGACGCGGCCCTTCATGAAGCCGAGCAGAGCGGGGGTGAGCGTCACGGCGATGGCGACGGCGACCGCGACGGCGGCGGAGGCCGCGATGCCCATCGTCGTCAGGAACGGGATGCCCGCGAACCCGAGTCCGATCAGGGCGATCAGCACGGTCACGCCCGCGAACACCACCGCCGAGCCTGCCGTGCCCACAGCCCGCGCTGTCGACTCCTCGGGGTCGACTCCCTCGCGGACCTGATCCTGGTGCCTGGCCATGATGAACAGTGCGTAGTCGATTCCGACGGCGAGCCCGAGCATCAGGGCGAGGAGGGGAGTGGTCGACGAGACCGTGGCGAAGGCGGTGGCGGCGAAGATGCCGGCCATCGAGATGCCCACACCGAGCACGGCCGTGAGCAGCGGGAGCCCTGCGACGACGAACGAGCGGAACGTGACGATCAGCACCAGCAGCGCGATCAGCAGACCCACGGCCTCGGTGAGCGTGACACCGGGGATGGAGGTGGCGAAGAGCTCTCCGCCGAGGGAGGTCTGTGATCCGTCCGGCAGCTCATCGGCGAGTTCGGCCACGACGGCTCGCAGGTCATCCTGCGTCTCCTCCGATACATCGCTGGCCTGGCCGTCGAACTGCAGGCGGATGATACCGGCCGTCTCGTCGTCGTTGATCATGCCGCTGACCATCTCGTCGAACGGGGAGGTCGCCGAGAGCACCGAGTCGTCGAGGTCGGCGAGCTGGTCGACGGCATCCTCGATGTCGGTCTTATATGCGTCATCCGTGATCGAGTCGCCGTCGGCGGCGACCACGATGATCTGCGCGCTGGTGCCGCTGACCGCGGGGAACGAGCGGTTGAGCTGCTCGAGGCCGGCCTGGGACTCGGTGCCCGGGATCGAGAAGGAGTTGTCCGTGCCAGCCCCGAGGACGAGGGCGCCGGCCCCCGCGATGCCGAGGGCGAGCAGCCAGGAGACGAGAACGCGCCACGGGTGCCGGTAGGACCAGCGACCGAGCGAGGACAGGAGTGTGGACACGAGGCTCCTCAGGGAATACGGGCTGGATACACAGGTGTATCCAATACATACCTGTATCGTAAGGTGGTCCGAGCCCCGGAGTCTGTGTGCGGGGTGTGAGAATGAGAGGCAGGAGGATTCGATGACGACACCCGCCACCCGCAGCCGGGAGAACACGCGAGCCCGGCTTCTCGATGCGGCCGCGCAGGTCTTCGCCGAGGTCGGCCTCGACGGCGCCTCCGTCGAAGCGGTCTGCGATCGCGCCGGGTTCACCCGCGGCGCGTTCTATTCGAATTTCGAGTCGAAGGACGAGCTCTTCCTCGTGCTCGCCGGCAGCGTCGGCGAGCAGCGCGTCAATGCGGTGCGTGACCGCGTCGACGAGATCGCCGCCGAGGGCGGTCTGTCAGAGGGATGCGACCCGGTCGAGCTCGTCCAGCGGATCATGGACGCGGGCGGCGATGACCGCCTGGGCGTCATGCTGATGAGCGAGATCCGGATCCGTGCTCTGCGTGACCATCAGTTCGGCGCTGCCTACCTCGTGCAGGAGCGCGAGATGGTGTCGAGCATCGCCGTGATCATCACGGACATCGTCTCGGTGAGCTCGCTCGAGCTGAAGGTTCCTGCCGAAGAGGCCGCGCGCATGCTCATGATCATCTGGGAGGGCATGACCGTTCGCGGAGCGATGGCCGGTCAGGACTCCGACCAGCTGCGGCATTCCAGCGGCGAGGAGCTCGGGCGCCTCGTGCAGCTGCTGCTCGCGGAGTGACCTCGCAGACGAACGGCGGTCAGCGCGCGTCGAGCACGGCGTAGCACCGCGCGAGGCGATCGAGCCACCAGTCCCGTCGGTCGTCCGAGGCGGCGAGCCGCGCCAACGCGTCGGGATCCGGGGTGACCCGAGCTGCCGGGATCGAACCGTCCACCGGGCGCAGGTCGGCGACGTCGTCGAGGAACAGGGATGCCGTGCCGAGCCCGCAGTCGTAGTCGAGAGTCGGCAGGGCGGCGGCGAGCGCCGCGCCCTGGGAGAGTCCGATCGCGGTGTCGAGCGCGCTGGAGACCACGACGGGCAGGCCCGCGGCGGTGATGATCTGCAGCGCATGCGTGATGCCCCCGAGCGGCTGCGCCTTGATGACGAGCAGGTCGGCGGCCTTCTCGCGCGCGACCGCGAGCGGGTCGGAGGACTTGCGGATGCTCTCGTCGGCGGCCACCGGAATGCCCATGTACTTCACCCGGGTGCGCAGTTCGGCGAGCTCCGGCACTGTCGCGCACGGCTGCTCGACGTACTCGAGATCGAACTCGTTGAGCGCATGCACGGCGTGCTCGGCCTCGTCGACGTTCCACAGGCCGTTGGCATCGACGCGGATGCGACCCTCCGGCCCCATGGCCTCGCGCACGGCTCGCACACGGGCGATGTCGTCTGCGAGCGTCTGCCCGGGTTCCGCGACCTTGACCTTGGCGGTGCGGCAGCCGGCGAAGCGGGCCAGCACTTCGGCGACCTGCGCCGCCTCGACAGCCGGGATGGTGGCGTTCACGCCGATGCGCTCGCGGAGAGGCTCGGGCTGCGTCTTCCAGGCGAAGTCGATCGCCGCTGCGAGCCAGGTGGCCGACTCGAGATCGTCGTACTCGACGAACGGAGAGAATTCCGCCCATCCCTCCGGCCCTTCGACGAGCAGCGCCTCTCTCTTGTCGACCCCGCGGAAGCGGGTGTGCATCGGAAGCGAGACGACCCTGGCCGAGCCGAGCAGATCTGCGAGCGGTGGGAGCATGTGCTCATTCTGCTCTGTCGGCGCCTCGTCGGGGATCCGCCGTGCCGACGGGTCCGCCTCAGCGCAGGCGCTTCTGCAGTTCGCCCATCCGCTCGCTGGGGCGGAACCCGAGCGCGGTGTTGACGGCGAGCATGTGCGCGTTCGACTCGGCGTTGTGGGTGTAGACGGCGCGGGTCTGCGGCGCCTCCCTCTGCAGCATCCGCAGGTTGGCTGCCTTGACCGCGATGCCGAGCCGGTGCCCCCGGTCCGCGGTGCGCACGAGCGTCCCCCACTGATAGGCGTTGCCGTCGTCGGTCGACACGACGAGCTGCGAATACGCCGCGGCCTCGCCGTCGGTCGCAAGGGCGATGGCCCCGAACGACACGCGCCTCTGGCGGTCGAGCAGTTCCTCGCTCTCGCGGATGCTGTCGACATCGGGTCTCTGGGGTTCGATGGCGAGTTCGCCGGTCGGGGCTTCGGTCTCGAGGGCGGCGTCGAGGATCGTCCAGCGTTCCACGACCTCATCGGGGATGCGGCCGACCCAGCTGCGGATCTCGTACGGAGCGATGGCCGATGCGATGTCGCTCTCGATCCGGTCGAGCAGTGCGGGGTCGACCGGGAGGTCGAGCCTGCTCTGCACGTCGCCGAGCGCCAGGCTGTAGCCGCGGGCGCGTGCGAACTCACGCCCCGGCGATCCGGCACCTTCCGAACCGAGTGCGTGGCGCCACGACGTCGCCCCCTGCGCGATCGTCCGACCGGACGCCGTGACCTCTGCCTCGAGGAACGCGAGGGCCTCGGAGCCGATGCCGCGCCGTCGGTGCTCGGGCGGCACGCTGATCGCGAGATGGGCGACGTGGGTGTTGTCCTTCAGGGGGAGCGCGAGGCTCGCGGAGCCGACGATCCGGTCGGCGTGGCGCAGCAGATAGGCGCGTCGATCGACGACGGCCGACTCCTGCTGCAGCTCGCTGCGCGACTCCTCGAGCGACCACACGACGGCATCCGCGCCGCGATCCGCGCGTTCGGCGGTGGCGTACGCATCCCACCACGCATCGACGGACCGGTCATCGGTCGCGTCGATGCGGAGGATCTCGATCGCCATGCGACCACCGTACGCGCCTTGTCCCTCACATAAATGTGTGATTGACAATGGTGTGTGACGCACAGTAGTGTGATGGACATGAACGAGACCCTCGACACGCATCTGCAGGAACTGCGCCGCGGCACCGTGGTGCTGGCGTGCCTGCAGCTGCTGCGCACGGCGGGGTACGGCTACGGGCTGCTCGAAGACCTCGAGCGCCGCGGCTTCGCCACCGATGCGAACACGCTGTACCCGCTGCTTCGGCGTCTCGAGAAGCAGGAGTACCTGACGAGCGAGTGGAACACCGACGAGGCGCGGCCCCGCAAGTTCTACCGCACATCGGAAGCCGGCATCCGGCTCGCCGACACCCTGACCGAAGAATGGCGATCGCTCACGACGGCGATCGCGACCCTCACAGCTGAGGAGAACTGACATGCCCTCGACAGCCACGCTCACCGAGCGATACATCAGCGCCACGATCCGCAGCCTCACGCCCGAGGTGCAGGACGACGTCCGCGCCGAGCTCGAAGGATCCATCGCCGACGCGATCGACGCGAGACTCGAACAGGGGGACGACCCGGCCGAGGCGGAACGGGCGGTCCTCACAGAGCTGGGCGACCCCGGCGTCCTCGCCGCCGGCTACGCCGACCGGCCGCTGCACCTGATCGGACCCCGGTACTACCTCGCGTGGTGGCGGCTGCTCAAGCTGCTGCTCATCATCGTGCCGGTGTGCGCGATGGGCGGTGTCGCGATCGCGCAGGCGATCGAGCGCGCACCCATCGGAACGATGATCGGCGCCGCCGTCACGGTCGGCATCTCGGTCATCGTGCACGTCTGCTTCTGGGTGACCCTGGTCTTCTTCATCCTCGAGCGCACCGGAGCGGACACCGGGGTGAAGTGGGACGTCGACCAGCTGCCCGAGCCGACCCAGAACGGAGCCGGCAGGGCGGACGCGATCGCGTCGCTCGTGTTCCTCGTGCTGGGGGTGGGCGCGGTCTTCTGGGACGCATTCATCGGCTTCTTCCCGACGGAAGGAGATCCGATCGCGATCCTGAACCCGGGTCTGTGGCCCTGGGGGATCACGTTCTTCCTCGGGCTCTTCGTCGCCGAGGCGCTGCTGACGGTGGTGGTCTACGCTCGCCGCCGCTGGACGATCGCCGCCGCTGTGGTCAACACCGTGCTCGCGGCGGTGTTCGCCGTCTGGTCGCTGACGCTGCTGGTGCAGGGCGAGCTGCTCAACCCCGAGTTCCTCCGCTTCGTCTTCACCGACAACGGCGTGACCGATGAGACGATGCGCATCCTGACCGTGATCACCGGGTTCGCCCTCATCGCGTTCCCGATCTGGGACATCGTCGACGGCTGGATCAAGACCGCTCGCGCTCGCCGCGGCTGATCACCGCACGCAGACGGCGTCGCCTCTTCCGGGCGACGCCGTCTCCGCGCGCAACCCGGGCGGGAATAGGCTGGATGCTGTGACCAGCGCATTCGTCTCAGACCTGTTCGACCCGGACGAATGGGTGCTCGCGCCCGGTGCCGAGGACTACACCGACATCACCGCCCACGTGAGCACGGACGGCGGAGTCGCGCGCATCGCGTTCAACCGCCCCGAGGTGCGCAACGCCTTCCGCCCGCACACGGTCGACGAGCTCTACCGGGCACTCGACGACGCACGGCAGAACCCCCGCATCGGCGCGGTCCTCCTCACCGGCAACGGACCGAGTCCGAAGGACGGCGGGTGGGCGTTCTGCTCGGGCGGCGACCAGCGCATCCGCGGCCGCGACGGATACAAGTACTCCGATGACGAGACGACCGTGCACGATCCGGCTCGCGCCGGTCGCCTGCACATCCTCGAGGTCCAGCGCCTCATCCGCTTCATGCCGAAGGTCGTCATCGCCGTCGTGCCGGGCTGGGCGGCCGGCGGAGGGCACTCGCTGCACGTGGTGTGCGACCTCACGATCGCCTCCGCCGAGGAGGCGCGGTTCAAGCAGACCGACGCCGATGTCGGCAGCTTCGACGCGGGGTACGGATCGGCGTACATGGCGAGGCAGACCGGGCAGAAGTTCGCGCGCGAGGTGTTCTTCCTCGCCGAGGAGTACTCGGCGCAGCGGGCGTACGAGGCCGGGGCGGTCAACCGGGTCGTGCCCCATGCCGAGCTCGAGCGCGAGGCGCTGAAGATGGCGCGCACCGTGCTCACCAAGTCGCCCACGGCGATCCGCATGCTGAAGTTCGCCTTCAACGCGGTGGACGACGGGCTCGTGGGGCAGCAGGTGTTCGCGGGCGAGGCCACGCGTCTCGCCTACGGCACCGATGAAGCGGTCGAGGGCCGCGACTCGTTCCTCGAGAAGCGGGACGCCGACTGGACCTCGTTCCCCTGGCACTACTGAGCGGATCGAGACGCACATGGTCGCGCTGACGCCGACGGATGCCGAGGATCCGGCCGAACTGCGGGCCGCTCTGGCGCGCGCGCTCGACGGCGGGCCGGCGCTCGGATTCGGG
Source organism: Microbacterium sp. 4-7 (assembly GCF_014332665.1). Taxonomy (NCBI): domain Bacteria; kingdom Bacillati; phylum Actinomycetota; class Actinomycetes; order Micrococcales; family Microbacteriaceae; genus Microbacterium; species Microbacterium sp. 4-7. Next base: position 234,532 of record NZ_MCRH01000005.1, read on the forward strand.
ATGCTCGGAGACGCCCCGAAATGGGTGCCGGACGGCACGGCCGTCGTGATCGCCACCTCCGGCTCCAGCGGAGTCCCCAAACGGGTCGCGTTGAGCGGCGAGGCGCTGCGGGCGAGCGCCGAGGCCACGGCGGCGAGAGTCGGCGGCGGGCGCTGGCTGCTCGCGCTGCCGGCCGGATACGTCGCAGGGCTCCAGGTGGTCGTGAGGTCTCTGATCGCCGGCACGCACCCCGTCGCGCTGGGCCGTCGGTTCTCGCCCGAGTCCTTCGCCGAGGCGACGCTGTCGATGCTCCGCCCGTCTGCCTGCGGTTCCGCCGCGATCCCCGAGCTGTACACCTCTCTCGTGCCTGCGCAGCTGTCGACTCTGCTCGACGCGGCCGACGACCGACCGGTGTCGGCCGCGCTTCAGGCCTACCAGGCGATCCTCGTGGGAGGACAGGCGCTGCCCGAGCCCCTCCGCGACAGGGCCGCCGATCTCGGCATCCGGCTCGTCCGCACCTACGGTTCCACCGAGACCAGCGGCGGGTGCGTCTACGACGGTGTCCCCCTCGACACGGTCGCTGTGCGCACCGTGGACGGAGAGCTGCGCATCGCCGGTCCGATGCTCGCAGACGGCTATCTCGGCGACGGGGAGCTGACGGCGAAGAACTTCTCGCGCGACGAACACGGCATCCGCTGGTACCACACCGGCGATCTCGGGCTCTTCGACGACGGCGTGGTGCGGGTGCACGGCCGCGCCGACAATGTGATCGTCTCGGGCGGAATCAACATCTCCCTCGACCGCGTCGAACGGCTGGTTCGCAGTGTCCCGGGACTCACCGGCGCGGTGGTCGTCGGCGTACCGGACGAGCGATGGGGTGAGGCCTCGGTCATCGTCGCACCCAGAGGCGAAGCTCTGCGACGAAGCGAGTCGGAGCAGCTCGCGCACGCACGAGACCTCGTCGCCGAAGAGCTGGGCAGGCACGCGAGGCCGGCGCGGCTGATCATGGTCGACGAACTCGCCGTGCTGGCCTCAGGCAAACCCGACCGCGAGTCGATCAGACGCGCCGTCGTCGAACTGCACTGACGGTCGATTCGCCGGAGTGGGAACTCTCCTGCCAGAGTGAGGCATGGCCACCTACACGCACGGACATCACGAGACCGTCCTCCGCTCTCACAGCAGCCGCACCATCGCGAACTCGGCGGAGTACCTGCGCCCCCACCTCACCGCGAACACCAGGCTTCTCGACGTCGGAGCGGGGCCCGGCAGCATCACGGTCGACTTCGCGGGCGTCGTCGCCCACGTGACGGCGACCGAGATCGATGAGAACGCGCTCTCACTCTCGCGCGATCTCGCGTCGAGCAGAGGGCTCACGAACCTCGACTTCGCGGTCGAAGACGTGCACGCGCTGAGCTTCGCCGACGACACCTTCGACGTCGTCCACGCGCACCAGGTGCTGCAGCACGTCGGCGATCCGGTGCAGGCGCTGCGTGAGATGCGCCGGGTCGCAGCGCCCGGCGGTGTCGTGGCGGCACGTGACGCCGACTACGCAGGCTTCATCTGGTTCCCCATGCTCCCTGAACTCGACCACTGGCTCGACCTCTACCGGCGAGCGGCGAGGGCCAACGGCGGCGAGCCCGATGCGGGGCGCCGCCTTCTCGCCTGGGCCCGCGCGGCCGGATTCGATGACGTCACCGCGACGACCTCCAACTGGACCTACGCGAATCCCGAGGATCGCGCCTGGTGGGGCGGCATGTGGGCCGACCGCATCCTCGAATCGGCGCTCGCGCGGCAGCTGGTCGACAGCGAGATGGCGACGTCGAGCGACCTGCAGGTGATCAGCGACGCGTGGAAGCGCTGGGCCGACGACGGCGACGGGTGGTACCTCGTGCCGCACGGCGAGATCATCGCCCGCGCCTGACCGGACCGCGGATACATCTGCAGGCGGATGCGAGGCGGATGCCGTGCCGCGTAGCGTGGGGGAGTGATCCGCCCGCTCTCCCGTACGGCGCTCGTGCTCGACATCGTCGGGGCGGCGCTGCTCTTCGTCATCCTCACGCCTTTCTCCGTCGTCTTCTACGGCCCGGGGGCGGTCGGCGAGGGGATCAGCGGTGCGGCGGTCGCGGCGATCGTCACCGCGGGCATCCTGATGTTCGGCGGAGTCGCGATCGGCAGGCTCGCCCCCGGACTCGCGCTCGCCGCGGCCTGGGCGGGCGCGATCGTGCAGATGCTGTCCGGATTCGGTCCGCTGCCGATCGATGTGGCGATCCTCCTGGTGCTCTACGCGACCGCCGCCTGGGGGTCCCGCGCGGTGCTGTGGTGGGGCTTCGGCTCGGCGCTGCTCGGTGCTCTGGTCTCGGCGGTCTACCTGGTCGTCGTCACGGGCGTCACCTCCGGCGCCAGCGGGTGGGATCAGCTGACGACCGGCACGCTGCTCCTGGTCGTCTCGGTGCTCGCGCTCGGATTCGCGTGGGTCTGCGGTCTGCTGTGGCGGGTGGTGCTGCGCGCGCGGAGCACCCGTTCGGCGCAGCTGAAGGCGGAGTCGCTCGCGGCGGAGGAGCAGGAGCGTGTGCGGATCGCCCGCGACATGCACGACATCGTCGCGCACTCGCTGGCCGTGGTGATCGCGCAGGCCGACGGCGCCAGGTATGCGGCCGCCGCGAAGCCCGAGATGGCCACCGAGGCCCTCGGGACCATCGCCCAGACCGCTCGCAGCGCCCTGAGCGACGTGCGTCTGCTGCTCACGCAGCTGCGCCACCGACAGGGGGACGGTCCCCAGCCGACGCTCGCAGACCTCGAGTCTCTGTTCGCGCAGGTGCGTCAGGCGGGAGTCGAGCCCCGGATCACCGTCGATCCGATGCCGCCGGGGGAGCCGCCGGGAGCCATCCAGCTCGCGGTGTACCGGATCCTCCAGGAGGCGCTCACGAACGCCATCCGTCACGGCGACGGCGCGGTCGACGTGCACCTCGCGTGGCTTCCCGACCGTGTCGACATCCAGGTGCGCAACACTGTGGGACGGGAGCAGCCGCAGATCGGCGGCGGTCACGGGGTGATCGGCATGCGTGAACGGGCGCAGCTCGTCGGCGGTAGCCTTCAGGCGGAGCGCCAGGGAGCGCAGTTCGTCGTCCGCGCCTCGCTCCCGATCGGAGAAGTCGCATGATCAGGGTCGTCCTCGTCGATGATCAGGCGCTGTTCCGCGCCGGAGTCCGCATGCTGCTCGCCTCGCAGCCCGACCTCGACGTCGTCGGAGAAGCGGGCGATGGCCGCGAAGCCGTCGCTCTCGTGCACGCGACTCGACCGGACGTGGTGCTGATGGACATCAGGATGCCGGTCATGGACGGGCTCGCTGCGACCGCCGAGATCCTCGCTCAGCCCGACCCGCCGCGCATCGTCATGCTGACGACCTTCGACCTCGACGAGGCCGCCGCTCGCGCGATACGTCAGGGGGCGAGCGGATTCCTCCTGAAGGACGCCGACCCCGAGTTCCTCCTCGCCGCGATCCGCACCGTCCACGCGGGCTCGAGCGTCATCGCCGCGTCGGCGACCCGCGAGCTGTTCGAGCACTTCGCCGAGGAGCCGAAGCCGGTGCCGGTGCAGTTCTCCGCGCTGACCGAGCGTGAGCGCGAGATCTTCGCGCTCGCCGCCCGGGGGCTCTCGAACTCCGAGATCGCCGCTCGCGAATATCTCAGCGAGGCGACCGTCAAGACCCACATCAGCCGCATCCTGACGAAGCTCACCCTCCGCGACCGGGTGCAGCTGGTGGTCTTCGCGTTCGAGCACGGACTCGCCTGACCCGATTCCTGTCCGCGGGATCATCCTTGCGATGTAGGCGGATGCGCCGTCAGGCCGACGCGGCGGAGCAGCCGGCGTCCGTAGCGTCGAAGGCATGGAGATCACGACCACCGACCTCGGGCTCGCAGCCCGCGTCCAGCACCTCAAGAAGACCTACGGCGCCGGCGAGGGCACCGTCCACGCGCTGGACGACGTCAGCGTCGGCATCCGCCGCGGACAGTTCACCGCCATCATGGGACCGTCCGGTTCGGGCAAGTCCACGCTCATGCACATCATGGCCGGCCTCGACACCCCGACGCAGGGGAGGAGCTGGATCGGCGACACCGAGATCACGGAGCTCGGAGACCTCGATCTCACGATCCTGCGCCGCCGCCGGGTCGGCTTCATCTTCCAGGCGTTCAACCTCGTGCCGACGCTCACCGCCCTCGGCAACATCATGCTGCCGTTCGAACTCGACGGGCGGCGACCCAGCGCGATCGAGAAGGCGCGCATCGATGGACTGATCCAGACGCTCGGGCTCGGATCCCGTCTGCAGCACCGACCGCATCAGCTCTCGGGGGGCCAGCAGCAGCGCGTCGCCATCGCCCGTGCGCTCGCCACGGCGCCCGATCTCGTGTTCGCCGACGAGCCCACGGGCAATCTCGATTCCCGCACGGGGCGCGAGGTGCTGCAGCTGCTGGCCACCGCGAGCCGCGAGCACGGACAGTCCATCGCCATGGTCACCCACGACGCGATCGCGGCGAGCCATGCCGACCGGGTGCTGTTCCTCGGAGACGGCCGGATCGTCGCCGACCACCCGCGCCAGAGCGCCGAGGAGATCTCGGCCTACATGCTCGCCGCCGAGGTCGCGGCATGAGCGCCGTCATCGAGTCTCCGACTCTCGCCGTCGTACCGCAGACGTCCGCGACCGGTCCACGCCTCGCCTGGCTGCGCGACCGGGGCATGGGCGCCAGCATCCTGGTCGCAGCGCTCTCGGCCGCCTTCGGAGTGGTGCTGGTCGAGACCACGGCCTACCTCGGAGCCGTGCTGCAGGCCGACCCCTTCATCGGCGACAGCGAGACGCTCGCGTTCATCGTGGGACTGCTCTCGGTTCTGCTCACGGGCGTCGCGATGTACGTCGCCGCGATCGTCACCGCGAACACGTTCTCGACGATCATCGCCGGGCGCACGCGTCAGATCGCCCTGATGCGCCTCATCGGCGCGACCGCGAGGTCCCAGCGGGCCGTGGTCGGCCGGCAGGGCTTCGCGGTGGGGGTCATCGGCGCGGCACTCGGGCTTCTCGCCGGCCTCGTGATCGCCGCGGTCGGCGTGCAGATCGGTTCCGGGCTGATCGAGAACGTGCCGCAGGGGTTCTCTCTCGCCCAGCCGTTCATCGCCTTGCCGGTCGTCGGCGTCGCGCTCACGACCTGGGCGGCGGCATGGGTGGGCTCCAGACGCGTCCTCGCCGTCACGCCGCTGCAGGCGATCGGCGGGTCGGTCGAGCGCACTCGCGAAGAGCTGTCCCGCCCCGGGCGGCACATCGGCGCATGGATCCTGCTGGCTTCCGGCACCGTGCTGCTGGCGGCAGGGGTCGTCGTCGGCCTCGTGCACCCGCTCGGGGTGGTCGTCGCCTTCGTCGGCGGACTGCTCTCCTTCACCGGACTCGCGCTCGGATCGGTGCTGTTCATGCCTCCCGTGCTGCGTCTGGTCGGGCGGATGTTCGGATCGAGTGCCACGGCACGACTCGCGGCCGAGAACGCCCTCCGCTATCCCGAGCGCTCGTCGCGCATGGCGATCGGCGTCGTGATGGGGGTCACACTGGTCACGATGTTCGCGGTCGCGCTCGAATCGGTCAAGCAGATGCTGATCGGTCAGGTCGAGGGCGAGACGCCTGCGGAGTTCTTCACCCCGTTCGACGCCTTCGCATCGGTGATGATGGTGCTCGTGGCGGTGTCGGCGGTGATCGCCGCGGTCGGTCTCGTCAACCTTCTGACGATCGGCGTCGTGCAGCGTCGTCGCGAGCTCGGACTCCTCCGGTCCATCGGCCTGTCCAATGGGCAGGTGCGCCGCATGGTGCTGCTCGAGGCGGCGCACATCACGGTGGCCGCCACGCTGACCGGGTTGATCCTGGGCATCGCCTACGGATGGATCGCGGCGCAGTCGCTGCTCGGTTCCGTGCCGACCCTGCCCGACTTCGAGGCCGCAGGGCTCGTCGCACCGCACGTGCCCTGGCTGCCCGTGGTCATCATCGTCGCGGCGACCGCTGTGCTGACCCTGGTGGCTGCCGCGACGCCGACTCGCCTCGCCACCCGCGTGGCGCCCGTCGACGCACTGGCCGCCGACTGACGACGACGCCTGGGGATGCCCCGATGACCGAATCGGTCATCGGGGCATCGGCACCCGGGCGGTCGTTCTAGGCTGGACGGATGCCGTCTCCGTTCGACCAGTCCACGTATCAGGTGCGTCTCGAGTGGGGCGTCGACGGGCTCGATCGCGTCGCGCCCGCCGATGTCGTCGTCGTGGTCGACGTGCTCCGCTTCTCGTCGACGGTGGCAGACGCTGTCGCGTCGGGCTCCGCGGTCTCGCTCGACGACGCGCGTGAATGGTCCCGCAACGGTGCCGCGGTCGCCGCCCGCGCCGGCGACGCGGTCGTGCTGATCGGAAGTCTCCGCAACGCGGCGGCAGTGGCACGAGCGATCGCGACGCTGCAGGAGCGCAACCAGTCACGTACTTCCGTGAGCGTGATCGCCGCGGGCGAAGCCGACGCCGCGGGCACCGTGCGCTTCGCGGTCGAAGACCACCTGGGAGCCGGCGCGATCGTCGCCGCGCTCACCGAACTCGGCATCGACCACACGGCGCCCGATGCGGCCGTGGCCGCCGAGGGATTCCGCGCGCTGAAGAGAGCGCTGCGCCACATGGTCAGCGCGAGCGGTTCGGCGCGTGAGCTCGCGGACGGGGTCGCCGCGACCGAGCGGATGCGGGCATCCGGTGCTGCGCCGACGACGGTGTCGGACGCCGCCGAGCTCGACGCCCTGGATGTCGTCCCCGTGCTGCGTGACGGGCTCTTCGTCGCCTTCGACTGAGCGGTCTGCGGTCGTCCCCGGCGCGCAGGCCATCCCCGCTCGTAGGTGAGGCGCCTGTGGATCTCGTCCCTGCACGCGCTCGGCAACAGGCCGTGCATCCGGCACGGGTTTCGTGTTCCGCGACGTAGGGTCATGGCATGAGGTTCGTCCCCGCTTTCATCGTCGATGCCGTCCTGGTGCTCGTCTTCGCCGTGATCGGCCGTGCCTCGCACGGAGAAGATCCCGGCGGGTTCCTGCTCACCGCCTGGCCGTTCATCGTCGCCCTCCTGCTGGGTCACGTCGTGGCGGCGCTTCTGCCGGCGAGGCCGCGTCGACCGTGGTCGCTGGCCTGGGGTGCCGTCGTCTGGCTCGTCACCGTGGTCGGCGGGCTGCTGCTGCGCGTCGTGGCGGGGGACACCGCGCAGATCGCGTTCATCATCGTCACGACCCTCGTGCTCGGCGTCTTCCTCGTCGGGTGGCGAGCCCTGGCAGCGCTCCTGCGTCGGCGTGCGGGGCGTGCGAGCGACGTCGGTGCGGCGCGCGGGCGGCCTGAGGAGCGGGAGGATGACGACACTCCCGTCGACCGGGACGCACCCGCCGACGCGGCAGCCTCGGATCGAGCGCAGGAGGAACCCTCGCCCGAGGCCGATCCGGAATCAGGTCCTCACGCGCGCTGACCGCACTCTGGCGGTTCGCGGCGCTCGGGGCGGGTCGACGTCGTGCGCGGATCAGCGCGACATCTGCGCCGCGAGCCTTGTGTCGGCCGTGATCTCGCGCCGAGTCCAGTCGAACAGGTAGCGCGCGTCGTACGAGCGGGAGCACCGCGCGCACGATGTGGCGCGTGACGGACGCCGATGGCGGTAGGTCACGTGACCAGCGGGGCACTGGCCGACCCACGGCGCGAGTTCGACCGCCGTCTCGCCATGGTGGGTGGTTCCGCCGACGTAGCCCAGGTCTCGGGCCACGCGCTTCCAGGTCGGGCCGTGGGCCGCTTCATGACCCGCGAGGGCATGCGCCACCTCGTGCAGCAGCACCTGATGGATCTCGTCGTCCTCGAACCGCGCAGCCAGATACCGCGACACGGTGATGCGCTTCTTCGTGTAGTCGCACTGCCCCGCCCGACGCTTCGCGTGGTCGAAGCCGAATGACCAGCTGTCGTCGAGGTGCAGCGTGATCAGTGCCTCGCCCCAGACGCGCACCCGGTCAAGTTCCGCCATGCGATCAGGCTAAGCCATACCGCCGACATCGCCCCTCAGCGGGGCACCGGCGGGCGTGTGCTGCCGTCAGCCCGCGACGAGCTGCGTCGTGCGGCGCCGCTCGGCGGCTTCGATGGCGAGCAGCACCGTCTCGAGCTCTCGGTCCTCGGCCCCGGCCTCGCGGCGCAGGAAGAGGGACTGCTTGAAGCTCTCGCGAGCGGTCTCGTAGTCGCCGGCCTCGTAGGCGTTCCTGCCGTGATGGTGGTGCGCGAACGCGGCGATCGACAGCCAGCGCTGTCCCTCGGCTTCGGCGGCGCACGTCGCGAGCTCCTGCTCGGCGGCGGCGTGGGCGCCGCGGTGCTGCAGGATCGTGGCGTGCAGCACCCTCGAGCGCAGGACGTCCTTGCGTGTGCCCGCCATGCGCGACTGGCGCACGGCCTCATCGGCGAGGGGGAGCGCTTCGTCCAGACGGTCGAGGACCTTCAGCAGCCAGACCCGCTCCAGCAGTGCCGGAAGGCTCCGCTGGCTCTCGATCTCCTCCAGCCGTGCGGCGCATTCACCGAGGTCGACCAGCTCGCGAAGGCTCTCCGGGTCGTATCCCTGGATGAAACTCATTGCTCTCCTTCCGCAGCGTCCCCCGTCAAGTGTGCCTCGCGTCGGCGAAGTCGTCGGGGCGGCACGCCCCACGGCCCCGCATCCGATCTCGATCGAGGCCTCAGCGGAGGAACAGCGAGGCGTCCGGACGAGGGGAGGCGACGGCATCCGCATCGGTCACCACGCGCGCACCCTGCACGAAGGCGGTCACCTCGGCACCCTGCGCGATCTTGGCGGGATGCGGCCCCGCGGCGAGCATCCTGGGCAGCCATTCGGTGGGCAGGGGAGCCGCCGATGCGGCGATCACGAGGTTGCCGAACCTGCGCCCCTTCAGCACCTGGGTGTCGGCGAGGACGCCGATCTCGGGCAGAACCTCCGCGATCGTCGCGACCTGTCGCCGGGCGAACGCGAGGCCCGGCCCGTCGGCGACGTTCACGAGCAGCACGCCGGCGGGCGCGAGCAGTTCGGCGAGTTCGCGGTAGAACTCGATGCTGGTGAGGTGAGCAGGTGTCTGGGCTCCGGAGTAGACGTCGGACACCACCAGATCGCAGGTGCCGACGATCGCCGGGGGGAGGCGGCGGACGCCCTCGCGGGCATCTCCGATGCGGAGCCGGATGGCCGCGCCTCGCGGCAGGGGGAGGTGCTCGCGCACGAGGGTGGCCAGCGGTGCCTCGAGCTCGATCACCTGCTGCCGGGAACCGGGGCGGGTCGCCTCGATGTAGCGGGGGATCGTCAGTGCGCCCGCGCCGAGGTGCACCGCGGTCAGGGGGCCGGCAGCGAGCTGGTCGATCACGGCGCCCATCCGCACGATGTACTCGAAGTGCAGGTGCGTGGGGTCATCCAGGTCGACGTGCGACTGCGGGGTGTCGTCGACGATGAGCTCGAATCCGCTGGTGAACTCCGACGGCACGATGCGGGCGATGCCTCCGTGGTCGAGACGGACCTGCGGGTGCTCGGTGTCCTTCGCTCGCGTCCTGCCCATCCTCCGAGACTACGCGCTCACTCCGCCTCGACATCGTGTGGTCGGCTCACGCGATGGGAGGATTGAGGGCTGCTGACTCGCCGCGAGTCTGCCGCGGAGGCTCGATGTTACGGCCGCATGACGTTTCCGAGAATAACTTGCAGGGAATTAGTTAGTGATGAATACTTTTTCCTACGTGGTAGGCACCCGATGCCGCCAGGACGTTCAAAGAGGAGATCCCTGATGCACAAGCGCATTCTTCCGGTCGTGGCGCTGGGCGCCGTGGCCACCCTGGGCCTGGCGGCCTGTGCCGGCGGCGGAGCCGACACCGGCGGAGCCGTCGACGGAGAGGGCCAGGAGCTCACCGTCTGGATCATGAAGGGCACGAACCCGGACGCGAGCGCGTTCTACGACGAGGTCTCGAGCGCCTTCGAAGACGAGACCGGCGCCACGGTCAAGATCGAGGAGATCCAGTGGGCGGACGCTCACGATCGCTTCGTCACGTCGATCGCCGGCGGCACCACGCCCGACATCGCCGAGACCGGAACCACCTGGACCGCGGAGTTCGCGGACGCGGGTGCCCTCGAGCCGCTCGACGAGTACGTCGACGCCGAAGACGGCCTGCGTGACGACCTCGTCGAGGGCCTCGCGGTCGCCGGCACCTACGAAGACGAGCTGTACGGCATGCCCTGGTACGCCGGAGTCCGCTCCATCGTCTACCGCACCGACGTGTTCGAGGAGCTCGGTCTCGAGGCCCCGAAGACGTGGGACGACATCGTCACCGCTGGCGAGGCCATCAAGGCCGCCAAGCCCGACATGCTGCCGTTCCCCGTCGCGGGTGACGCGGAGTTCCAGGTGTACCCCTGGGTCTGGGGCGCCGGCGGCGAGGTCGCGACCCTCGACGGCAAGACCTGGACGAGCGAACTCGACAGCAAGGAGTCGCAGGCCGGCATCGAGTTCTACACCGGACTCGCGACCGAGCACGGCTTCTCCTCCGCCGGGGCCACGACCTGGAAGGAGACGGACCTCCGTGACTCGTTCACGCAGGGCAACGTCGCCATGATGCTCTCGGGCTCCTGGACCCCGAAGGCTCTGATCGAGGCCAACCCCGAGCTCGAGGGCAAGATCGGCGCCGCCGTGATCCCCGGCGAGGACGGCGGCATCGCTCCGTCCGTGCTCGGCGGCTCGCACCTGTCGGTCTTCAACACGACCGAGAACGCCGACCTCGCATGGGAGTTCGTCAAGCTGATGACCACGGGCGAGTTCGCCGAGAAGTGGGCTGACGAGACCGGATACTTCCCGGGAGTGCAGTCCGCGATGGAGGAGGCCCTGGCCTCGACCGACCCGCTCGTCGCTCCGTTCGCGCAGCAGATGGTCGAGGGCGGCGCATCCGTGCCGGTCACCCCGAACTTCGGTGCCGTTCAGGCGAAGAAGACCACCAACTCGATGATCCAGGCGATCCTCAGCGGGCAGAAGGACGTCGCCACGGCGACGAAGGACGCCGCTGCTGAGATGACCGACCTGCTCAACCAGTAAGGCTGTATCCCTTCATGTCGATGGTGCAAGCGCCACTGCCGGTCACGAAGGCGGAGTCCACCTCCGCCTCCGTGGCCGGCGGCCGGCCGCCCAAGCGGGGTTTCTCGCTGATCACGGCCCGCCCCTGGCTTCTTCTCGCCCCCGGGCTGGTCATCCTCGCGGTGCTCATGCTCTGGCCGCTCATCCAGGTCGTCATCTTCTCGCTGCAGGACTACGGTCTTCGCGAGATCAACACCGGCGAGAACAACTGGATCGGCGTCGACAACTACGTCGAGGCGCTCACCAACCCGACCCTGTGGACCGTCGTCCTGCCGAACACCGTCGGCTTCGCCGCCGTCGCCGTGTTCGTCACGGTCGCGGTCGGCACGCTCGTGGCGCTGCTGCTCGCGAAGCTGGGCACGGTGTGGCGCACCATCGTCTCGAGCTGCATCATGGTGGCGTGGGCGATGCCCGCCGTCACCGGAACCTACGTCTGGACGTTCATCTTCGATGCCGACCGCGGCATCTTCAACACCGTCCTGCAGGATCTCGGCCTGATGGACGACCCGGTGAACTGGTTCACCAATCAGTGGTCGTTCTACGCGATCGTGCTGCTGAACGTCGTGCACCACGGCTTCCCGTTCGTCGCCATCACGGTGCTCGCGGGCCTGCTCGGCGTCTCGAAGGAGATGCTCGAGGCGGCCGCGCTCGACGGCGCGAACGCGTGGATGCGGTTCTGGAAGATCATCTTCCCCACTCTCAAGCCCGTCTTCTCGGTCGTGATCATCCTGTCGACGATCTGGGACTTCAAGGTCTTCGCGCAGGTCTACCTGATGCCCGGTGGAGGCGGCGGCAACCGATCGGTGCTGAACCTCGGCGTCTGGTCGTACGTCGAATCCTTCGGCCAGAACCGCTACGGCTTCGGTGCCGCGCTCGCCGTGCTGCTCACCCTCGTGCTGATCGGCATCACGATCGTGTACATCCGCTCCCTCATGAAGGAGGACGAGCTGTGAACCCCCGCCCGTCTGTCATGTCGCGCGTCGGCACCGGCATCGCGATCGCCGCCGTCCTGATCTTCACGCTGTTCCCCGTCTACTGGATGGTCTCCAGTGCGCTCGACGCCAAGGCGTCCAGCGGAGGGCAGTCGCTGCTGCCTCAGGAGTTCACGTTCGACAACTTCGCCTTCGTCCTCACCGACGGCGGTTTCGGCACCTACCTCCGCAACTCCGCGATCGTGGCTCTCGTCACCGTCCTGGTCAGCGCCCTGGTGTGTCTGCTCGCGGCTGTCGCGGTCGCCCGGTTCCGCTTCAAGTTCCGCACGACCATCCTGATGATGATCCTCGTCGTGCAGATGGTTCCGCTCGAGGCCCTCGTCATCCCGCTCTTCCTGCAGGTCAAGAGCCTCGGGCTGCTCAACAGCATCCTCGGCCTGATGGTCGTGTACGTCGCGCTCTCGCTGGCGTTCGGGATCTGGATGCTGCGCGGGTTCGTCGCCGCCGTGCCCGTCGAGCTCGAGGAGGCCGCGTACATCGACGGCGCCAGCTGGTGGCGGATGTTCCGCTCGATCCTGCTGCCGCTGGTGATGCCCGGTCTCGTCGCGACCAGCATCTTCAGCTTCATCACGGCCTGGAACGAATTCATCTTCGCCATGACGATCCTCGGCAGCGCGACCGACCAGTACACGGTCTCGATCGGACTGAAGTCGTTCTTCGGCCTGCACTCCAACGACTGGGGCAGCATCATGGCCGCGTCGACGATCATCACGATCCCGGTGATGGTGTTCTTCGTGATCGTGCAGCGTCGTCTCTCGGCCGGCATGGTCGCGGGAGCGGTGAAGGGATGACCGACGACCTCGTCCGCCTCGCCAACGGGGTGCTCTGGCCGGGGTTCCTCGGCACGGAGGCCCCCGAATGGCTTCTCGACGAGCTGCGCGACGGCCTCGCGGGTGTCGTGTACTTCAGTCAGAACGTCGGCGAGGGACTTCCTTCTCTGAGCGACGAGATCCTGCGGGCCAATCCGGACGCGCTGATCGGGATCGACGAGGAGGGCGGCAACGTCACACGCCTCGAGTCCGCAGCCGGCTCCACGCTTCCGGGGGCGGCTCAGCTGGGCATCGTCGACGACGTCGAGGCGACGCGGGCATCGGGTGCCGAGCTGGCTCGACGAGTGGCCGCGATCGGCGGCAACGTCGTGCTCGGTCCCGTCGCGGATGTGAACACCGATCCGCGGAATCCTGTGATCGGCGTCCGTTCCTTCGGCAGCGACCAGAAGCTCGTCGCCCGACACGTGCAGGCGGCGGTGGAGGGCCTGCAGAGCACGGCGGTCGCGGCGTGCGTCAAGCACTTCCCGGGGCACGGTGACACGCACACCGACTCGCACCACGCACTGCCCGAGATCTCGCTGGGGATCGAGGAGTTCGAGCGCGTGCACCTCGAGCCGTTCCGCGCGGCGGTGGCCGCAGGTGTCGACGCCGTCATGACCGCGCACATCGTCGTTCCCGCCTGGGGCGCCGAGCCGGCGACGCTGAATCCCCGAGTGCTCGGGCTGCTCCGTGGCTGGGGCTTCGACGGCGTGATCATCACGGATGCCCTCGACATGGCGGCCATCCGCGAGACCGTCGGCATCGGCGAAGGCGCCGCGCGTGCCCTCGCGGCCGGAGCGGATCTGCTGTGCATCGGCAACCCGACGAACCGCGGTGAGGCCACGCTCCCCGACCAGGACCGTCGAGACTTCCTCGCCGCGCGCGACGGGATCCTCGCGGCGGTGGACGACGGCTCACTCTCTCGCGAGCGACTCGCCGAAGCGGCCGGGAGGGTCTCCCGCCTGGCTCAGACGCTGAGCGTCCGTGCCGAGACTGCGACTCCCGTCGACTACGACGGATCGGACATCGTCCGACGCGCGATCACAGGAGTGACGCGCGATGCCGAGGCGCTCGCCGTCGTCGATGCTCGCCGACGTTCGACGCTCGCGGTCGACAGCGCGTCGGCGTACGTGGCTGAGACTCTGGCGGCAGACGGTCATCGCGTGCGCGTCGACGTCGCACGGACGACGATCGACGAGCAGGATGGGGCTCTCGACGCGGCTGTCGCGGCAGACGGACTGACGGTCGTCCTCTTGGATCGTCCAGACACCGACGACGGGCAGCGTGCGCTCGTCGAGCGCGCCGCTCTGCGTGATCCCGACGCGGTCGTGGTCAACGTCGGACTCGCGGCACGGCAGCCTCTGCCCCTCGCGCTCGTGGAGGTCGGATCCGCGAGCCGGATCGGAGCCCAGGCCGCCAGAGATCGACTGATCGGGGGCTCGTCGCGCCGCGCCGATCCGTCGCCCGACAGCGCGGGTGCCGCCGACTGAGGCAGGATGACACCGTGGACGCCGATGTTCTCGCGCTGGTGCGCCGATCCGTTCCCCGACTGAGTGCTGCAGAAGCACGGGTCGCGGAGACGATCCTCGGAGACCCCACGCTCGTCGTCGACCTCGCCATCAACGACCTCGCCCAGCTCTGTCACACATCGCTGTCGACCGTGGCTCGCTTCGCGCAGTCGCTCGGCTTCAGCGGATACCGGGAGCTGCGGGTCGCGGTCGCCCGCACGATCACGCTCGCCCAGGCGCAGCAGGCGCGCTTCGGCCTCGACACCACGGCGATCGATCCCGATGACGAGCCGTCCGCCATCGCTGCGAAGCTCGCGGCACAGGAGATCGACGCGATCGAGAAGACGGCGCTCGGACTGGACGCCGACGCGCTCGACCGCGTCGCCAGGGCCGTCGTGGCGGCGCGCCACGTGGATCTGTTCGGGCAGGCCGCATCGTCGTTGACCGCTCAGGACCTTCAGCAGAAGCTCGCGCGCATCGGGTGCTCGGTCGCGCACTCCGCCGATCCGCACCTCGCCCTCACGACGGCGTCGCTGCGGACCCCGGAGGACGTCGTCATCGCGTTCTCCCACGGGGGCGAGACGCAGGAGGTCGTCCGGGCTGTCGAGATCGCCAGAGATGCGGGCGCCTTGTCGGTGGCCATCACCAGCGCCTCCGACTCGACGCTCGCGCTCGCCGCAGACGTCTCGCTGATCACCTACGCGCAGGAGTCGCCGTTCCGCATGGCCGCGATGTCGAGCCGCATCGCGCAGCTGGCGCTGGTCGACATCCTCTTCGTCCGGGTCGTCCAGCACCGGGGCGAACCCGTGGTCATCCCGCTCCAGCTGACGCACGACGCTGCGGCGCCACGTCGACGTCGCTAGAAGCAGGCGATGAGATACCCGTCGACCGTCACCGGTGCCCGTGGCGACCGGCAGGAACAGCGCCGCTGATCAGTCGATGTGGTCTCGGGTGCTGACCAGTGCCCTGGTCGCGATCCGGTGCGCGCGAGCGAGGCTGCCGGTGAGCGAGAGTCCCGACAGGACGCCGGCCAGGAATCCGGCGGCGAACGCATCTCCGGCGCCGATGGACTCCACGACGGGGACATCGAGCGACCTGCTGTCGGTGCGCTCGGCGCCGTCGAAGGCCACAGCGCCGTCTGGACTCGTGGCCAGCAGATACCTCGGTTCGGGGAACAGCTCGCGCAGTCGATCGGGCTCGCCGGTGCCGAAGACCGCCTCGGCGTCGGGGCGTGTGCAGAACGCGATGTCGGCGCGGCGGACGTAGTCCGCGATCACCGCGCGCCCCTCCTCCTGTCGCCCGCGCCACAGCGCAGGTCGCCAGTTCACGTCGAAGCTGAGCAGCCGCCCGTCGCGCGGCGCATCGAAGAGGGCGTTCTGCGCTGCGTGGGCGGTGTCCGAGAGAGCAGGCGTGATCCCCGAGGTGTGCACGAGGGCGGCCTGTGACAGCAGCGCGGATGCCGCGGGGGAGTCGAGCGTCGCCGGCGACAGGGCCGCGGCCGCGGAGCCCGAGCGGTAGTAGTGCATGGTCCCGTCGACGGAGCCGTCCGGACGCGGTGACAGCTCCTTGACGTAGAGGCCGGTGGGCGCCTCGGCGTCGATCTCCACGGCGGAGTCGTCGACCTCGTGCCGGCGCAGCTCGGCGGTGAGGAAGCGCCCGAACCCGTCGTCGCCCACACGGGAGACGACGGCGGTGCGGATGCCGGCCGAGGCCAGTGCGATCGCCGTGTTCCACTCCGCTCCGGCGAGCGAGCGGTGGAACGTCCGCACGTCCTCGAGGGGCGCGGCGATGGCCGGGACGAAGGAGACGAGGCCCTCGCCGACGCAGACGGCGAGGGGAGACGTGTCGGGCACGCTCTGGAGATTACCGGATCGGCCACACCCCCGGACATCCGTAACAGGAATGAAACCTGCAGGTGTTTGGCATCGGTCTGCGCACTGGGTAGTTTCAAGGAATCACCGTTTCCGAAGTCGACGATGTCTTCGGAACGCGCACAGCAGCGCTCGACAGAAAGGTCACACAATGCACCACTCAGTCATGCGTCGGCGAGGTCTCATCGCCGTCACCGGAGCGGCAGTCGCCGCGATGGTCCTCTCAGGATGCGTCGCCAGCGAGCGCGGCGACGACGGCGGAGAGGCGTCCGGCGATGTCGACGGAACCTTCGTGTTCGCGGCGTCCTCCGACCCGGCGAGCCTCGACCCGGCCTTCGCCCAGGACGGCGAGAGCTTCCGCGTCTCGCGTCAGATCTTCGAGGGCCTCGTCGGCACCGAGCCCGGCACGGCCGACCCGGCACCGCTGCTGGCCGAGTCATGGGAATCGTCCGAAGACGGCATGAGCCACACCTTCACGCTGAAGGAGGACGTGACCTTCCACGACGGCACGCCGTTCAACGCCGAAGCCGTATGCGCGAACTTCGACCGCTGGTTCAACTGGACCGGCCTCGCGGCCTCCGAGGCGTTCGGCTACTACTACAACAAGCTCTTCAAGGGCTACGCGGAGAACCCGGCTGACGCCGTCTACAAGTCCTGCACCCCCGACGGCGACTACTCCGTGACGATCGACCTGAACAAGCCGTTCGCAGGGTTCGTGGCGTCGCTGTCGCTGCCGTCCTTCTCCATGCAGAGCCCTTCGGCCCTGCAGGAGTTCGGTGCTGATGAGGTCAGCGGCTCGGCCGAGGCACCCGTCCTCTCGGAGTACGCGATGGGGCACCCGGTCGGCACCGGCCCGTACCAGTTCGACGAGTGGGCGCCGGGCGAGCAGGTCTCGCTCAAGGCGTACGACGACTACTGGGGCGAGGCGGGTCAGATCGACGAGATCATCTTCCGCACGATCGACGACCCGACCGCGCGTCGTCAGGCTCTCGAGTCCGGCTCCATCGACGGCTACGACCTCGTCGGTCCGGCCGACACGCAGGCACTCGAGGACGACGGCTTCACCATGGTCTCCCGTCCTCCGTTCACGATCCTGTACCTCGCGTTCAACCAGGCGCTCCCTGAGCTGCAGGACCCGAAGGTCCGCGAGGCGCTCTCGTACGCGGTCGACAAGGATGCCCTGATCAGCCAGGTCCTGCCCGAGGGCACCGAGAAGGCGATCGAGTTCGTGCCCGACACCGTCAACGGCTACAACCCCGATGTCACGACCTACGACTACGACCCCGAGAAGGCCAAGGAGCTGCTGGCAGAGGCCGGCTACGACGAGGCCAACCCGCTGAAGCTGACCTTCAACTACCCGGTCAACGTCTCGCGTCCCTACATGCCGGACCCCGAGCAGATCTTCACGGTCCTCTCGTCGCAGCTCGCCGAGGTCGGCGTCGAGACCACCCCGGTCTCGGAGGAGTGGGTCGAGTACCTCGACCGCACCACCGGCACGTCGGACCACGGCATCCACCTGCTCGGCTGGACCGGTGACTACAACGACACGGACAACTTCGTCGGCGTCTTCTTCGGGCAGCAGAGCTCCGAGTGGGGCTTCGACAACCCGGAGCTGTTCCAGAAGCTCAACGAGGCTCGCGGCGTCTCCAACCTCGAGGACCAGACGGCCCTCTATGAGGAGATCAACGAGATGGTCGCGCAGTTCATCCCCGGTGTCCCGCTCGCGCACCCGGCGCCCACACTGGCGTTCGACCCGCGTGTCGAGAGCTACCCCGCCAGCCCGGTGAACGACGAGGTCTTCACGGACATCGTCCTCACCGAGTAGGTCTGACCGACTGAGTTGCCCACCCGGGTCCCCGCGCTCGCCGCGGGGACCCGGGCCCGGCGTACCTTCTGATCAACGGAGACCTCTTGCTGCGCACCATCGGCAGACGACTGCTTTTCCTCATCCCCACCCTGATCGGCCTCAGCATCCTGCTGTTCGCCTGGGTCAGGGCCCTCCCCGGCGGCCCGGCCGTCGCGCTTCTCGGCGAGAAGGCGACACCCGAGGCCATCGAGAGGGTCAACGAGCTCTACGGCTTCAACAAGCCCATCATCGAGCAGTACTTCATCTGGGTCGGCCGCCTGCTGCAGGGCGACTTCGGCACATCGATCCAGACCAACCGGCCGGTCACGGAGGAGTTCTTCCGCCGATTCCCGGCCACGATCGAGCTGAGCGTCGTCGCGCTCATCTTCGCGGTCGGCGTGGGCATCCCGCTCGGATACTGGGCCGCTCGCCGCCACGGCAAGTTCACCGACCACGCGTCGGTCGTGCTGAGTCTCATCGGCATCACCATCCCGGTGTTCTTCCTCGCCTTCATCCTCAAGTACGTGTTCGCCGTGCAGCTCGGCTGGCTGCCGTCGGACGGCAGGCAGAACCCACGAATAGACGCCACCCATCCGACGGGGTTCTATGTGTGGGACGGCATCATCACCGGCGAGTTCGACGCCTCGTGGGATGCCCTCATGCACCTGGTGCTCCCGGCACTCGCGCTCGGCACCATCCCGCTCGCGATCATCGTCCGCATCACCAGGGCGAGCGTGCTCGAAGTGCAGAACGCGGACTACGTGCGGACGGGGCGGGCGAAGGGCGTCGGCTCGTCGACGCTGCGCAGTCGCTTCATCCTCCGCAACGCGATGCTGCCGGTGATCACGACGATCGGTCTGCAGACCGGGCTCCTGATCTCGGGGGCAGTGCTCACCGAGACCGTCTTCGCGTTCCCCGGCATCGGGTCCTTCCTCGCGAGGGCGATCTTCACACGGGACTTCCCCGTGCTGCAGGGGTTCATCATCTTCATCGCGATCGCCTACGCGCTGATCAACCTGGCCGTCGACGTGTCGTACAGCTTCATCGATCCGAGAGTGCGGGTGCAGTGATGATCCGTCTCGTTCTCCGAAAGGGGGTGGCGTCATGACCATCTCGCTCCCACCCGCGCAGGGTCCGTCCGCGGCGAGCGGCTCGGTCGTCGACACGGTCGCCGTGAATCAGGCCGGCCTCAAAGAGGGGCCCGGGGGGTTCTGGCGCGACGTGTTCCGCCGCCTCCGCCGCAACCCGACGGCCTGGATCGGCGCCGGCATCGTGCTGGTGTTCGTCCTCGTCTCGGTGCTCGCGCCATTGCTCGCCCCGTACCCCGAGACGGCGTTGCCCGGCGCGAAGTACATCACGCCGACGCACATCCCCGGTCCGGGGGAGCTGCCGGAGTTCCCCCTCGGGCTCGACCGCTTCGGCGGCGATGTGCTCTCCAAGCTCATCTGGGGCGCGCAGGCGTCGCTGCTGATCGGTGTGATCTCGACCGCGCTCGGTCTGGTCGGCGGAATGATCCTCGGACTCCTCGCCGGCACGTTCGGCGGATGGGTCGACACCCTCATCATGCGCATCGTCGACATCATCCTGTCGGTGCCGAACCTGCTGCTGGCGGTATCCATCGCCGCGATCCTGGGTCAGACGCCCTTCGCGGTGATGATCGCCATCGGAGCATCCCAGGTTCCGATCTTCGCCCGCCTCCTGCGGGCGTCGATGCTGCAGCAGCGATCGAGCGACTACGTGCTCTCGGCCCATACGCTGGGGCTCGGTCGCGGGCAGATCACCATGTCGCATGTGCTGCCGAACGCCATCGGGCCTGTCATCGTGCAGGGCACGCTCACACTCGCGACGGCGGTGATCGATGCGGCGGCGCTGTCGTTCCTCGGTCTCGGCGGCGGCCGTCCCGAGACGGCCGAGTGGGGCCGCATGCTCACCTACGCCCAGGCCGAGCTGGCCATCGCGCCATGGCTGGCATTCCTGCCCGGCATCTGCATCGCGGTCACCGCGCTCGGCTTCACCCTGTTCGGTGAAGCCCTGCGCGAGGCCATGGACCCGAGGACGAGAGCACGATGAACGCTGCGAAAGAGACACGGACCACGGACGCTCCGCTGCTGTCCGTCGAAGGGCTGGCGGTCGACTTCGCCACCATGGACGGCGTCGTGCACGCCGTCGAGGGAGTCGACCTCGAGATCGCGCCGGGCCAGACCGTCGCGATCGTGGGGGAGTCCGGGTCGGGCAAGTCGACCACTGCCATGGCCATCATCGGGCTGCTCGCCGGTGGCGGGCGCGTGGCCGGCGGCAGCATCCGCCTCGACGGCAAGGACATCACCCGCGCTCCCGAGAGCGAGCTGCGCACCATCCGCGGGCGCGACATCGGCCTCGTGCCGCAGGACCCCATGTCGAACCTGAATCCGGTCGCGAAGATCGGCACCCAGGTCGCCGAGACCCTGCTCGCCCACGGACTCGCCACCAGGCAGAACGTGCAGCAGAAGGTCGTCGAGGCGCTGACAGCCGCCGGACTGCCGGATCCCGAGAAGCGCGCGAAGCAGTACCCGCACGAGTTCTCCGGCGGCATGCGCCAGCGCGCACTGATCGCGATCGGCCTGGCGTGCAAACCGCGCCTGCTGATCGCGGACGAGCCGACGAGCGCGCTCGACGTGACGGTGCAGCAGACGATCCTCGACCAGATCGGCGACATGACGCGCGAGCTCGGCACCGCCGTGCTGCTCATCACGCACGATCTGGGACTCGCGGCCGAGCGTGCCGAGCGCGTCATCGTGATGCACCGCGGCAAGGTGGTCGAGCAGGGGCCGGCGAAGCAGATCCTCGAGAATCCGCAGCACCCCTACACGCAGTCGCTCGTGCAGGCGGCGCCGTCGGTGGCTGCCGCGCGTCTGCGCCCGGAGGCGTTCCACGCCGAGGAGCGTCCGTCCGATCCGAACGCAGCCGAGGATGCCTCGAGCGCGCTCGCCCTGCCGATAGCGGACAACATCGTCGAGATCGAGAACCTCACCAAGGTCTATCCGGTCCGCGGGCAGAAAGAGGACTTCGTCGCCGTGAACGACGTGTCGCTCGCCATCCCGCGCGGCGAGACGGTGGCGATCGTGGGCGAGTCCGGTTCGGGCAAGACGACGACCGCGCGGATGCTGCTGAAGATCATCGAGCCGACGAGCGGTCTCATCCGTTACGAGGGAAAGGACGTCTCCTCGCTCACCCGTGCGGAGACCCGGGACTTCCGGCAGAAGGTGCAGCCGATCTTCCAGGATCCGTACTCGAGCCTGAATCCGATGTTCACCATCGAGCGCCTCATCTCCGAGCCGCTGGACTTCTACAAGCGGGGGAGCGGCGCCGATCGGCGCAAGCGCGTCCGGCAGCTGCTCGACGACGTGGCCCTGCCGCAGTCGATGCTGCGCCGGTATCCGTCCGAGCTGTCCGGCGGTCAGCGGCAGCGTGTCGCGATCGCCCGTGCGCTCGCACTCTCGCCCGAGCTGATCGTGTGCGACGAACCCGTGTCAGCGCTCGACGTCCTCGTGCAGGATCAGATCCTGAACCTGCTGGGCGACCTGCAGACCGAGTACGGACTCAGCTATCTCTTCATCTCCCACGACCTCGCCGTGGTCCGCCTGATCAGCGACTACGTGTGCGTGATGAAGGACGGCTCGCTCGTCGAGGCGGCATCCTCGGAGGAGATCTTCACGAATCCTCGAGACCCGTACACGCGACGTCTGCTGGCGTCGATCCCGGGGAACGAACTCAACATCGCCTCCTGACGACGACGATGCGTCCCGCCCCGAGCGCGAGCTCCGGGGCGGGCGCACCGGGTCGACGGACGACGCTTCCGGGTGCCATTACCGCAGCATCCGAAGAAGGTCAAGGATTGCGCTTGCCATGTCGCAAGATCGCGCGTATAGTTGGTAGTTGCGCTCGCTTCTCCGTGCCCTCATATGGTGGTCGGCATTTCGTTGAGTCTTTGAGCGCACACTCCACCTGACGACAAAGGAATCGAGAAGCCCTGCGGGGCTCACGGAGGTTATTCCCTTGGCTGCTGCTCGCAACGCATCCACATCCACCACCACCAAGAACGGACGCGGAGCTTCCCGTCTTTCGTTCGCCAAGATCTCCGACACGCTGACGGTCCCTGACCTTCTCGCTCTGCAGACGGAATCCTTCGGATGGCTCGTCGGCAACGACGCCTGGAAGGCTCGAGTCGCAGAGGCCAAGAAGGCCGGCCGCACCGACGTGAACGAGAACAGCGGTCTCGGCGAGATCTTCGAGGAGATCTCTCCGATCGAGGACCTCGGCGAGACGATGCAGCTGTCGTTCACCAACCCTTACCTCGAGCCGGAGAAGTACTCGATCGAGGAGTGCAAGGAGCGCGGCAAGACGTACGCCGCTCCGCTGTACGTCGAGGCCGAGTTCATGAACCACCTCACGGGTGAGATCAAGACCCAGACGGTCTTCATGGGCGACTTCCCGCTGCAGACCGACAAGGGAACGTTCATCATCAACGGCTCCGAGCGCGTCGTCGTCTCGCAGCTCGTGCGTTCGCCCGGTGTGTACTTCGACAAGACCCCCGACAAGACGTCCGACAAGGACATCGTGTCGGCTCGCGTCATCCCGAGCCGTGGTGCATGGCTCGAGTTCGAGATCGACAAGCGCGACCAGGTCGGCGTGCGCGTCGACCGCAAGCGCAAGCAGTCGGTCACCGTGTTCCTCAAGGCGCTGGGCATGACCAGCGAGGAGATCCTCACGGAGTTCGCCGGCTACACCTCGATCGAGGAGACGCTCGCGAAGGACACGATCGTCACGAAGGAAGATGCGCTCCGCGACATCTACCGCAAGCTGCGTCCGGGCGAGCAGGTCGCCGCCGAGGCCGCCCGCGCGCTCCTCGACAACTTCTACTTCAACCCGAAGCGCTACGACCTCGCGAAGGTGGGTCGTTACAAGATCAACCACAAGCTCGGTCTCGACGCTCCGCTGACCGACTCGGTCCTCACGGTTCAGGACATCGTCGCGACGATCAAGTACCTCGTGCGTCTGCACGCAGGCACGGAAGAGACCTTCCCCGGCATCCGCTCGGGCAAGAAGGCCGACATCCGCATCGCGACCGATGACATCGACAACTTCGGCAACCGTCGCATCCGCGCGGTCGGCGAGCTGATCCAGAACCAGGTCCGCACCGGTCTGTCCCGCATGGAGCGCGTCGTCCGCGAGCGCATGACCACGCAGGACATCGAGGCGATCACGCCGCAGACCCTGATCAACGTGCGCCCCGTCGTCGCCGCGATCAAGGAGTTCTTCGGAACCTCGCAGCTGTCGCAGTTCATGGACCAGAACAACCCGCTCGCGGGTCTGACCAACAAGCGCCGCCTCTCGGCCCTCGGCCCCGGTGGTCTGAGCCGTGACCGCGCAGGCGTCGAGGTCCGTGACGTCCACCCGTCGCACTACGGCCGCATGTGCCCCATCGAGACCCCTGAAGGCCCGAACATCGGTCTGATCGGTGCCCTCGCGACCTTCGCGCGCATCAACTCGTTCGGTTTCATCGAGACCCCGTACCGCAAGGTCGAGGGTGGCGTCGTCACCGAGCACATCGATTACCTGACCGCTTCTGAAGAGGTCGACTTCAACATCGCGCAGGCGAACGCCCCGCTCGACAAGAACGGTCGCTTCCGCGAGAGCCACGTCCTCGCGCGCCCCAAGGGCGGTAGCGGTGAGGTGGACCTCTTCCTTCCGGAGGAGATCGGCTACATCGACGTCTCGCCGCGCCAGATGGTGTCGGTCGCGACCTCGCTCGTGCCCTTCCTCGAGCACGACGACGCACAGCGCGCACTCATGGGCGCCAACATGCAGCGTCAGGCTGTGCCGCTGCTCCGCAGCGACTCGCCGCTCGTCGGAACCGGTATGGAGGGCTACACGGCCATCGACGCCGGCGACGTGCTCACGGCTGAGAAGCCGGGTGTCGTCACCGAGGTCTCCGCAGACCGCGTCACCGTCATGCTCGACGAGGGTGGAACGCAGGACTACCACCTGCGCAAGTTCGACCGCTCGAACCAGGGCACGTCGTACAACCAGAAGGTCGTCGTCAACGAGGGCGACCGCGTCGAGGTCGGAGAGGTCATCGCCGATGGCCCCGCCACCGAGAACGGCGAACTGGCACTCGGAAAGAACCTCCTCGTCGCGTTCATGACGTGGGAGGGCTACAACTTCGAGGACGCGATCATCCTGAGCCAGGACCTGGTCAAGGACGACACCCTCTCCTCGATCCACATCGAGGAGTACGAGGTCGACGCGCGCGACACGAAGCTCGGCAAGGAGGAGATCACCCGTGACCTCCCCAACGTCAGCCCCGAGCTCCTGAAGGATCTCGACGAGCGCGGCATCATCCGCATCGGTGCCGAGGTCCGCCCCGGCGACATCCTCGTCGGCAAGGTCACGCCGAAGGGCGAGACCGAGCTGTCGGCGGAAGAGCGTCTGCTCCGCGCGATCTTCAACGAGAAGAGCCGCGAAGTCCGTGACACCTCTCTCAAGGTGCCCCACGGCGAGCAGGGCACGATCATCGCCGTCAAGGAGTTCAACGCCGAGGACGGCGACGACGAGCTCGGCTCCGGTGTCAACCGCCGCGTCGTGGTCTACATCGCCCAGAAGCGCAAGATCACCGAGGGTGACAAGCTCGCCGGTCGTCACGGCAACAAGGGTGTCATCGCCAAGATCCTCCCGATCGAGGACATGCCGTTCCTCGCGGACGGAACCCCGGT
Organism: Microbacterium sp. 4-7; assembly: GCF_014332665.1. Classification (NCBI taxonomy): domain Bacteria; kingdom Bacillati; phylum Actinomycetota; class Actinomycetes; order Micrococcales; family Microbacteriaceae; genus Microbacterium; species Microbacterium sp. 4-7. The sequence continues at coordinate 259,448 of NZ_MCRH01000005.1, forward strand.
CGACATCGTCCTGAACCCGCTGGGCATCCCCGGTCGAATGAACTTCGGCCAGGTGCTCGAGACCCACCTCGGGTGGATCGCGAAGCAGGGCTGGAAGGTCGAAGGCACCCCGGAGTGGGCTGCGCGACTCCCCAAGGACGCGTTCGAGGCTGCCCCCGGCACCAAGGTCGCGACCCCGGTGTTCGACGGTGCGAGCGAGGAGGAGATCTCCGGTCTCCTCGACGCGACCACCCCGACCCGTGACGGCATCCGCCTGATCGACTCGACCGGAAAGACGCAGCTGTTCGACGGCCGCTCCGGTGAGCCGTTCCCGGCGCCGATCTCGGTGGGCTACATGTACATCCTGAAGCTGCACCACCTGGTCGACGACAAGATCCACGCACGTTCGACGGGTCCGTACTCGATGATCACCCAGCAGCCGCTCGGTGGTAAGGCGCAGTTCGGTGGCCAGCGATTCGGTGAGATGGAGGTGTGGGCCCTCGAGGCCTACGGCGCCGCATACGCGCTCCAGGAGCTCCTCACGATCAAGTCCGACGACATCCTCGGCCGCGTCAAGGTGTACGAGGCGATCGTCAAGGGCGAGAACATCCAGGAGCCCGGCATCCCCGAGTCCTTCAAGGTGCTCATGAAGGAGATGCAGTCGCTCTGCCTGAACGTCGAGGTCCTCTCGGCAGACGGCACGCTCGTCAACCTGCGTGACACCGACGACGAGGCCTTCCGCGCTGCGGAGGAACTCGGCATCAACATCTCCAGCCGCTTCGAGGCCGCCTCGATCGACGAGATCTAAGGTCCAGGCCGCCGACCGCGCGTCACGCCCGGTCGGCGGCCCACCTCCCCGATTTCTTCAGAAGAATTCCTACACAGGAGAATTTGTGCTCGAGTCAAACACTTTCGATGAGCTTCGCATCGGCCTGGCCACCGCGGACCACATCCGCGCCTGGTCCTACGGCGAGGTCAAGAAGCCTGAAACCATCAACTACCGCACCCTGAAGCCGGAGAAGGACGGTCTCTTCGGAGAGCAGATCTTCGGCCCGTCCCGCGACTGGGAGTGCGCCTGCGGCAAGTACAAGCGTGTCCGCTTCAAGGGCATCGTCTGCGAGCGCTGCGGCGTCGAGGTCACCAAGTCCTCGGTCCGTCGTGAGCGCATGGGTCACATCGAGCTCGCCGCTCCCGTCACCCACATCTGGTACTTCAAGGGTGTTCCCTCGCGTCTCGGGTACCTGCTCGACATGGCGCCGAAGGACCTCGAGAAGGTCATCTACTTCGCCGCCTACATGGTCATCTCGGTCGACGAGGATGCTCGTCACCGCGACCTGGGCACGCAGGAGAACAACATCCGTCTCGAGCTGAAGACGCTCGGAGACCGTCGCGACGCGAAGATCGCCGAGCGCCTGGCTCGCCTGGAGGAGGAGCTCGCTTCCCTCGAGGCGGAGGGTGCCAAGGCCGACGCGAAGAAGAAGGTCAAGGACGCCGCCGAGAAGGAGATGTCGCTCATCCGCAAGGGTGCCGACGAGGCGATCGCCAAGCTCGAGCGCGTGTGGGAGGACTTCCGCACGCTCGAGGTCGGCGCACTGCGTCCCGAGGACGACGTCTTCCACGAGCTCCAGGACCGCTTCGGTCAGTACTTCGAGGCCTACATGGGCGCCGAGTCGATCCAGCGTCGCCTCGCGGCGTTCGACCTGGCAGCCGAGGCGGAGAGCCTGCACCTGCAGATCTCCGAGGGCAAGGGCCAGCGCAAGATCCGCGCGATCAAGCGTCTGAAGGTCGTCAACTCGTTCCTGGAGACCGGCATGAGCCCGGCCGCCATGGTCCTCGACGTCGTTCCGGTGATCCCGCCGGAGCTGCGCCCGATGGTGCAGCTCGACGGTGGCCGCTTCGCGACCTCCGACCTCAACGACCTCTACCGTCGTGTGATCAACCGCAACAACCGTCTTCGTCGTCTGATCGACCTCGGTGCTCCCGAGATCATCGTCAACAACGAGAAGCGGATGCTGCAGGAGGCCGTCGACGCACTGTTCGACAACGGTCGCCGTGGTCGTCCCGTCACCGGTACCGGCAACCGTGCCCTGAAGTCCCTCAGCGACATGCTGAAGGGCAAGCAGGGTCGTTTCCGCCAGAACCTGCTCGGCAAGCGCGTCGACTACTCGGGCCGTTCGGTCATCATCGTCGGCCCGCAGCTGAAGCTGCACCAGTGCGGTCTGCCCAAGCAGATGGCGCTGGAGCTCTTCAAGCCGTTCGTCATCAAGCGCCTGATAGACCTCGGTCACTCGCAGAACATCAAGGCGGCCAAGCGCGCTGTCGAGCGCACGCGTCCCGAGGTCTGGGACGTGCTCGAGGAGATCATCCGCGAGCGTCCGGTGCTGCTCAACCGTGCGCCCACGCTGCACCGTCTCGGCATCCAGGCCTTCGAGCCTCAGCTCGTCGAGGGCAAGGCCATCCAGCTGCACCCGCTCGTCTGCGCGGCGTTCAACGCCGACTTCGACGGTGACCAGATGGCTGTCCACCTGCCGCTGTCGGTCGAGGCTCAGGCCGAGGCCCGCGTGCTCATGCTCGCGTCGAACAACATCCTGAAGCCGTCCGACGGACGCCCGGTCACCCTGCCTTCGCAGGACATGATCATCGGTCTGCACCACCTGACCACGGTCAAGGCGGGCGCAGCCGGTGAGGGCCGTGCATTCGGTTCGGTGGGCGAGGCGATCCTGGCGAAGGACGAGGGAACCCTCGACCTGCAGGCCAAGGTCCGCATCCGCATCCCGGGTCTCACGTTCCTCGAGGGCGAAGCTCCCGAGGGCTACGAGCGTCACGGTCTCGTCGACGCATCGCTCGGTCAGGCGATCTTCAACGACACGCTGCCCAAGGGATACCCGTTCGTCCGCGAGCAGGCTGACAAGAACAAGCTGTCGCAGATCGTCAACAAGCTGGCCGAGGAGTACCCCAAGGTCGAGACGGCTGCGTCGCTGGACCGCATCAAGGACGCCGGTTTCTACTGGGCCACGCGCTCGGGTGTGACCGTCGCCCTGAGCGACATCCTCACGCCGCCGAACAAGGCTGAGATCGTCGCGGGCTACGAGAAGCAGGCCGCGAAGGTCCAGTCCCAGTACGAGAAGGGCCTCACGACCGACGTCGAGCGTCGTCAGGAGCTCATCAAGATCTGGACCGAGGCGACCGACGAGGTCCAGGCTGCGATGAAGGCCAACTTCCCCGAGGACAACACCATCAACCGCATGGTGTCGTCGGGTGCTCGTGGTAACTGGCTGCAGATCCGGAACATCGCCGGTATGCGTGGTCTGGTGAACAACCCCAAGGGTGAGATCATCCCGCGTCCGATCATCTCCTCGTACCGCGAGGGTCTGTCGGTTGCGGAGTACTTCATCGCGACGCACGGTACCCGTAAGGGTCTCGCCGACACCGCTCTGCGTACCGCCGACTCGGGTTACCTGACCCGTCGTCTGGTGGATGTCTCGCAGGACGTCATCATCCGCGAAGAGGACTGCGGCACGTCGAAGGGCCTCGAGCTCCCGATCGCCGCTCCGAACTCGCAGGGTGAGCTCGTGCGCGACGCGAACGTCGAGAACTCGGTGTTCGCTCGTACGCTGGCCTCCGACGTGGTCGACAGCAAGGGTGAGGTCCTCGCCTCTGCCGGCGACGACGTGGGTGACGTTCTCATCGACAAGCTGGTCGGTCTCGGTGTCGAGAGCATCAAGGTGCGCTCGGTCCTCACCTGCGACTCCGCCGTCGGTGTCTGCGCGCAGTGCTACGGCCGTTCGCTCGCGACGGGTAAGACCGTCGACATCGGCGAGGCCGTCGGCATCATCGCGGCACAGTCGATCGGTGAGCCCGGTACCCAGCTGACGATGCGTACGTTCCACACCGGTGGTTCGGCGTCGGCAGATGACATCACGCAGGGTCTGCCCCGCGTGCAGGAGCTCTTCGAGGCTCGCACCCCGAAGGCCGCATCGCCGATCGCCGAGGCCGATGGCCGCATCACGATCGACGAGACGGACAAGGCCAAGAAGGTCATCCTGACGCCCGACAACGGTGACGAGGAAGTGATCTACCCGGTCCTGAAGCGTGCGACGCTTCTGGTCGAGGACGGTCAGCACGTCACGGTCGGTCAGCCTCTCCTGGTCGGAACGCTCGACCCCAAGGAGGTCATGCGCGTCATGGGTGCCCGCGAGGTGCAGCGTTACCTCGTCGGCGGCGTCCAGGGTGTCTACCGCTCGCAGGGTGTGCCGATCCACGACAAGCACATCGAGGTCATCGTCCGTCAGATGCTCCGCAAGGTCACCGTCGTCGATCACGCCGACACGACCCTGCTCCCGGGTGAGATGGTCGACCTCAAGCGCTACCAGGCGATCAACCGCGAGGCTGTGGCAGAGGGCAAGCGCCCCGCGTCCGGCCGTCCGGAGCTGATGGGTATCACGAAGGCGTCGCTCGCGACCGAGTCGTGGCTGTCGGCCGCTTCCTTCCAGGAGACGACCCGCGTTCTCACGCAGGCCGCCATGGAGGGCAAGCGCGACCCGCTGGTCGGTCTCAAGGAGAACGTCATCATCGGAAAGCTCATCCCCGCCGGAACCGGTCTCTCGAAGTACCGCGACGTCACGGTCGAGGCGACGGAGGAAGCCAAGAGCGAGCGCTACCCGAACCGGATCTTCGCATCCGACGGTGCGTACGCCGACGGCGACTTCGGTTACGTCGACTTCGACGCGTTCTCGACGGACGACATCACGCCGGGTACGTACAACTGATCGAGTGAGTGAGTGAGAAGGCCCCGGGCGATTCGCCCGGGGCCTTCTTCGTGCCCGGATCCGGGGTGCCTGCCGTGGACAGGGCGGCGGATCAGTCGAAGAGGTGCGCCACGATGCTCGAGGTGTATCCCTCGGGCGCGAGATTCGAGTACTGGGAGTCGATCAGCACGTCGTCCCGCCAGAAGAGGGTGCGACCGTCGGTGACAGGGTACTGCTCGTTCTGCCAGGTCTTCTCGCAGCGCGTGCCGCCGTCGGGAGTGAAGCACGTGTAGCCCTCGTCGGCCACGAGAGCGTTCAGCATGTCGAGGGCCGGCCCTCGGTTCATCAGGGAGATGGTGGTGACCAGCCGGGTGGTGTCCGCCCTCGGATCCGCCCAGATGCAGGTGAGCTCGCCGTCGTCTCCGACCCCGGACGGCCCGAAGGCCGCGTCATTGAGTGGCACTCCCTCGAGCTGTGCGAGCACGTCGTCCGAGAGGATCGCCCTGCAGTCGGTCGGGAGAGCGATCGGAGTCTCTGTCGGTGTGGGGGAGGGCGACGGGCTCTCCGATTCGTCCGGTCCCGGACTCGACGACGGTTCAGCGGAATCGTTCGACGGAGTGGTGCCCGAACCGGTCGGATCGCAGCCGGTGAGCACGGCGAGGAGCAGGAGAGCCGCAGCGCCGGCGGCGATTCGAGCGTTCATGCGCTCACCGTAGCGCTGTGCCCAGCCCGCGCAGGGAGGCTGACCGAACCGCCGAAGAAGCCGCTCTCGCGGTAGTGTCGGCGGAATGAGTGATGATTCCTCCCGTATGCCCGGTGCAGTCGTCGTCGGAGACGCGCTGATCGACGAGATCCACGACGTCGGCGGGGTGCGTGAGCTGGTCGGCGGCGCGGCACTGAACGTCGCCGTCGGTCTTCGCAGGCTCGGGGTGCCGACCACCCTGATCGCGATGGTCGGGGACGACGAAGCGGGGGCGCACATTCGCGAATACCTCGACGATCACGACGTGCGGCTGATCGCCAGCGAGGCGCCGCTGGGCTCGTCCCGGGCGATCGTGCAGCGTGGTCCCGACGGCGAGCCCGTCTACGTGTTCAACGAGGCCGCGCAGAGGCGCAGCATCCGCTATTCCGACGAGGCTGTCCGTGCGATCGCCGATTCGGATCTCGTGGCCGTCAGCTGCTTCCCCTTCGACGTGCCCGGTGAGGTCGACGCCCTGCTCGACGCCGTCGGCGACACTCGCCTCGCTGTCGACCCGAACCCACGGTCGGGGATGCTGAGCGACCGTGCCGAGTTCGTGCAGGGCTTCGAGCGCGCCGCCGCAGGAGCGTCGATCGTCAAGATCGGCGCCGATGATGCGTCTCTCCTCTATGACGGCGATCTCGATGCGCTGAGGGCGCGGCTGCGCGCGCTCGGGGTGAGCGCGGTGCTCGCGACCGCAGGCGCCGATGGTGCAGCCCTCGAGTCGGATGCCGGCATCGTCACGGCGCCCATCTCGACGCTGCCCGGTCGCGTCGTCGACACCGTGGGAGCCGGAGATGCGACTCTCGCGGCCGTGGCGGCCGGCCTTGCTCAGGGGACACCCTCCGATGCGGAAGGCCGGCAGCACCTGCTCGATCGAGCCATGGATGTGGCCGCTGCGACGTGCCGAGCCGAGGGCGGCCTGCTGCGGACTCCGGAGTCGATCGCTGACGCCGATCGCGGCGTGTTCGGCAGCTGAGCGTTCGATTTCTCACGCTTGCCCTCGGCAGGTATGATTATCTATCGTGCCCCCGGTTGGCTGTCGAAGTCGGACGGGTGCGCTCTGGCGAGTTACCCAAGCGGCCAAAGGGATCTGACTGTAAATCAGACTGCTCAGCATTCGGGGGTTCGAATCCCTCACTCGCCACCATGGGGTATTCCCGGATCTCGAGGAAATCATTCCCGTATCTCGGAAGACGAGGTCAGAAGAGGAAAACCACCGGAAGCCCAGTGGTTTTCCTCTTTTTCGGGTCATTTGCTCGGCTTCACGGATGCGATTCTGAACGGCCTTCCCGGGTGCCTGGGGCGCGATGACATGGACCGGCCCCTTAGGCACGCGTGGCCTAGTCAGTCGACGACCTGCTGGATGAGCTCGAGTACGCGCGCCCACGACGTGCACGTAGCCTGATTCCACGAGGCGCTTCTTCGCCGAGCCGCTTCGGCTGCAAGTGGATCATGGCGCTTCGGCAGCGCCGTGAAAGCTGGGTCTACGGCGTCGGTGTCGCGGCAGCCGCGAACACTTCCACATAGGCATCGAACCGGAACCCATCGTTGACGAACTCGCCGTCGTCGAACAGGCTGTGGCCGTCTCAGGTGAAGGCCATCGTCCATGAATCCGGGTGCCCGATGCCATCGACCTGTCGGCGGATGTCGTCTTGAATGGTGGGCAGGATCCGCGACACAGTCTCCTCGGTCGTTGACGCCGCATGCAACGACTCTGACGAGGCCACGAAGATCGTGTGGCCCGGAACGGTTGTCAGCGGGCTGTCGCGGAGGCGCCGCCGGATCCTCCCGGAGTAGAGATCCTCGAGGCTGGCGCGGAGCGCCAGCCCGATGTCGACTGTGATGTCGCTGACGTAGTCGTTGGGGTGAATGGGCTGAGGGGTCACGGTCGTCTCCTGCATGTGTGAGGTACCCGAAGAACCGGGTACCCCACACACATGCGCGGTCTCGCGCTAGGCGTGCGTCACATCTTGACCAGCCCGTAGCGGGCGCGACGCGCGGCCGGCATCCCACGGCCCTTGCGGGCGTTCTTCGTCCGTCGCGGTGCGGAGACATGACGGTTCGTCCGCTTCTGACGACGGTTCGGCTCTGGGGCCGGCCGTGACTCGTTGTACTCTTCCTCCAGCCAGTTCGCGATGATGAGGCCGTTCTTGGCGATGACACCGAGGAGAGCGAGGAACGCCTGGTTGGGCTCTCCACGCAGACGTCGGTTGGTGGAGTCGTGCAGGCTGTTGTCGGAGCGCTTGAGTAGCTTGTTGAACGACTCGATGGTCTGGCGTCCGTAGGTGTGGGCGTCGTCCCACTCGGCGGTGCCGTAGTGGTGGTGCTGGCGGTACTTCGCTCCGAGCTCGGCGTCGAAGGTCACGCTCGAATCGTTGGTACAGATGTGACCCGGGGCCTTCGGCACGTTCTCTACGGGCAGCGGCTGTGCGCCGTTCCTCGGCGCCGGCTCGTTCGGCCTGAGGGGGCACTCGAGGCTCCGACCTTCACCGGAACCGGGGCAGGGCATGACCAGGTTGCCGTTAGCCTTCTTGTCCTTCTGGTACAGCTCCCACTTCGTGCGTTCCTGGAGTGCGGCGTACCGCCACTGACGATGGCTGAGCTCTCGCTCTGCGCGGATGGCCTTGGTGAGCTTCTTGTTCCTCTTGTCTTCCTGAACCTTCTTGTTGTACGTGACCATGATTTGCCGGTGGCTCATCGGGGTCGCCGGGCACATCCAGCGGCCTTCGAGCATGAACGCCCCGTGCGCCTGCGCCTGGGTGGTGCCTTCGCCTTTCGATGCCCGCGCCGTCGGCAGCGGGTAACGCATGCTCAGCATCGCTCCCGCTTCGCGCAGCGGGGCCTGCAGCACCTGAGGGTTCGCGTTCGGAAGGTACGCCTGGTCGCCGATGATGTACCCGAACCCGTGACCACACGCGAGGATGTCGTCGAAGATGTCCCGAGCCCGATAGTTGGAGTCAGATGTCGGGGTGTGGAAGTTGAACCCGACGATGATGTGCGGAACGGACTCACGGTACTTTGGGTCGTTGGAGACGAGCACCGCGAGCTCGGCCTCGTAGCCGTACCCGACCTTCTTCGCGTGAGTTTCCTCACCGTCCCAGCTGTCGCGCTGGTCATAGGTGCGGATGTACCACCCGGCGTCGGGGTCCAGTGGAATCGTCTCGTCGTCTCGGCGATTCTCTCGTCGTTCTTTCGACATGCCGCGGCTGGGGGCGGCGAGGAAGGTGGCGTCGACGGCCAGGCTCAGTTCATGGGTCTTTGCCGATGCCGGCAAGGTGTCGTACTGGGCGTGCAGCAGGTCGTTGGCGAAACGGAAGAAGCGCATGCGCCGGTCTTCGAGCTCATCGGCGCGCATCTCCCGGTCCTCGAGGACGGCGGGCCATTCGCCCTTGAGGAGCGGGCGCTGACGGGTGGGGAGGGGCTTGTAGTCGAACACGTCCAGGAGGCGGTTCGTCGCACGCTCCACACGTCATGCCGGCAGGAGCAGCTTTGCCAAGCCCGATCCGCTGACGATCCGCGTCCACCTTCGACTGCTCCGTCGCAGCGTCGAGGACCGCACCATCCAGATTGGTCAGTAGTGCGGAATGAGTGACGAGGAACTCATACTCCTTGTGCAGCGCCGACAAGTGGCGGTCGGCGAATTCGGTTGCGGACGGTGCGGTCGCCAGGTGCGCGGCATGCGCGTACGCCTCGACGGCTCCACGGGCGACGGTGACACTGGTGGTCGTAGCGACACGAGCCAGGTGGTTCAGTGACCGGAGATGGTCGGCCCCGCTGAGTATCGCGCCATTGATGGCCGTGAACGTGGGCACGACCTGGTCGCCGGCCAGCCGGTCATCACCCCAGATCACGATGGGGGAACCTTCGGGCGGTGCCGTCGAGCGGAACTCTGCCATGAGACTGTCGCCGAGGTCTGCGAACGTCGTCAGAGCGATGGTCACGTTGTTCCGGTCTTCGGAGGTGAGGGTCACGAACACAGACTAGAGCCACCGGAACTGCTCGCGGGACGCACATGGCGAGCGGAACGTCCGCTACGGGGTCGGCGAATCTACACGCACCCGAAGTTGGATGGAACCGTGGCGGCGTATCCGGACATTACGTTCTATGAGGGCCACCGACTTCGTCGCTCTACGCGAACGCTGCCTTGCACTTATCGACCACCACTACCGAGACCACCGCGTCGGTCCGGCCTGGCTTGCTCGTGAGCTTTTCGTCTCTCGCCGCCAGCTCGACAGAGCATTCGTCGGTTGCCCGAGCGTTGCCGAGCTCCTCGCCAAGCGCCGACTCCGGCAGGTCGTGGCCATCGCCGCTTTCCGCCCCGACATTCCCATGTCCATCGTCGCGCGACGCTGCGGGTACGGGACGTATGAGACTTTCCGTGCTCAGTGTCACCGTTACTTGCAGTGCAGCCCGCGGGATGCGCGAAACACTCACGCTGAGACTCTGAGGGCATTGACGTTGCCGACGGCCGCATAGCGCTGGCTGTTGATGTGCAGACACGTCCGAGGTGGGACCTTGTGTCGACGACTCCGTTTAGACTCGGGGAGGCAGTCGGGGCTTTCCGATGTCTGTACGTCGCGAGGTGAGGCAGTGTCGGAGAACGCAGAGACGAGGGCGCCTCACGACGGCGAACTCCTCTTCCGCCTTTCGCGAGGCGACGAACCGGCGTATCGCATGTTGCACGACCGGCACCAGGCTCCGGTGTGGCGAATGTCGCTCGTGCTGATGCGCACCACGTGGGATGCCGAAGAGGTCGCGGCTACCGCATTCTTCGAACTGTGGCGCAAGCGCGACAAAGTCCGGGTCGTCGACGGATCGGTGCTGCCTTGGCTCCTGGCGACGACGTCGTTCGCAGCGAAAAACAGCCTTCGTTCCCGTCGCCGGTACCAACGGCTCCTCACCCGTATCCCGCACGACGGCGACGTTCCCGACCATGCCGACGAAGTTGCCCAGGCCATGGACTCCCTGAGGATCTCGAGCGACGTGCGCGAGGCCTTGCTCCACCTCAACCAGCGGGACGCGAGCGTCGTCATCCTGTGCGTGATCCAAGAACTACCTACCTCGGAGGCAGCGGTCGTGCTCGGCATACCCGAGGGGACGGTCAAGTCCCGGTTGTCGCGCGTGAAGACCCGCCTGCGAGGAGTGCTTCATGAGTATGCTCCGACAACAGAGGAGGCGAACGCGTGACTGACCCATCCGAAGGAATGCCGCACCGCCGCGAGGTGCAGGACTTGCTCATCGAGCAGATGCGCCGGGACTTGTCGCGCCAGCCATGGTGGAAGACCCTTACGGGGCGGCTATCCATCGCCGCTGGCGTGCTCGTTGTGGCGGGGGCAGGAGTCGCCGCCGTGGTCCTCTTGGAAGAACGCCCGGTCGACGACACCAGCATCGTGCAGTGCCTCGAAGGTCCATACCGGAACCCGGACGGCACGCTGTCTGGCGCGGCGGTGAGTATCGCCACGCCAGACGGCGTCGTACCGATTGAAGACGCAGAGGCTGTATGCATCCAGATGTGGGAGTCCGGTGCGTTTGCCGAGACGGACCCACTGTCCGCGACGCCAGGCCCGGCTGTTGCTCCGTCCGAGTTCACGACCTGCGTCACCGACAATGGCGAAGCAGCGGTCGTGCCAGGAAAGATCGAGTGCTCGACGCTTCGCTTGCACCCGTATCAGAGCTGAGCCGGACGAGGATCAACCGAAGGTTCCGACCGGGCGGTAGACGATGGACGACGTCTTCGCGGCCAGTGTGCCCAATGAGGAACAGTACGGGGCGCAGGTCAGGACCGCGCCGGTGTAGCTCGTTCCGTCGTACTGCGACGACCAGCAGTTGTTGAACCCTTCCGCCGACCGCACGTTGTTGGTCCACCCGGATCCGAGACTCGGGAAGCCGAACGTCACGCCGTAACAACCGCTTCCAGAGCCCCAGTGAAGAAGAACAGACCCCGAGCGCGACGTCCCGGTCCAGATCTTGCCGACTGTTACGGTGGCTGCGGCCGCCGCACGAGCACTCACGCCCTCCGGGTGAAGCTGCTGGTAATCGCCTGGTGCACCATCTTCTATGAACTGTTCCGCTGCTTCGACCGAATCGAAGCAGGAGACCACGGTGGGGATGTCGTCGGGAACCGGCTCGCCGTCGGGGATGGCTACACCTCCGACGGTGCAGGCGGCGGGGACGGTGGGTTCCGCAGATGCGAGTGCCGGCGAGGGCGCGGCGAACGCGAGGGTTGCGATGAGCGCCACGGCAGCTGGCAGGAATCGTCGAGACAAAGGAAGCTCCTCCGGTAGGGGTTGGATTCGCTTCGGTATGTCCAACCCCCAGTCCGGGGTTCCTGCACTACTCCGCTCAACAGGTCGAGATCCGCGTATTTACGGGGAAGTCGGCCTCACGGTTTGACTCGATCTCTGTACTCCGGTGTGCCTTCGGCGACGGCGGTTGCGTACTTCCAGGCGCACTCGACACCAGCGTCACGAAGGACGCTGGTGTCCGACTGCGCCGCTGCCACGCACAGATCGGGCCGGAGGGAGACCGGCGTCCAGAACGCGAGGGGGCAGCGTCAACGAGCTCCGCGCGGAGTCGTCCGAGCGTGATGAGGCGTGCAACGGCAAGGGCAGGGTCTACCGGGGCGCACATCACAAGTGGCCTATGCAGCCGACGCGAAGCACCGCGACTACCGGGCTAGAGCGCGGGCGAAGCGCGCGAGAGAGGACGCTACCTCGTCGTGATTCGAGGAGTCCTCGACTCGGTCGACGCGCCGACGGTTCTCATCGCAAGAGAGGGTCTCGATGTCGCGACGGTGTGTATCGACCCCGGTGTCCAGGACAGCCGGGCGGTGAGCTCACGATGAGCGATAGGCCGCGACGATGTCGGCCGCGATATGACCGCGGTCACCCACGGCGTAACCGTTGCGACGTGCCCATGTGCGGATGGTGCCCCTCTCATCCGCCGACGGCGGCGCGACGGCGGAAGAGCCACGGGACGCCAGAGGGCGCACCCGCCGTCCCGCCTTGATGAACGGAGCGAGGGCGTCGCGGAGCTTCTCCTGGTTGGCGTTGGTCAGGTCGATTTCGTTCGAGGTGCCGTTGAGTTCGAACGTGACCTTGCCGCCCTCGTCGATGGTCGACTGGTCCAAGTCGTCGATGAGCTCGACGATTCGCCGCTGTGCCATGGAGATCCAATCATGAGGTGCCACGCTCATCTTCGTCGCGGTCTTCTGGATCCTATAAGTGATAGGGCGGCATGGACTTCGCGACTACCTGGCTGGGTCCTGACTACAGAATCTGAGCCATTCTGCCGACCATCGAGGGCGTGCACAGACCGGTGAGAATCGCGGAGATGGCCCTGCTATGGCGCGGATCGAGCCGCGTCCAGCTCGTCGATGACCACGAACTCCGACTACTTAGGGTGTTTCTGTCTCGCTCATCGCCGTGTTGTTCTCGCGGATCGGCGCTCTAGTCACAAGCTCCGCGGAATAGTCCGAATGGTCGAGGCGCGACGACACCAGACTCATCGATACGGAGTAGATATGCGAAACCGAACTTATTGGAAGCCACTGGCATCTGCGGCGGCTCTGGCCGCCGCATTGGTCATGGTTGGCGGACCACAGGCGGCAATGGCTCAGCCCGCAGTGAGTGCCGAAGCTCCGGCGGCGGCAGACTCCGCGTTCTACTACGTGCCCTTGCCGCACACGACGCGATTGACGGATGCCGTGACGACTGCCGAATATCACGGCTATCCAGTTCTGGCATACCGGTTTGAGAATCCTCAGATCGTCGGTGAGTTTGCGGTGAGCGGCACGCAGAGCGTCGACGACTTCCTCAGTGACTTCCACGACCAGTATGGAACTGAGCCAATGGTCGTTTCAGCTCTCATCAGTGTCCCTGCTGATGAGCTCGAGCAGATCGCCCAGGAAGACGCGGCAACCGACAAGGTGAGCGCGAGGTTGGCCGATTTCGTTGCACCGCCTGCCGACGCGGAGAAGGTGGAGACCTTGTTCGCGGATCGCCAGGCACACGCTGCCTCCGAGAACACTGAAGCCCTCCGAGCACCCGCAGAGTGGACACCCACTTACGCGGAGGTGGAGGTCTATCGCCAGAGCGCGAGCGACGTGAGATTCGTGCAGTACTACGCGTGGAACGGGACGACGACGAGCACCACTGCCCTCGACGACATCTTCGGCATGGAGTTCGAGGTCAATATCAAGACTGACCAGGCGGGGTACCAGGGCAGCCCGCGCCCCGTCGGATGCCCGGCGGACTACAAAGACCGTCCATTCGCGAAAAACTACGCATGGACGTGGTCGGTGCTGATGAACATCGGTAACGGACTCGAGCAGGCGCCGCCTGCCATTGGCGCGTACCCCGACTACAACGACCTTCTCGATGACTGCAACAAGAACTCCATCGCAATCGGCTTCCGACTCCCGCAGGAGCTCCCGTCGGGCCCGACGGGGACCCAGGACATACTGCTGACAATTGACGCACCGCGGGGGTTGGACACGACCGGCAAGATCTCCGGCGGAGTCCAGACCATCACCAATACCTGGTGCGCGGACTTCCCGCTGCTCGAGAACACCGACTGCATGGGCGTCGCTGCCGGAACCGCGGGATACCGTCCGACGCTCGCTGAGAGCCGGGGATGGGTTGCCCCCAATAAGTGCTGGTCGTCGGACAACCGTGGTCTTGCGGATCCTGTGACCTACACTTGCCCTGCATGACCAGGAACGTGACTCGGCAAGACACCTCCTCAACAGTGAGAGGGTGGCTGCTCGTGGCGGCCGGCTTCCTCGGGATGCTGCCTGTGTGGGGTGCGTTGGTGTCGCAGTACGTCGACGCCCGCGACGCGTATACGGACTGTGCGGCCGATGCGCCAACCGGCGCGACGCTCGTGGGAGACACGTATCGGTTCGCGGTTGAACGGACGTCATTCCCGGCGGGCCGGCAGTGCATCTATGACATGCAGGACGGAACCCTCGTCACCACGCAGTCAGGGTGGACACCGACCATCTGGGCAATTGCGGGCACCGTCGTCTGCGTCGCGGCTGTCGTCGTGATCTGGCTGCTCTGGCGCCGGACTGCGGCGATGCAGCGTCTGCTTGTGCATGTGGCTCTCGTGTTCGCTGCGCTCGGGTGGGTGTCCATCGCCTGGTTCGCTTCGCTCGGATGACGCCGTGTGCCGCTCCGCCCGCTGTGCGCGGCCGAGCGGCACACGGTTTCCCTCGCCTTCGAGGAATGCGTGAGGTCTCGAAGGAAAGCAATCGTAACTACCGACGTCGATGCAGTTCGCAAATGGCGGATTCAGGTCAGGTGAGCGCGCTCTTATGGGTGGCGCCGTGAACATGTCGCGCGGAGCCCGGCATGCGCCTGAGGTAACTACAGAATTCGAGACAGGAACAAAAGAGTTCTGCGCCCGTAGAGCATCCAGCGCGCCGCTGCATGATTCGATGGGAGCAGCTCGGCGGCTGATCCATGTCCCCCAAATGGCCTACATACAGATCGTTCACTCCGCCGCAAGATCAAGACCGAGCAACTCAAGACCCGCGAGAACTCGGGGATCTAAGTCGCAACCGGCAGAAGTCCGCGTGTGCGCGGCCTGTTGCATGTATCAGAGGGTTGGAAATGCGCAGGAGTGGAGGGGAAGAAACTATGGGAATGAATCATCGGTTGCTCTCACTCGCTCCTGTCGATAACTTTCGAACCTGTGAGGCGCCTGTGCTTCACAATGACAAAGGATAAATACTTATGCGACGAAGCAATGTCAAGAAGAAGTTGGCGAGGGGGTTCACTGCCGCGGCTATCGGGATCGCAGCAACCTTCGGGATCGCTGCGCCCGCGTCGGCGGCCAACGGTAACTGCCCGTCGTCCTACCTGTGTACCTGGAAGGACTCGTTGTCCGTAACCGACGGCTCGGGTTCGGCGTTGCAGCTGTTCCAGCAGCACATCTCGAATTACAACAACTACAAGTACCTCGGCACGAATTACAACGCGGGAAACTCCGCGACGTCGATCTTCAACAACGGAATCACGGAAACCGCCTACATGTACGCCAGCACCAGCAAGAGAGGCTTCTTGTTCTCGATCCCGAAGGGGAGTTGGAATTACTTCCTGTCGGGCTCTCATGGCGACAATATCGAGTCCGGCTACTTCGCCTCGTTCAACTGATGGTCTTTCCTCATCGCAGGACCCGAGGGCTGCGAGCACTGCTCGCAGCCCTCGGGCTCGCCACTGCGTCTCTGCTCATCGTCGGCTGTACCGCTACAGAAGATCTGTCAGGCGAACTCCCGCCGCAGAACGTCGCGGAGTGGTCACTCCCGCTAGACGAGTTCACATACACGTCGGCACCACTGCGAGACTACGCAGAGGCACTCCTCGAGAAGCCTTGTTACGCGAAGCACGGGATCGACTGGCCAGTCCCATGGCAGCCAATCGACCGGACGGCCGGGCCATCGTTTAGCGCCGGGCTCCAGCAACTTTTCACCCCCGAGCTCGCGCATGCCTACGGGTATCACCGTGCGCCGAACGACTACGAAAACTCGGATGAGTGGAGAGAATTCGTCGCGGACGCGGGGCGCATCGCTGAGACGACTCCTGGGTTCGATCCGATCTTGGAAGCGTGTCGTGATGAAAGTCGTTCCGCACTCCCGGTGCCGTCCGACGAGACCCTCTACTACGCCGTTGACGCCGCGCAGACAATAAACGACGAGGCGGAGCTGAAAGATGACGTTGTCGCGGCAGGAGTCGTGTGGGCTGCGTGCATGGAGGACAAGGGCTTTGGTGGCCTGCCGCCGGTGCCTAACGAGGCTCCCGGCGACGCCTTGATAGAAAAGTGGCAAATCGGGGTACCGGGTACAAAAGCAAGTCCCGAAGAGATCCAGATGGCGACCGCGGACGCGGAATGCGCGGAAGAATCCGGCTGGCTCGACGCGTACTACCAAACGGTCTGGGATCTCCAGGTCGAGTTCGTGACCAAGAACTCGGATAGGCTCCAGCGAATGCGCACCGAACTCAGCGAAGATCGCGACCGCCTCCTCACCGCAATCTCGGAAAACGCTCCGACCAAGTAAAGGCAGTCGACAGATGAAAGGAACGCGACCCAGACGTAAGTGGTGGATCGTTGCGGGTGCGATTGCCCTTGCTGGCGCGCTCATTGTCGGAGGGTGGGCAGTTGCACTGACCTTCGTCTCCCCACAGCAGGTCGAAGCGGCTGCAGCACCACCGAGCCAGGCGCCCCTGCTGGCGACCATTGAGCGCGGCGATCTCATCGAGACGCAAACCTGGCCAGCGTCCGTGGCATTCGCGGGACGGCAGTCGATTCCTTTGGCCGGGCCTGCCGAAACGGCACGGAGCGTCGTGACGAAAGCGCCGGTCACCCCGGGCGGGCAAGTAGATCGCGGTGCCGTGATCCTTGAGGTAAACGGGAACCCCGTCTTCATTTTCGAGAGCGCGTTCCCCTTCTACCGAGACCTCGGCCTTGGAGACAAGGGGCCCGACGTGCTCGCGTTCCAATCCGGACTCGTCGGCCTGGGCTTGCTGGGTGAAGCCGACGGTACGTTCGGCGCGCAGACCGCTACCGCGACGAAGGCGCTCTACACCCGCGCGGGGTATACCGCCCTGACACGCGCGCCCGCTGAGGCGAGCGCAGACGCGGCCACGACCAAGACCGCGGACGAGAAGCCCACCGAGACCTCCTCTCCGGCACCGAGCGTCTACATCCCCCTTGCGGCACTGGCAGCATCGACCTCACTGCCTGCCACGGTGCGGAGCACCCCGGAACTTGGCGCTTTCATCAGCGATGACAGCGCCCTGACAACCGATAGCTCGGCGACGGAGATTCGGGTGGCGCTCGACAGCCCAGAGGACTTGCCGGCCGGAAGTGTGGTCACCGTCGCCGTTGAAGGCGGCGAATCCATGCCGGCCACCGTCACGAGCGTCGAGGTCGCGACCCAAGCGCCGGGTCCCGACACGCAGCAGAACGCCGACAATGTTGCCCCAACGTACTTTGCTGTGGTGCTGCCCGCTGACGGGAGCGCGGTCAACGACGAGCTCGTCGGACGTCCCGCTAGCGTGTCGCTGCAGAAAGAGCCGCTCGCACGCGACGCTCTCCTCGTGCCGCTGTCCGCCGTATCGGTCGAGACAGATGGGACGGGAACGCTCATGGTCGAAGACGCCGAAGGTGACTTCGCTCGGGTCCGCGTCGACATCATCGCGGTGCAGGACGGCCTGGCTGCGATCTCCACCGACGAGGCCGGGGTCGCCGAAGGCCGGCGGGTTCTTCTCGGATGAGCGAGCCATTGCTGCGGCTCGAGAGTGTTGGCCGAGTGTTCGAGGCGGACTCTGACACGCCGCTTCATGCGCTCGCCGACATCAATCTCGCCATCCACGAAGGGGAGTTCGTCGCCATCGTGGGACCGTCCGGGGGAGGCAAGACAACGCTGCTGTCGCTGCTGGGCTTGCTTGACTCACCGACATCCGGGGAGTATTTCGTCGGGGGTATTGCCACCTCGTCCCTCTCGGAGACCGAGCGCACACGCTTACGGGCAACGATGTTCGGGTTCGTGTTCCAGGCCTTCCATCTACTCGACCGCCGCCCGATCTCTGACAGTGCGGAGCTCGCGCTCTTCTACCAGGGAGTGCCGGCCACAGAGCGAGCGGAGCGTGCGTCCAGCGCATTGTCCTCGCTGGGCCTCGGGGGCCGCGAGAAGGGGCTGGCGTCGAAACTGTCAGGTGGGCAACGTCAGAGAGTCGCGATATCCCGTGCTGTGGCGTCGGGAAACCCGGTGATTTTGGCGGATGAACCGACCGGCAACTTGGACAGTGAGACAGGGGCGGCCGTTCTCGCCGAATTCCAGAACATCCATCGCTCGGGCGGCACCGTTGTCGTCGTCACACATTCAGACGAGGTTGCCGCGACTGCGGACCGGATCGTGCGGATCTCGGATGGTCAGATCGTCTCGGACAACGGTGCGCGCCGGTCTGCCGACACCGCCCCCAAGCCCGCGCATTCGGGGCTGCGCCGGGTGCGGAGCTCGGACATGCTCCGCGAGGCGGTGCGTTCGGTCATGTCGCGGGGCGGCCAAAGTCTGGGCCTCGTACTCGCTGTCGCGGTCGCCGTAGCGCTCATGATTATCTCGCTGGGCCTCGGGGCTTCGGCAAGCGCACAAGTCTCGGAGACTTTCGATGCACGCGCGAACAGAGAGGTCGCGGTCACCTGGGATCAACCATCGGCGAGAGCTGTAGCCGACGCCATGGAGGACGCGGCTGGCCTCGCAGGCGTCGAAGCCGTCGCGGGGCTCGTCGACCATGGCGAAGTCGACGTCGCGACTCCGGCGGGCGCCTTCAAGGTGACGCTGCGAGGCGCAGTCGGCGATATCCCCGGGGCGACCTCATCGACGATGACGTGGGCGAACAACCACGACACCGTCGCCAACGGTCAAGTCATCGTCGGGAGGGCCCTCGCACGACAGCTGGACCTCGCGCCGCTCGCGTTGACGCCGGTCATCTCGGTTGGAGGTCAGAACTACGTCGTGGTCGGCATAGTGGAGACGTCCGACCGGTTCCCGTTGCTCTCCGGCGAACTCATCATGGGCGAGGAGCAGGCGCTCGAGCAAAGTCCACAGGCGGGCAGTCAACTCGCGATTGTCACGTCGAGCGGCGCCGCGAGCCAAGTGGGGAGCCACGTGGCCCTCGCCATCGATCCAAGGCACCCCGAGCTGTACAACGTCAGCGTGCCGGTGGATCCACAGAGTCTCAGGCAAGAAGTGGAAGGCGGAGTGCAGATCGCCCTCCTAGCCTTCACTGTTCTCGCGGGCTTGGTGGCGATCCTGACACTCGCCAACGCCATCACAAGTTCAGTGATGGCGCGCAGCGGTGAACTCGGTCTTCGTCGGGCAGTGGGGGCACGGGGACGAGACCTGGGGATCCTCGTGTCGCTTGAGGCTGCGCTGGTGGGGTTGTGCGGTGGACTGGTCGGCCTGTTCATCGGCGTAATCGCACTGCTTGTCTTCACTATCGCGCAGCGCTGGCTGCCGGTGTTCGATCTCGCGCTCGCCCCAGCGGCTGTTCTCGCCGGTCTCTGCCTGGCGACCCTGAGCTCGTTCCTCGGCGCTGCCCGTGCCGCAAGGGTGAGTCCGCTCACAGCCCTACGCGGCTGAGCGAGCATCGCGCCGCTCCTCCAACCGCTCTCAACGACTGTCCAAACCGACCTGAACGCGTCCGTCGCTCAACCCTGACTGCGAGCTGCGGCGTTCTCAAGCGAGAGTAAGGCAGTCGAGGACGTGCGTGGGAATAGCGAAAGGAACGAGTAGGAAACGCGTGAAAATGGGGGGCCGCGATCCCTGTAGAGAGTATGGCTCGCGGAGATACGGGAAACCCCCACCATGGGGTATTCCCGGATCTCGAGGATTTTGTTCTCGTATCTCAGAATGCCAGGTCAAACGAGGAAAGCCCCCGGGAATACCGGGGGCTTTCCTCGTTTCGGTGCCAGTTCTGCTTTCTTGCGTGAGCTGTCGGCAGGCCGCCCAGAGGTCCCTGGGCTGGCTGGGTCGCACTGTGCGCGACCGTTGGGCAGTGGCAGCTCAACCGATGAGACAACAGGCACGACGAGAGCGTCGCAGGGCGAGCTCAGTCTCGACGTAGCAGGCCCTCAGGTAGGCGATCCCCTGGGGAGAGCCAGAACCTGAGGGCGACGGCGCCGCGGCCGAATCCTGAGTTTCGCCCGCTGGCACCTCAAGCAGGAGTAGGGCAGTCGGGGGTATCCGTGGGAATCGCGAAAGGAACGCGTGGGAAACGCGTAGGAATCGCGGGCCCCGATCCCTGTAAAGGGTAGGACTCGGGGACACGGGAAAACCCCACCCTCTGTTCGTTGTTCTCGATCACGAGATCGACGAGCCGGAGAAACGCCCCCGTCCTCGGGGGCGTTTCCTTTTCACGGCGTGCTCACATCGCAGGAACCAGGACGCGATCGATCGTGTGGATCACTCCATTGTTCGCGGTGATGTTCACCCGCCACAGCACCAGGGCTGGGTCCCGCAGGGTGGGGCTCTCGTCACGCAAGAAGACGCCGCGCGGCCGGACGACCCCGCCGTTGGCCATGGTGAGTGAATTCGACGTGATGACCTTGATCGGGCCCAGCTTCTTGCCCGCGACGACGTGGTACAGCAGGATGTCGGCGATCTGGTCGGTGGTGAAGGCGGTCGTGAGCGTGGTCAGTGCCGCCGCCTCGGATGCGGGTGCGGTGCCCGTCAGGTCGGACACCAGCCGCAGGAAGGCTCGATCGTTCGGAGCGAAGACGGTGAACGTTCCCGCCGGATCTGCGAGCGTGCTGTCGAGGCCGGTGGCGAGCACCGCCTGGACGAGCAGGTCGTAGTCGTTGGCGTTTCGGTCTGGAGCGCCTCCTCCTGAGGCGGTGACGAGAACATCGACGATGTTCCCCGAGGGGCGTGCTGTCTCTGCGGCCTGTGCGGGCGCGGCGGTCAGGACGAGGGCGAGTGCGGCCACCCCTGCGAGGGAGGCGCGGATCTTTCCAGTCATCGTTCAACTCCATTGTCGATCGGGGTCACGGCGAGGGTCGTGACACAGGGTTATTCCGCTGGTCACCACCGTTTGGATGCACCGGCCGCGAAGTTTCTCTGAGCTGCCTCGGAGAGCGGAAGACAGTTTCTGGACTGTATTCAAAAACATATGGACAGAGTGATCGGGGGCGCGCATAATCGCTTCAACACCACCGGGCACCAGCGAAGGAGCACCCCATGAGTGATGAGAAGGAAACGTCCGAACTGTTCTCCGAGGCCTCGGGGCCGAGTGGAGCATCGATCACGGACTGGACGGATCTCGGCCGAGAGATGTGGGCCTATCTGACCGGTCGCGGAGCGGCGGTCAACTACACGTTCGAGGACATGACCGTGGAAGTCCCTCGGGATATCGGGCCGGATGCGCCTCGCGCGACGTGGAAGTTCAACGGCACGCTGCGCGTGACGACCAGCGACAGCGAATCCGGCGAGAGCCGGCCGGCCTGACGGCCTGCCACCATGATCCGTCTCGATATCGACCTGAAGGTCGAGCACGTCGCTTCGGACGGCGCATCTCCGACTCGCTTCACCGTGCGTGCCGCGGGTCGGGCGGTCGTCATCTCGTTCGAGTCCACTGCGGGCCTCACCGGCATGGGTCGCCGCGAGCTCACGCAGCTGGCACCTCTCGCCGATGCCTTGTCGCGACGAGGCCTCAGCGTGCGTGTGGAAGGGCCGAAGGGGACTCTGCTCCAGCTCGGCGACGTCAGGTCAGGGCCTGTCGGCCGTGCGATCGCCGGGTCGTCGCACATCAGGCTCGGACATCTGTCGGCGCTGCTCTCGGAGGTGAAGCACCGGGACGATGGCAGCCGGTTCCGCCTCCCCGCCCCGCCGCCCACTCTCTTCCCCCTCGTTCCCACGTTGGCACGTCGGGTGCCGCGGCGGGTGACGACCACCCACTACCTTCCCGGATCCGGTCGACCACGGCTGATCTTCGCGGTCGGGAACGGCGACTGGAACAGCACCAGGCCGCGTGAGTTCGATCTCCTTCCCGGACGGACGACGATCGGCTCGGGCAAGGACGCCGACCTGCGGCTCGAGGGAGTGGAGGCGCTGCACGCCGAAGTCCGCCACAACGAGGACGACGAGTACGTCCTGTATTCGTACGCCCCCACCGGCGGCGGGCGGCCCAATCTGCCGCACAGCTCGGAGGATGCCCGGATTCTGCGCACCGGATCGCGGATCGAGATCGGATCCTGGCGGCTGGCGTTCTATCGTGAGGAGTTCGCCGATCACGGACGCCCCTTCGGAGGACGTCAGGGTGGCGAGTACGCCTTCCAGAGGCAGCAGCCGATTCGACCGTACGGATCGGGGGAACTCGGCTGAACAGACGCACACGAGAGGTACCGGACATGAGTGACCAGACACGGATCGCGCAGCTCGAGAAGGAGCACGTCGAACTCGTCCTGCGCCGCTTCGACCGCAGGGACGCATGGGAGCTGGGTCGCTCGATCGCAGAACGGGCATTGGCCGAGGGTCACCCGGTCGCGGTGGACGTGCGCACCCCGTCAGGGGTCCTCTTCCACGCATCTCTGCCGGGCGCGACGGCCGACAACGACGCATGGGCGGCGAAGAAGGCGGCGACCGCTCTCAGGTTCGAGACCAGCACGGCTCTGCTCGAAGCGCGCATCGAGCAGGGCGGCCGGGACATGTACGAGCCGGGATGGCTCGATCCGGTCGTCTACGCGGTCGCGGGTGGGTCGGTGCCGATCCGCGTCGACGGTGTGGGTGTCGTCGCGGTCGCGACGGTGTCGGGACTTCCGTCATCGGACGACCACGACCTGGTCGTCGAGGGGATCGCAGGGCTGGGTCTGCTCACGGAGTAGCGGCGCGGATCTCGATCTCCGCGTATGGATAGTGGCAGTCGCCGGTCGCACCTGATCGCTCGCAATCGAGATCGGGTACGAGCATCAGCATCGGCGTCCCCGTGAGATCGGGCGGCACCTCGACCGACACCGAGGTCGCTCCGACCTCGAGACGTGAACCGGTGCGCAGATCGCCCTCGGGGGAGCGGATGATCACCTCGCCCGCCCAGAGCTCGTCGAGGCACTCGGGGGGATGCACTGACACGGAGACCGTCTGCCCGGCGGTGGCTGACAGCGGATCGACCGTCAACATCACAGCCACGCCATCGCAGCTGAGAGGGCTCGCACGAGGGGCGTCGCTGACCGAACCGGCGCCAAGGGGCGTCTCCGCAGTCGACGCATCGTTCGCAGGCTGAGTTCCGCCGGAGGAGGACGAGCAGCCGGTCAGCCCGACGCTGAGCGTCGTCGCCGCGACCAGGATCCGCACAGCGCGCCACATCGAGTTCTTCATGACTCAGAGTGTCGCGGGCCGAGGCATCGTCTCAGTAGTCCGGGTGCAACCGCAGCCGTGACGCGATCTGAGCGGCCTGCTCAGCCGGCGTCAGAGCGATGTCGATCTCGATGGCCCGCTCGTCCGCCTCCAGGGGTTCGAGCGTCGCGAATTGCGAGTCGAGCAGTGTGGCGGGCATGAAGTGCCCCTGGCGGCGCAGCATCCGCTCGAGGATCAGCTCGCGCTCGCCGGCGAAGTGCACGAACGTGACCGCATCCCGGCGAAGCACGTCGCGGTAGCTGCGTCGCAGGGCGGAGCAGGTCACGATGCCGGGCTCGCCGGCGTCGATGCGCTCATCGATCCACTCGGCGATGCGGTCGAGCCAGGGCCAGCGGTCCTCGTCGTTCAGAGCGTGGCCGGCAGCCATCTTGGCGACGTTCGCCTCGGGATGCAGGTCGTCGCCCTCTTCGAACGCCCAGCCGAGACGGCCGGCGAGCATCGCTGCCACGGTCGACTTTCCGGTGCTGGCGACGCCCATGAAGACGAGGACGGGTGCGTTGACGGACATCATGGCGCGCTCAGACGAACATGCTCAGGACGAGGACGCCGGCGAGACCGGTGACGGAGATGAGGCATTCGAGTACTGTCCATGACTTCAGAGTCTGCGGGATGCTGAGGCCGAAGTACTCCTTGATGAGCCAGAAACCCGCATCATTGACATGCGACAGGAACACCGAGCCCGAGCCGATCGCGAGCACCAGCAGCGCGACCATGGGGGAGTCGAGGGTCTCGGTGAGCGGCTGCAGGATGCCGGCGGCGGTGATCGTCGCGACGGTCGCGGATCCCGTGGCGATGCGGATGACGACGGCGACCAGCCACGCGAGGATC
This sequence comes from Microbacterium sp. 4-7, assembly GCF_014332665.1. NCBI lineage: Bacteria > Bacillati > Actinomycetota > Actinomycetes > Micrococcales > Microbacteriaceae > Microbacterium > Microbacterium sp. 4-7. Next base: position 283,659 of record NZ_MCRH01000005.1, read on the forward strand.
AACACGGAGACGGACGACCCGGAGACGAACTGGGCGATCACGTTGCCGATGCCGGTGTCGACCAGCACCTGCTTGAATCCGCCACCCGCGCCGACGATCAGCAGGATGCCGGCGATCGGGCCGAGCGACGAGCCGACGATGTCGTTGATCTTCGTGCGGTCGAATCCGGCGCCGCGGCCGAGGATGAAGAATCCGGCGAGCACGGCGATGAGCAGGGCGATGACCGGCGTGCCGAGGAAGTCGAGCGCGACCTTCCACGGGGCGTCGGAGCCTGCGGCCGAGATGTCGGCGACAGCCTTGGCGAGCATGAGGAACACGGGGAGCAGGATGCTGAAGAGCGTCGCGCCGAACGACGGGCGGCGACGCTGCTCGATGCCCTCGTCCTCGTCCGTCACGAACAGCTCGGGGACCGGGACGTCGACCCAGCGCTCTGCGAAGCGGGCGAAGAGCGGCCCAGAGATGATCACGGCGGGGATCGCGACGATCACACCGAAGGCGAGGGTGAGGCCGAGGTTGGCTCCGAGCGCGTCGATCGCGGCGAGCGGGCCCGGGTGCGGCGGCACGAGGCCGTGCATGGCCGAGAGGCCGGCGAGCGTCGGGATCGCGATGCGCATGAGTGGCGCCCCGGAGCGCCGTGCGACGAGGATGATGACCGGCACGAGGAGCACGAGGCCGACCTCGAAGAACATCGGGAGACCGATGACCGCACCGATGAGTCCCATGACCCACGGCAGCGACCGTGCGCTGGCACGGCTGACGAGCGTATCGACGATGCGGTCGGCACCACCCGAGTCGGCGAGGAGCTTTCCGTAGATGGCACCGAGGGCGATCAGGATTCCCACCCCGCCCATCGTGGTGCCGAATCCGGTCGAGAAGCTGGTGACCGATGCCGCGATGTCCATGCCGGCGATCGCGCCGGTGGCGAGCGCGCCGATGGTGAGCGACAGGAAGGGATGCAGCTTCACCCACGTGATGAGGACGATGATGATCGCGATCCCGAGCACTGCGGCGGTGATCAGCTGACCGGCGGGGCGGTCAGGGGCTGCCGTGTCGGCGACTGCCGTCATGAGCGCGTCGGCGGCGGGGGTGAAGAGTGCCATGAGCTTCCTTGATCCGGGCGTGGTTTACGACCTTATGCCGTACATAATAAGCACGCATACCACGTCATGCGCAACATAACCGAAACAATCGCCTGAGACGTCCCACGTCAACGACCCTGTGGCGGGCATACTCGACATATGACCGTCGCCGGCCCTGCAAGCCCTGTCCACGACTCGCTCGTCGCCGAGCTCGGTCGCGCGATCGTCGACGGCGAGCACCCCCCGGGCTCGCGGATGCTGACGGTGGAGCTCGCTCAGGAGCGGGGAGTGTCCCGCTCCGCCGCCCGTGAGGCGGTGCGGGTCCTCGAGTCCTTCGGTCTTGTCTGGGTGCGGCGGAAATCGGGTGTCGAGGTGCGGCCGCGGGCCGATTGGAACGTCTACGCGCCCGAGGTGATCGCGTGGCGACTCGCGGGCCCCGGTCGCGATGAGCAGCTTCGCGAGCTCAGCCAGCTCCGTTCCGTGATCGAACCGCTCGCTGCGCGACTCGCTGCGGTGAACGCGACGTCGGAACAGAAGGTCGAGCTCGTCTCACTCGTCGTCGCGATGAGCGAGGAGGACCACGAGGCCGACCGAGAGCGCTACCTCACCGCGGACATCAGGCTTCACCGTCTTCTGCTGGATTCGTCCGGCAATCGGATGCTCGCCGCTCTGGGCGGCATGGTCGAGGCGGTGCTCAGGGGGCGCACGGCGCATGACCTCATGCCGCACGTGGCCAATCAGAGCGCTGTGCAGTGGCATCGGGATGTCGCGTTCGCGGTTGCGGGCGGAGACGCCGATGCCGCGGCGTCAGCGATGCGGAGCATCGTCATGGAGGCCGACGAGGCGATGCAGCGCGCTGCCGAGTAGCCGAAGAGCGGCAGCCTCAGCCGATATCTCGGTATACGTCGGCTTCCGCAGTATTCCGGAATCGTTCGCAGACCTACGATCGGATCGCGGAGAGTTTCGCGTTCTCGGGGGAGGCCGGCGATGGAGCAGGGGACAGGCGGACGTGCGCGCGGCGCGCGTCTTCCCCTGCACATGCTCGATCGTCCGCGGCTGACGGAGATCTTCGATCGAGGGCATGCCCTGACGGTCATCAGCGGCCCCGCCGGAGGTGGGAAGTCGGTTCTGCTGAGCCAGTGGGCGACGGTGCAGGAAGAGCGAGCGGCTGCTGCGGTGCGACTCGGGTTCGACGAGAGCGTCACGAACGAGCACCTCATGCTTCGCGAGATCCTGACCAAGGTCATCGTCCAGGACTTGATCGCTGATCGGAGCACCGCTCGCTCGGCGCTGCGTGGGTTCGACAGCGTCCGGGATCCGGGCGGCGAGCTCGCGCGTCTGCTCGGCGACCTGAGTCGCCCGTGCGTCCTACTGATCGACAATGCGGAGCGGGCCGATGAGCGGTCGTTTCTCGGGCGGGCTCTCGATCTTCTCGACGCCGCACCGCTCCTGCGGATCGTCGTGGCGACGCGCCGCTCGACGGTGACGCGGACGCTGCAGATGCTCGCGTCCGCGGACGTGTGCGTCGTCGGACCCGCGCATCTCTTCTTCACGTGTGACGAGGCTCGGGCGGTGGTGGAACGCGTATCCGGTCAGGCGCTCCCGCCGCATCCGCTCGGTGAGGAGAGCGCACTGCCCCTCGCAGCCCGGGCGTTGGGCCTTGCTCTCGCGACCCATCGGGACCCGGTCGAGATCGCCGCCGTCGAGGTGCAAGGGCTCGCTGATGCTCTGATGGCCAGCCTGATCGGTCCGGATGCTCCGGCCGACTTCCAGGAGTTCCTGCTTCGGACTTCGGTGCCGGGGAGAGTGACGCGCGAGATCGTCCGGCGTCTCGGCTGGCCGGATGGCGGGGACGAGCACCTCGATCGGGCCGAGCTCTACGGACTGGGCATGTGGGAACCGGCGGATGACGGTCTCGGGTTCGTCTACACCCCGCTGCTGCGCGAAGCGCTCGCGCGCCGACTCGATCAGCGGCCACTCGACGCCGTGGCACCGATCCGCCGAACAGTCGCGCTGTGGGCTTCCGAGCACGGCCGCCATCTCGAGGCGCTGACCAACGCGATGAGAGCGAGGGACTACGTCCTCGCGGTGCGCCTCGGGCGCAAGTCCTGGTTCATCCTCTCGCGGTCGAGTCCGCGCGAAGTCGAGACGCTGCTGCGTCGCGAGAATCCTCTCGTGCTCGCGCGTCATCCGCTGCTCGGCATGCTGCTGGCTTTGGTCCTGCTGCGTCTCGGTCAACGGCTGCGCGCGTTCGCCTATTTCCAGGGCGCCGCGCTGTCACTCGGCCGCCGGGGCGTCGACGATGACCCCGTCGAGCGGTTCTGGATGCTCAGCGCGAAGGCGCTGGCCGAGCGGTTCGCCGGGCAGTTCCGGCGATCCGGGATGTCCGCCGATCTGGTTGTTCAGGTCTTCCACACGATGGATGCCGAGCAGCGTGCGGAGTGCACCGGATTCGCGGCGCTGCTGCTCAGCAACTGCGGGCTCAGCTTCTTTCAGCTGGGTCGGATCTCGGATGCCATCGAGGTCCTGGAGCTCGGCATGACGATTCAGGTCGCGCATACCGTCATGATCCTCGAAGACGGTGTCGGTCTGCGGATGCCCGATGACGACGGCGGCTGGTATCACTGCGCTGCGACTCTCGCCGGCGTATACGCCCTGCGGGGACGGCTGTCCGATGCGCGGCGGGTCCTCGACGAGATCGACGGCGTCGATCCGCCGCCCGCCTGGCGATCGGAGCAGTTCGGGATACTGGAGCAGATCGCCCACGCCGTCATCGCCATCGCGGCGCTCGATCTCGACGAGGCCAGACGCCGTACGGATTCGATCGCACACCACCTGGGAACGACGGAGCTCTGGCCCTACCTCGTCTGCGTTCAGAGCGAGATCGAGGTGCGCGAGGGGCGCGCGGCCGAGGCATCGCTGGCCATCGCCCATTCGCTCGGGCGGGGCGTGAACTCGGCGGTCTCCGACTACGGATCGTCCCGGCTGACTGTCGCGCAGGCGATGGCGTCGCTGGCGCTCGGCGACCAGACGGCGGCCCGACGGACTGCGGCAGGGCTCCCGGGCGATGATCCGGCTCGGCTCGCCGTCGAGGCGTTCGTCGCGCTCCTCACCGGTGACGACGCGCGTTCCTACGCCGCGGCCGAGGTCGCCCAGGCCGAACGCGACCCGGACCTCGACCGGCTCTGCCTCGCAGCCATCACGTCCTCAGCCGCGGCAGCACGGTTGGGCAGGCGTGAGGCATCTGCCCGCGCGATGTCTCGCGCCGTCGCCGTGATGCGAGAGCAGCGCTCTCAGGCTCCGCTCGCGCTCTTCGCCGGTGACGTGCTGAGCGAGGTGCGCGAACTGTGCGCGCCGACCGAGCAGGAATTCCTCGACTCCTATCTCGCGCGCGCCTCGGACGGATGCCCGTTCCCGGCGCTGCCGCCCCCGGTCAGGCTCACGTCGAGAGAACTCGCGGTGATGCGAGAGCTGCGGAGGACGTCGTCCACCGACGCGCTCGCCGCGGCACTCTTCGTCTCACCGAACACGGTGAAGGTCCAACGTCGCAGCGCGTATCGCAAGCTCGGTGCGTCGAACAGGGAGCAGGCTCTTCTGCGCGCCGCAGAGCTGGGGCTGCTCGAGGACTGAGCGACTGACCGGTCGATCGAGGCGCACCCCGAGTTCGGGTGACGCGCGGTGCGCCTCAGAGTCGGGAGCGTGGGAGGGGTGAACCTGGGGGTTCGTGCTCTCGTCGACCTGTGTTCACGATAGGTGCGGGCGCGTCGGGGTCGTGAGGGAGCGCATCCAACACGCGGTATTTCGCCCTGGAACTCACCCTGGCCGCGCCTCGCCGCGATCTCGGACGCCTGGTCGCGACCCCATGCGCACCGGTGTTCATAGACTGGAGCGATGCGAGCGCTCACCGAAGCAGACGTCCGTGCCTCGTTCGTCAATGCGGATGCCGACGAGCTGCGGGTCATGGAGATGCCCCACGACTTCGTCCTGATCGACTGGGACTACCTGGACTTCTTCGCGTGGCGAGACCCGAGTGCGGGTCGGCGCGGCTACGTGCTCACTCAGCACGACGGTGAGGTCTCGGGGTTCGTGCTGCGAGTCTCGGACCCCGGCCGAGGTCGTTCGGGCATGTGCAACATCTGCCACACCATGCAGCCGGGAAACCAGGTGGCGCTCTTCTCAGCACGGCTCGCAGGCGAGGCCGGTGAGCGGGGCGACTCCGTCGGCACCTACATGTGCGCCGATCTCTCCTGTCACGAGAACGTGAGACTCGCCCACCCGCTCGCCCCGAACGAGATCCTCGCCCCCGGACAGGTGGACGTCCGTCTCGACGGCACGAGGCGGCGAATGGAGGCCTTCGTGGGCCGCGTGAGGCAGCAGGCCTGATCACGGTTAGCCTGGTCGCATACGTCCTGCGCTCGAAGGAGAAGCCATGAACGATGCCATCCTGTTCACCGTCGATGAGGGGCTGGCCCGGCTCACACTGAACCGTCCCTCACGGCTCAATGCCTTCAACTCCGATCTGGCGCACGCGTGGCGCGACGCGACGGCCGAGGCGACGTCGCGCACGGATGTGAAGGCGATCCTGATCGATGCGTCGGGCCCCGCGTTCTGCGCCGGCGGTGATGTCATCGAGATGGCGACGACGATGGGATCGGGTGACGAGATCACGGCCCTGGCCGAAGTCATCAACGCCGGGATCCGGTCGCTGACCGAGTCTGCGGTGCCGGTCGTCGCCGCAGCCCACGGGACGACCGCCGGCGGCGGGCTCGGCATCCTGCTCAGCAGCGACTACGCCGTGGTCGGCTCACGCTCTCGGCTGGGCAGCCTCTATGCGAACATCGGGCTGACACCCGACCTGTCGGTCTCGGCTCAGCTCGCTCGAGCGGTCGGACAGCGCCGCGCGCTGCAGCTGGTGCTGCAGGACCGCCTCCTGACGGCCGCGGAAGCCGTGGAATGGGGCCTCGTCGCAGAGGCCGTCGACGGGGCCGACTCTGCGGACGAAGCCGGCCGGGTGAGGGCGCGTGCGGAAGAGATCGCCCGCTTCTGGCTCGCCGGTGCGGCTGAAGCGTACGGTCACGCGAAGCGCCTCGTCCGCTCTCAGCCCGAGCGGACGTTCGCCGAGCAGCTGAGCGAGGAGGCGCGCTCGATCGGCGCCTCCCTGGCGACCCCGGACGCTCAGGCCCGGATCGCCGCGTTCGCCGCGGCATCCGCACGCAAGGGCTGATTCCCGCGGGAGCCGGTTCGCCCCGATGTATCCACGGATCATGTCGAGGCTCCTGCCTCCGCGCCGGCGCATGCAAGGATGAACGCAACGCCGCTCAACGAGAGGAACGCGATGTCGCAGCCGGAGATCACCCAGCAGCCCCCCGCGCTGGTCGAGAAGAAGAACATGTCCCTTCTCATCAGAGGGGCGATCTGGATCGCCATCGGCGCACTCATCGCCGCGGCGCTCGTCTGCGTCGTCTGGGTTCTGATCGGTGATCAGGACGGGCTGATCGGGCGGGCATTCCTCACGATCCTCCTGCTCGCCGCGTTCGCAGGGATCGCGATCCTCGAGGCGGGACTCGCCCCCAACCGTCCCGACTGGCTCGCGCTGTCGAGCATGGTCAGCTGGATCGTGGCTCTGCTGGTCGGAGCGGTCAAGATCTGGCTGCCCGAGGACGACGCGTTCTTCACCGGTGCAGAGCGCTTCTTCCAGCTGCTGCTCGTGGTGGGAATCCTCCAGCTCGCCCTGCTGCATGTGAGGCTGTTCACTCCGGCCGCGCAGCGTCACGTGACGACGTTCACCCGCATCATCTACATCGCGACGATCGTGTTCCTCGGCGGCCTCGTGGCCATGCTGATCTTCTTCCTCACCTTCCCGCACACCTTCGACTACGGCGAGCTGTACTGGCGAATCGTCGTCGCACTCACGATCCTGGCCGCGGTCGGAACCACGCTGATCCCGCTGCTCAACGCCCTGTTCGCTCCTCGCAAGCCGGCCGGAGCTCGTGCCGCCGCCGCGGCGCAGAGTGTCGCAGCCGCTCCGGCATGGCCGACCTACGCAGACGGTGTGACGCCCCTGCCGGTGCTGCCCGACGGCTCGCCGGACTGGAATGCCTACTACACCGGCCACCCGTCGCCGCAGCCGCAGCAGGCGCTCCCTGTCGCTCCCGCGCCGCAGGGGGTCCCCGTCGCGCCGTTCCCGACCGCGCCTGAGCCGTACTCGCAGGGCCCGGCGACGCCTCCGGCTCCGCCCGCGCCCGCGGCTCACGACGCCTACCCGCCGGCTCCCACTGCTCACGACGCCTACCCGCCGGCTCCCACTGCTCACGACGCCTACCCGCCGGCTCCGCCGCTGCCTCCCCAGTGAGCATCGAACTCGAACTGGCTGACCTCGCCCGCCGGATCGCGCGCGAGGCGGGAGACCTGGCGCGGCGCCGTCGCGACGAGGGCGTGCACCTCGCCGCCACGAAGTCGACGCTGGCTGACATCGTCACCGAGGCCGATCGCGAAGTCGAAGCGCTCGTCCGCGACCGGCTGAGGGTCGCTCGACCCGGCGACGGCTTCCTGGGCGAAGAGTCGGAGGCTGAACCCGGCGTGACCGGCATCACCTGGGTCGTCGATCCGATCGACGGCACGGTGAACTACGCCTACGGAATCCCCTCCTATGCCGTGAGCATCGCGGCAGTGAGGGGCAGCGCAGTCGCGGGGGAGTGGGAGGCGCTCGCCGCTGCCGTCTACGCGCCCGCAACCGCCGAGATGTTCACCGCCGCTCGAGGTCATGGCGCCTTCCTGGGCGACGTGCGGCTGTCGGTCACGACCGAGACGCCGGCGGGAGCGCTGCTCGCCACCGGATTCGGCTACGACCCCGCGACGCATGACGGCGACCTCGCGACCGTGCGCAGGATCATGCCGATCGCAAGAGACCTCCGCCGCGCAGGCTCTGCCGCCCTCGACCTCGCTTTCGTGGCCTCCGGGCGGCTGGACGGCTACTTCGAGCGCGGCCTGAAGCCGTGGGATCACGCGGCAGGCGCGCTGCTGGTCACCGAGGCGGGGGGCGATGTCTCGCTGATCGACCGTGCTTCCGCGAGACCCATGCTCATCGCGGGTGGCACTGAGGTCCATCAGCGCGTCCTCGATACTCTTCGAGATGAAACGTGAACGATTCATGGCATTCACAGGTGGATCAGGCTAGGGTTTATCCGATCGTTACTTTCATCGGCCCGAATCGGTGAAGGTCGTAAGCGCCCCCGAGCTTGACGTTTGAACCCGAGAGAATCTGATTTGCCCTTCGAGAATCCCCAGGCTGCCTCTGCGCCCACGCGCCGCTCCAGCCGTCCCCGCACTGCGGCCTTCGAGGCCTCCGCGGCAGGAGTGACGGAAGCCGTCTCCGAAGCCGCGCCCGTCTCCGAAGCCACGGCCGTCCCCTCCGAGGCTCCCCTGTCTCGTCGTGCCGCCCGCCAGCGACTGAACACCGCAGAGGTCTTCATCGCCGCGACCGCGGTCGCGGCGGCGTCAGCAGCATCCGACTCCGCCGACGTCGTCGTGAGCGAGACCGATGAGGCTCCCGCGGACGTCGCCGAGCCGATCGTCATCGAGCCGATCGTCGCCGAGCCGATTTCGATGCCCGCAGCAGCCGAGCACGATCAGCCCGACTCGGAGCGCGCGGACGACGCAAGCCACCGTTCGAGCGACGAGGATGCCTTCGAGACGGCTGCCCGTGCATTCCGTCGCGTGGCACCCGAGGCCGCGGCCGAGCCCGCCGATCACTCCACGGAGGCCGCCGAGGCTGACGAGACTCCGGTCGAGCATGTCGTGCGCCGTCGCCCGTCTGCACGCAAGTTCCTCGCCGTCGGCGCGACCGTCGGCGTGATGAGCCTCGCCGGTCTCCTCGCCGTCGGCATGACCCTTCCTGCCGAAGCCGTCGCCGCAGTGCAGGGAACGCCGTCGCTCGCGGCGACGTCCCTCGTCGCTGCATCGGGTACGGCGTCGAAGGCTGCATCCGACGACGAGATCCAGGCGTTCGTCACGTCTTCCGACGTGCAGAACGAGCCGCTCGCGCGCTCCGACAGCTTCTCGAGCGTGTCTCTCATCCAGGTGGCATCGGAAGAGGGCATCAACTACTCGAATGAGGTCTTCACCAACGACGCCGAGGCTGCCATCCAGTGGCCGTTCAAGGTCGGCGTGGGTATGAGCTCGGGATACGGCATGCGCTGGGGTCGTCTGCACGAGGGAATCGACTTCGTCCCCGGTGAGGGAGCGCCCATCCAGGCGATCGCCGACGGCGTGGTGCGCATCGCCACCGAGCAGGGCGGCGCCTACGGCGTCACCGTGTACATCGACCACGTGATCGACGGACAGATCGTCACGAGCCACTACTCGCACATGCAGTACGGCTCGCTGCAGGTCAAGCCCGGGCAGACCGTGAAGGTCGGCGACGTCGTCGGCCACACCGGAAACACCGGTCGTTCCTACGGAGCGCACCTGCACTTCGAGATCATCATCAACGGCGGCACGATCGATCCGCTGCCGTGGTTGCGCGAGAACGCGGGTCGTACCTCGTACTGACACCTCGATTTCATGAGGACGCCACAGTGATGGTATTCTCGTGTGGTTGCCCCGCGAGGGGCAGCACGCCCCGATAGCTCAGTGGCAGAGCACTTCCATGGTAAGGAAGGGGTCGTCAGTTCAATCCTGACTCGGGGCTCACAGCGTTCGTATCTGCGATGCGGATGCGGTGTGGCAGGGTAGCTCAGCTGGTCAGAGCGCACGACTCATAATCGTGAGGTCGCGGGTTCAAGCCCCGCTCCTGCTACAGATGAAAACCCCCGGGATTCCCGGGGGTTTTTGCGTACCCGGGCTCAGGATCGACCGAGACGCACTGCGGGCACGATGTTCGCACGGTGCCCACCCGATCGGGTGAGGTTCGGCGTGCGCGATGTCAAGGGGATGCCCTGGCGAGGCCTGCGGCGGTCACACTGGTCGTCCAGTACCCGGACGATAGGAGCGACTCATGTCAGACCCCCACGCAGCACCGGACGAAGGCGCCGAGATCGACGCGACCGGCGTGGACGCCGACTTCGTGACGAACGACCCGGACCCCGAGGTCGACCCCGCCACCCCGGGTGAGAGCCAGAAGGCCGACGGCGACAATGCGGATCACCCGGACGAGCTCGAGGTCGGCGACCTCCCCTGACCACGCACGAAAGACGGGCCCGCTCCTCATCTGAGGAGCGGGCCCGTCTTTCGTGAAAGGGTCAGCGACCGGCGGGCGGGATGTCGCGCCGACCGGCTGCGATGCGGTCCTCGTCGCCGGGGGCGGCGTCACTTCGACCGGAGCCGCCGCGCTGCTCCGCCTCGAGACGCTCCGCCTCCTCGCCGCTGATGGCCTCGCCCCGAGCGACGAGCCCCGCCTGATCCGACAGCGGGATCTGCTTGAGGAACAGCGAGAGCACCAGAGCGAGAGCAATGAAGGGCACCAGGTACCAGAAGACCGGTGCGAGGGCATCCGCGTAGGCCGTGACGATGCCGTCCCTGACCTCGTCCGGCAGCGAGTTCAGCGTCGCGGGGTCGATCGTCGACGCCGCCTGCGAGGCGGCATCCGGTGATGCTCCGGCGTCGGCGAAGACGCCGAGCAGGTTCTCGGTCAGGCGGGTGGTGAAGATCGTGCCGAAGACGGCGGTTCCGAGTGATGCACCCACTTCGCGGAAGTAGTTGTTCGTGCTCGTCGCTGTGCCGATCTCGCCGGCGGGAACGGCGTTCTGCACGACCAGCACGACGACCTGCATGATCAGTCCCAACCCGGCGCCGAACACGAAGAGGAAGGCGCAGATCAGCCAGATCGGCGTCTCGGCCGAGAGGGTGGTCATCGAGATCATCGCGATGCCCGTCAGGATCGTTCCGACGATCGGGTAGATCTTGTACTTTCCCGTCTTCGAGATCGCGATGCCCGAGAAGATCGACGTTCCGATCAGTCCCACCATCATCGGGATCATCAGCAGACCGGATGCGGCGGCCGACGTGCCTGACGACATCTGCAGGAACGTCGGGACGAACCCGATCGCCGCGAACATCCCGATGCCGAGCACGAGACCGATCGCGGTCGCGTTGACGAAGATCGGATTGCGGAAGAGGCTCAGCGGGATGATCGGGTCCTGCACCTTGGCCTCGGTGATGACGAATGCGGTCGCCGCCACGATGAGCCCGGCTCCCCAGGCCCATGTGGCGAGCGAATCCCAGCCGAACTCCTTGTCGCCGCCGAAGTCGGTGAAGAAGATCAGACAGGTCGTCGCTATCGAGAGGAAGATGACGCCGAAGATGTCGATCGGCTTCTGGGCCTTCTTGCTGGGCAGCTTCAACGCGACGAGGGCGATGATGAAGGCGGCGATTCCGACCGGGATGTTGATGTAGAACGCCCACTGCCAGGTGAGGTGGTCGACGAAGAACCCGCCGAGCAGGGGACCGGCGACGGCCGACAGACCGAAGACGGCGCCCAGGGGACCCATGTACTTGCCGCGCTCGTTCGCGGGGACGATGTCGGCGATGATCGCCTGCGACAGGATCATCAGACCGCCGCCGCCGAGGCCCTGCAGTGCGCGGAAGATCACGAACATCCAGAAGTCGGTGGCGAAGGCGCAGCCGACGGACGCGAGCGTGAACAGCGCGATCGCGACGAGGAAGAGGTTGCGTCGGCCCAGGACGTCACCGAACTTGCCGTAGATGGGCATGACGATGGTGGTCGCGAGCAGATAGGCCGTGGTGATCCAGACCTGGTGGTCGACGCCGCCGAGCTGTCCGACGATGGTCGGCATGGCGGTCGAAACGATCGTCTGGTCGAGGCTCGAGAGCAGCATGCCCGCTATCAGGGCGCTGAAGATGATCCAGATGCGGCGCTTCGTGAGCAGGAAGGGCGCATCCTTGGTGGCGGTGGCGGACATTCAGTGGGCTTTCTGTGATGGTGCGAACACGGTGCGAGCGATCTCGAGGCGTCGGCTGACGAGGTCGCTGAAGGAGTCGGTCGAGTGGTGGTGCAGCAGCTGGTCCATGCACAGGCGCACCAGGGCACCGACAGTGTGGACCATGACCTCGGCGCGCAGCTCGGCATCGTCGCCTCCACCGCTTCGCTGAACGACGAGCTCGCCGTCGCGCCTCTCGTTCTTCGCCAGCTGCTCGAATGCGGCCTTGAGCAGTCGAGGCTCCTGCTCGATCACCGCGAACAGGGCCGGCGCGTCGTCGAGGGGATTGAAGAGCTCGAATCGCGCGATCGTCAACCCGATGAAGTCGTCGAGCAGCTCGCCGTCCTGCGCGACGAAGGCGGCCTCGAGCGCTTCCTGTCGCGAGTCGATCGCGGCGAACCCGAAGACGGCGTTCTCCTTGCTCTCGAAGTAGTTGAAGAACGTACGCCGCGAGACACCGACCGCAGAGCAGAGCTCCTCGACGGTGAAGCCGGCGAAACCGTGCTCGGTCGTCAGTCGGCGAGCCTCGTCGGTGAGTGCGCGGGACGTCTCCCTCTTGCGCTGCTCTCGCAATGAATCTGCACTCTCGCTCATGAAGTGCAATCTTGCACTCTGAACCTAAGAGTGCACTGTGAGCTCCGTGCTCCGATCGTGTCGGTATGGGCTTCCTCCTCGGAGCTCTCCCCGCGCTCGTCGCCGAACTGGCCCCGAGCGATTCGACCGGGATCGCGGCCGGGGTCTACAACTCGCTGCGCACCCTCGGAGGGTCGGCTGCCGGCGCGGTGTTCGCCGTGCTGCTCGCGGGCTTCACCGCATCCGGATCCCTCAGCTCGTCGATCGGCGGTTACATCACCATCTGGAGCGTCTGCGCCGGCGCGTTCATCATCTCCGCCCTCGCGCTCGCATTCATGCGGATGCCGCGCCTCACCGACTCCTCCGCACGAAAGGCCCACTCGTGAGCGCCCCCGATTTCGCGGCCGATGCCGTCGCGATCCTGCCCGACCTGGTCGCCCTGCGACGAGCTCTGCACGCCGACCCCGAGCTCGGACTCGACCTGCCGCGCACGCAGCAGAAGGTTCTCGACGCGCTCGAAGGACTGCCCCTCGAGATCACCACCGGCACGCGCACCACCTCGGTCGTGGCGGTTCTGCGCGGAGGGCGGCCGGGGCCCGCGGTGCTGCTGCGCGGTGACATGGACGCCCTGCCGATCGAGGAGACGACCGGTCTGGAGTTCGCCTCCACCAACGGCACCATGCACGCGTGCGGGCACGACCTGCACACCGCGGGCCTCGTGGGCGCGGCGAGGCTTCTCTCGGAGAGACGCGACGAGCTGCACGGCTCGGTGATCTTCATGTTCCAGCCGGGGGAGGAGGGACACGGGGGCGCGAAGGTCATGATCGAGGAGGGGCTGCTCGACGCGGCCGGTGAACGTCCGGTCGCCGCGTACGCGATCCATGTCGCACCCGGTCCGCGCGGCCTCTTCGCGACGAGGAGCGGAGCGGTGGCCGCAGGATCCAACCAGCTCTTCGTCACGGTCGACGGCAGGGGAGGGCACGGTTCGCAGCCTCATCAGACGCTCGATCCGGTGCCCGCCGCGGCCGAGATCGTGCTGGCGCTCCAGAGCTTCGTGACGCGGCGGTTCGATGCCTTCGATCCCGTGGTGCTGTCGGTGACCCGGCTCTCGACGGGTGAGGGAGCGGTCAACGTCATCCCCGAGCAGGTCGAGCTCGCTGCGACCGTCCGCAACATGTCGCCCGCGTCGCTCGCGACCCTCCAGGAGGGGCTGCCTCGGGTGATCGAGGGGGTGGCGGCCGCGCACGGCCTCACCGCCGACGTGCGCTTCGACACGATGTATCCGGTGACCGTGAACGACCCCGCAGAGACGGCCGAGACCGTCGACGTGCTGCAGGGTGTCTTCGGCGAGCAGCGCGTCGTCATCATGCCGACGCCGATGATGGGATCAGAGGACTTCGCCTTCGTCCTCGACGAGGTGCCCGGCACGTTCATCGCGCTGATGACCTCGCCGCCCGACGCGGACCCGAGCACGATCGAGTGGAACCACTCGCCGAGGGTGCTGTTCGACGACGCGGTGCTCGGCGACCAGGCTGCGGCGCTGGCATCCGTCGCATTCGCCCGCACGGCTCGCTGACGTCGCCTCTCAGCGGAGGCCGCTCCCCGTCGGGGAGCGGCCTCCGTCATGAATGACGACCAATTTGTGACGAATCGTTCGTAGCATCCGTCTTAGTGGTGTCGCTGCACTGCGGCCCTCCCCGCAGGGGATCGGAACACACTGACGAAGGAGCACATGATGGCGAACGTCTCGAACGCACAGCAGCCCAAGGTCCAGGTCGCCCCGGCAGGTTCGACCGTCGCCTCGACGGGTGCGACGATCATCGAGAACGGCGTGGTCGCGAAGATCGCGGGCATCGCGGCGCGAGAGGTTCCCGGTGTGTACGCGCTCGGTGGCGGAGCCGCTCGCGCCGTCGGAGCCATCCGTGATGCTCTCAACTCCACCGACCTGACCCAGGGTGTCAGCGTCGAAGTGGGCGAGACGCAGGTCGCGGTCGACGTGACGATCGTCGCCGAGTACCCGGCATCGTTGCAGAAGGTCGCGGACGATGTCCGCGCGGCGATCTCCGTCGCGATGAGCGAGTTCGTCGGCAAGCAGGCGGTCGAGGTCAACGTCACCATCAACGACGTCCACATCCCCTCCGATGACGCGTCGGACGACGTCGCCGCCGCCGCCGACGACGCCGTGGAGACGCGTGTCCTGTGATCCATCGAGATGCGAACGAGTGATCGGATCAGCATCTCGTGACCTCGTGATCGGGTCGATGATCCGATCCGATCACGGGTCCGCTCCGAATCTATTCGGGGGAATGGAAAAGGGAGTCGACGCATGGCTGGGGAACGCTTTCGCTCTGCACTCGAGCAGGCCGACGACCGGATCGTCGCCGGTCGGGCGATGGATGGGGACGTCGCCGCATTCGCGGTGCTGGTGCGCAGGTACACGCCGATGATGCGCGCGTACACGCAGCGGATGCTGAACGCCTCGGCCGATGTCGACGACATCGTCCAGGAGACGTTCGTGACCGCGTGGCAGCGGTTCTCCGAACTGGACGACCCCGCGAAGGTCAAGAGCTGGCTGATGCGCATCGTGAGCCGCAAGGCGGTGGATCGCATCCGCGCACTGCGACCGATGATCGACGTCGACGACGTGGAGCAGGCCGCGCCGCCGCAGGGTGCTCCGGCGCGCGTCGTCGAGGCCCGCGCGGGGATCGAGGCGCTGGGGGCGGCGTTGCAGGAGCTGCCGGCCGCCCAGCGGGAGTGCTGGGTGCTCAGGGAGATGGGCGGGTACTCGTACGACGAGATCGCCGCCGAGCTCGACATATCGGTGTCGACGGCGCGTGGCCTTCTCGCCAGAGCCCGCAAATTCATGATCGTGCGAATGGAGGCCTGGCGATGAGCGATGATCAGGCGACCCCCGACGTCCGTCAGCTCGGTCTCGAACCGGGCGATCTCGACGGGCACACGCTCGAAGAGCTGAGCGACTATCTCGAAGCAGGGAGGGTTCCCCTCGACCCGTCGATCGAGGGCTCGCCGGGATGCCAGCTCGCTCTCGACGCACTCGAGCGGCTGCACGGCCTCGGCGGTCAGCTGATCGACGCCGATGCCGCCGCCATGCCCGAGGTCGATGACAGCTGGGTCGATCGCATCCTCTCGGGCATCGCCCTGGACGCCCGCGCCGGGCGTCGGATCCCGTTCGCAGAGACCGACCCCGCGGTCGACTTCGGAATCACCGAGGGGGCAGTCCGGGGCCTCATCCGCTCGGCGGAGAACGCTGTGCCCGGCATTCTGGTCGGGCGGTCGACACTCGACGGCGACGTCACCGCCGTGGGCGAGCCGATCCGCATCGCGATCGAGGTCAACGCCGTCTACGGCGAGTCGATCCCGCAGGCGGTGGACCGGCTCCGCGAAGAGGTCGCCGAGCGTCTGCGGCGGCAGACGTCCCTCACGGTGACCGCGATCGACGTCACCGTGCGGGACATCCAGAGAATCAGCAGCGCGGCGGAGGAGACACCATGAGCGTTACCGATCCCACGGGACTCGCTGAGAGGATCGAGGCGGCCGTGCTGGCCACCCCGGGTGTGCGCAGCGTCTACCGGGCGGGCTCACTGGTGTCGAATCTCGTCGGAGAAGGTGCGGTCGCGATCGGCATCAGCCGGGTCGACGAGCCGCTCGTGGCGGTTCGCGTCGCCGACGAGGGCGTCGTGGTCGAGGCATCGCTCGGCATCGAGTACTCGGCGAGTGCCGTCGAGCTGCTGCAGGACGTCCGCGGGGCCTTGGGGAAGGTCCTGGCGGAGGACGGGCTGGGGCCCGTCGAGATCGTGCTCACGATCGCGTATGTCCATCCTCGGGAGGCATCGTCGGACTGAGTCCGCGTGAGCGCGCTGAGGCGCCGATCCTGGGTGAGGATCGGCGCCTCCTGGTGGGGCGGCCGGCCTGATGCCGAACGGCGGATCAGGCGATGGCGCGCAGGCCCTCGACGAGAGGCGTCGTGGGACGGCCGATGAGGCGCGCGAGCGTGCCGTCCGACTCGGAGAGCGCGCCCGACGCGATGCCGGCATCCAGAGCGACGACGAAGCCCGCCGTGCCCTCGTCGAGACCGGCCGCCTGGAGTCCGGCGAGCTGCTCGTCGGCCGTGAGCGGCTGATAGGTCACGTCGCGGCCGGAGACCTCCGCGAGCGCGGCCGCGAGCTCGGTGTAGTCCCACGCGACGTCGCCGCCGAGTTCATACACCTGCCCGATGTGACCGTCTTCGAGCAGCACGACGGCTGCGGCCTCGGCGAAGTCCTTGCGGCTGGCCGACGCGACGCGGCCGTCGCCGGCTCCGGAGGCGAGCACTCCGGTCTCGGCTGCACGGGCGAGGTCAGCGGCGTAGTTCTCGGTGTACCAGTTGTTGCGCAGGATGACTGCCGGGAGACCGGACGCCGTGATGAGCTCCTCGGTGGCCTTGTGTTCGGGGGCGAGCACGAGATCGCTCGTCGTGGCCTTCGGAGCGCTGGTGTAGACGAACTTCGTGACACCGGCGGACCGGGCGGCGTCGATGACCGCCTGGTGCTGCGCGACGCGCTGCCCGACCTCGGAACCCGAGATCAGCAGGACGCTGTCCACGCCCTCGAGGGCGGAGGTGACGGAGGAGGGGTCGGTGTAGTCGAGCCGCGCGACCCGCACGCCGAGATCCTCGGCCTTCGCGACATCGCGGGCGCCGGCGATGATCGACTGCGGGTCGGCGCCGCGCTCGAGGAGGCTGGCGATGACGAGGCGTCCGAGGTTGCCGGTCGCACCGGTGACGAGGATGGTCATGGGGTGTCCTTTCGTAGGTGACAGAGGCGATAACCTGGCCACCGTGTCGGAACATTCCATACTGTGGGTACCCACTTTGAAGTAAGGTACATACATGACGGTTAGTTATGCAGAGATCCGCGAGTCGACTCCGCAGATCTTCGAGCCGGGATGCAGCACCCGCGTCATCCTCGACCACGTGATGAGCAAGTGGGGCGTGCTCGTGCTCTCGTCCCTCTCCGACGGCACCCATCGCTGGGGCGAACTGCGCCGCGAGGTCGGCGGCATCAGCGAGAAGATGCTCGCCTCGACCCTGCGAACCCTCGCCGACGACGGGCTGGTGCGTCGTGAGTCCTTCCCGACGGTGCCTCCGCACGTCGAGTACAGCCTGACTCCTCTCGGGCGGGATCTCATGGGGCGGATGCTGCCGCTCGTCGAGTGGGTCGCCGACCACGCCGACGGAATGATCGTTCGTGACTCACTCGACTGATTCCGTCGCTCAGTTGCGCAGAAGCCCACGGAATCCGTCGGTATAAGAAAAGGATTGACGCGATATACGCGGTACCCGTATGTTCTGAGCATGTCAGCTACGACGCCGATCCATCTCGAACGCCCCGACGGCAAGGGCCTGGCCGCCGGCACCCTCGGTCTGTGGGGCTCGACCGTCATCGGCCTGGCCTCGACGGCCCCCGTCTACTCACTCGTCGCGACGCTCGGCTATGTGGTGCTGGCCGTCGGAGCTCAGGCACCGATCGCGTTCATCATCGCGTTCGTGCCGATGCTGCTGATCGCCTTCGCCTACCGTGAGCTGAACAACGCCGTCCCCGACTGCGGCACCACGTTCACGTGGGGGACGAAGGCGTTCGGTCCCTGGGTCGGCTGGATGGGCGGCTGGGGTGTCGCAGTCGCCGGCATGGTGGTGCTCGCCAACCTCGCCCAGATCGCATCGGTCTACTTCTGGTCCCTGATCGGGTTCGATCTCGAGAACAACGACTGGCGGATCGTCCTCGTCGCTGTGCTGTTCATCGCCGCGATGACCTGGGTCAGCTGGCGCGGCGTCGAGATCGGTGAGCGCATCCAGAACGTTCTGCTGGGCATCCAGTACCTCGCCCTGGCGATCTTCGTCGTCGCCGCTCTCTGGCAGTTCTTCGCCGGTACCGCCCCGAACCCGACGCCGTTCGAGATGGAATGGCTGAACCCGTTCGCGTTCACCAGCTGGCCCGGATTCACCGAGTCGATCCTGCTCGCTCTCTTCATCTACTGGGGCTGGGACACGTGCCTCGCGCTCAACGAGGAGACCAAGGATCCCAAGAAGATCCCCGGCCGCGCGGCGCTGCTGACGACCGTCATCCTCCTCGTCACCTACGTCGGCGTCACGATCGCCGCGATGATGTACGCCGGTCTCGGGTCGGAGGGCACCGGGCTCGGCAACGAGGCCAATGCCGACGACTTCTTCCTGGCGATCAAGGACGGCCTGCTCGGCCCGTTCGGCTGGGTGCTCGTGGTCGCCGTCGTGCTCTCGGCCATCTCGTCGACGCAGACCACGATCCTCCCCACCGCCCGCGGCACCCTCGCGATGGGCGTGTACCGCGCTCTGCCGGCGAAGTTCAAGGACGTGCACCCGACCTACAAGACTCCGTCCTTCTCGACCATCGTCATGGGGGTCGTGGCCATCGCGTACTACATCGGCATGACCCTGATCAGCGACGACATCCTCCAGGACTCGATCCTGTCGCTCGGTCTGGCGATCGCGTTCTACTACGCCATCACCGGGTTCGCCTGCGCCTGGTACTTCCGCAAGGACCTCACCCGCTCGGCGCGCGACTTCCTCTTCAAGGGGCTGTTCCCGGTGCTGGGCGCGGCCATGCTCACCTGGGCCTTCGTGCAGTCGGCGATCGACATGTGGGACGTGGACTACGGCTACACGGTGCTCTTCGGCATCGGCGGCACCTTCGTGATCGGCATCGGAGCGCTCGCGTTCGGCCTCGTGCTCATGTTCGTCTGGTACCTGTTCCCGCGGTCGAAGAGGTTCTTCCGCGGCGAGAGCCTCAACCGCGACACCCAGGTGATGGTGCCCGACGAGCCGGGCCTGATCCGCTCGATCGACGGCGGCATCTGAGCTGCGGCATCCTGTCCGAGCCGGATCGCGTGCGGGTACGCCCTAGGCTTTATCCGTGCGCATCCGGCTCGACATCGCCTACGACGGCACCCACTTCCGCGGGTGGGCCAAGCAGCCCACCCTGCGCACAGTGCAGGGGACTCTCGAGGCCGCGCTTGCTCGCATCGTCGGCTCCGAGGTGCAGTTCGTCGTCGCAGGACGGACGGATGCCGGGGTCCACGCCCTGGGTCAGGTCGCGCACGTCGACCTCGACGAGGAGCAGTGGGCCCGCATCGAGTCGCGTCAGGGTCGTGCGCCGCAGGACCCTGCGGCGTCGATCGCGCGACGGATGAGGGGAGTGCTCGGCGCCTACCCTGATGCGACCGTCACGGCCTCGTCCATCGCTCCGGATGGATTCGACGCCCGATTCTCTGCGGTCTGGCGGCGTTACCGCTACCGTCTCGCCGACTCGACGGCGGGGTACGACCCTCTTCGGCGCCACGACACGACCGCGCACCGCGGCGTTCTCGACGACCAGGCGATGGATGCCGCGGCGCGGACGCTCATCGGACTCCACGATTTCGCGGCCTACTGCAAACCTCGCGAGGAGGCCACGACGATCCGGACGCTCCTCGACTACCGCTGGTCGAGGGACGCCGAGGGTGTGCTGGTCGCCGAGGTGAAGGCCGACGCGTTCTGCCACAGCATGGTGCGGGCCCTCGTCGGCGCGTGTGTCGCCGTGGGGGAAGGGCGTCTCGACATCGACGATCTGGTCGTGCTGCGCGACGCGCTCACCCGCACCAGCGAGTTCAAGGTCCTGGCGGCGCGGGGACTCACGCTCACCGAGGTCGGCTATCCCGCCGACGATCTGCTGTCGACCAGGGCGGAGCAGACGCGCGCCCGTCGTGACGGCACGAGCGCATGAGTCGGCGGGCTGCGATGTTCGTCGAAGTCACCTCCCCGGGCTGGGCGTTCTGGCGAGCGCTGGTCGACACCTGCATCGGGCTGATCGTCGGCACGCTCTACACGTTCGTCGGCATCATCGTGGTCGGCATCGTGGGGGAGGAGGCGCTGTCGTCCCTGTACTGGCAGATCGACCTCGACCCTCTGTTCCGAGCGAGCATGGGCGTCTTCCTGCTCGCGGCTGCGCTGCTGGCAGCCCTCGTCCCCGTCGTCGTGGTCGCCGAACGCTTCGCGGCACTGCGCGCCGTCGAAGCCGCTGCGCTCGAGAACCCGGATGCCGTGCCGCAGCACTCCCTGCGCCAGACGCTGCAGGCGTCACCGGCCGCACTCCTGCAGAAGACCGGCACGGTGATGTTCTGGTGCGTGGTCGGACTCGGCGCCCTCTTGGCGCTGGGGGTGCTCTTCACGGAAGATCTCCGTGAGGATGCGGTGAGCTGGGTCGCGCTCCTCGTCATCGCCGTGCTGGCCGCCGGCGCCGCGGCGGTGCGACGACTCGGGCGACGAGCCGTCGAGCGCGTTGGGCCGCGGATGAGCGCGCAGTGGAGCCGGTGGAAGCGGCTGGTGCCGCTCGCGGAAAGGCGCGACGCCGACCGCAGGGACGCGGCGATGCGCACCGTCGTGCCCCGCTGGCTCGCGGTGCCGAGCGCGCGGACGGTCGGCCGGATCGCGAAGATCCTGCTGACGGCGACGCTCCTCTCGCTCGCGGCCTTCATGCTGTCAGTGTTCATGCGACAGCAGTGCCGCACCTGCGACCCGGTCTACTGGGACGAGCCCATCGAGAACGGCATCGATGTGCTGAGCCTGACCAGCGGCGCAGCGATCGCGATGTGCGCCGCCCTCGGCATCGTCGCCTGGCTCGGGGGAGTCGTCCTGCAGTTCTCGCGCGAGCGCGCGCTGGTGCGGTGGGTCTCTGACGGCGTGCCGCGTCGCGTCGACACGAGCCTGGTCGAGTCCCTGCTCGCGGGCAATCGGTCGATGGTCCGGCTGCAGATCGGTCTGTCCGTGGTCGGGGCGGGTGCTCTCATCGTGGGCACCGGCGCGATCTGGGCGGACTGGACGGCGATGGACGCACGGTGGCCCCTCGTCGCCGCCGTCGTGCTGATCGCCTCGGGCTTCGTCATCGGCTGGGCGGATTCGCGCCGACGTCGCAGAGAGCGCCAGCTCGCGCGGGATGCACTGTTCCCCGGCGACGTCGGACGCCGCGGCGACGCGACGACGCGAGGGCGGGCGATTGCCACCGGAATCCAAGACTGACGCACTACCGTGAAGTGCGATGAAGGTCATCTCGTACAACTTGCAGAAGCACCGCGCCGCAGGAGAGCTCGCGGCGCTGGCCTCGACGCACGATCCTGACATCCTGTGCCTGCAGGAGTGCGATGTCGCGGACCTGCCGGAGACCATCGGAGACCTCACCCTCGCGGATGCGACGCAGGGCAACCGGCTGGGACTCGCGATGTTCTATCGCGCGAGCGAGTTCCACCTGCAGGGCATCCGCACGATCGAGCTGAAGAAGTCGCTGCACGACCGCATCGCCAAGCCCGCGCACGAGCGGGTCCTGGGCGCACGGCTGCGGGACATCGACGCGGGGCGCGAGTTCATCGCCGCGTCGTTCCATGCGGCGCCGCTCACGGCCCTGAACTCCCTGCGGCGGCATCAGATCCGGGCGGCGCTCACCGAGCTGGCGACGCTCGGCGAGGGACTGCCGCAGCTGATGGTCGGCGACTACAACTACCCCGTGTTCAAGGAGAACCTCGGTCAGACGATCCGCGAACACGGATACGCGCTGACACTGAGCGACGATCACACCTACACCCGGTACCGCGTGTTCCGCGGCCACTACGACTTCGCCACCTCTGTCGGCTTCGAGATCCAGCGGGTCACCACGCTCCCGCAGGGGATGAGCGACCACCGTCCGATCCTGGTGACCACCCGCTTCGACTGACCGCCGACCGGCCCGGTTTGGGAGAACGCTCGGAATGACGTAAGCTGTCACTTTGGTACTCGACTGCCGAGTGCCACGAACGTGAGCCCTCCACTGGCGTGTTCCTCCCTGTAGGGAAGAACCACCCCGGAGTGGGATTCACGAACTTCTCCGTTCGAACAAGAAAGCAGCACTATCGTGACGCGCACTTACACCCCTAAGGCCGGCGAGGTCCAGCGTGACTGGGTCGTCATCGACGCCACTGACGTCGTTCTCGGCCGTCTGGCCTCGCACGCCGCTACGCTCCTGCGTGGCAAGCACAAGCCCACCTTCGCCAACCACATCGACTCGGGTGACTTCGTCATCATCGTGAACGCCGACAAGGTCGCGCTCACCGGTCAGAAGCTCCAGAAGAAGCTGGCCTACCGCCACTCGGGTTACCCGGGCGGCCTGAAGTCGGTCACCTACGCCGAGCTCATGGAGAAGAACCCGGTCCGTGCTGTCGAGAAGGCCATCCGTGGCATGCTCCCCAAGAACAGCATCGGCCGTCAGCAGCTGTCGAAGCTCAAGGTCTACGTCGGTGGAGAGCACCCGCACGCCGCTCAGCAGCCGAAGACGTACACCCTCGACCAGGTCGCCCAGTAAGCGCCGTAAAGACTTAAGGACATACTCGTGGCTGACATCCAGGACACCACCGAAAACCCCCAGAACTTCTCGACGTCGACTCCCGAGACCGACGCAGTCGAGGCGGCTCCCCGCCCCGTGCTGAGCGTCCCGGGTGCCGCTGTCGGCCGTCGCAAGCAGGCCATCGCCCGCGTGCGTCTCGTCCCCGGCTCGGGAACGATCACGGTCAACGGCCGCACGCTCGAGGACTACTTCCCGAACAAGCTGCACCAGCAGCTGATCAACGACCCGTTCACCATCCTCAACCTCGCCGGCGGCTACGACGTCATCGCGCGCATCTCGGGCGGTGGCCCCTCGGGCCAGGCCGGTGCACTGCGTCTCGGCATCGCTCGTTCGCTCAACGGCATCGACGAGGAGAACAACCGTCCGACCCTGAAGAAGGCCGGCTTCCTGTCGCGCGACGCTCGCGTCAAGGAGCGCAAGAAGGCTGGACTCAAGAAGGCCCGCAAGGCGCCTCAGTACTCGAAGCGTTAAGGTCCACCGCTCCGATGCCGATCTTTGGCACGGACGGCGTGCGAGGGCTTGCCAATGGCATCCTCACCGCCGACCTCGCGCTCACCCTGGCCCAGGCGACTGCTGTCGTCCTGGGCCAGGGCCGTACTGCGGAGGCTCGTAAAGCCGAAGGCAAGCGACTCACTGCAGTCGTGGCCCGCGACCCCCGCGTCTCCGGTCACTTCCTGACCGCTGCCGTCTCCGCAGGACTCGCATCCTCCGGCGTCGACGTGCTCGAGGCCGGAGTGATCCCGACGCCGGCTCTCGCGTTCCTCGTCGCCGACCGCGACGCCGACTTCGGTGTGATGATCTCGGCCTCGCACAATGCGGCACCCGACAACGGGATCAAGATCTTCGCCCGCGGCGGCGTGAAACTGCCCGATGTCGTCGAGCAGCGGATCGAAGAGGCCATGGCCGGCGAGAAGCTGCGTCCGACCGGTGCCGGCGTGGGCAGGATCATCCGATTCTCCGACGCCGAAGACCGCTACGTCGTCCACCTGCTCGGCTCGCTGCCGAACCGGCTCAACGGCATCAAGGTCGTGCTCGACTGCGCCCACGGCGCCGCATCCGGCGTCTCGCCGGAGACCTTCCGCGATGCCGGGGCCGATGTCACCGTGATCGGTGCCGATCCGGACGGCTGGAACATCAACGACGGCGTCGGTTCGACGCACCTCGACCAGCTCGCCGAGGCTGTCGTCCGTCTCGGTGCCGACATCGGGATCGCGCATGACGGCGATGCCGATCGATGCCTGGCTGTCGACGCTCAGGGCAACGTCATCGACGGCGATCAGATCATGGCGATCCTCGCGGTCGCGATGAAGGAACGCGGTCACCTCACCGACGACACCCTCGTCGCCACCGTGATGAGCAATCTGGGTCTGCACATCGCCATGCGCGAGCAGGGGATCACGGTTCGACAGACCGCGGTGGGCGACCGCTACGTCCTCGAGGACATGAACCGGGGCGGCTACGCCCTGGGCGGAGAGCAGTCCGGACACGTCATCATGAGCGAGTTCGCGACCACCGGTGACGGTCTGCTCACAGGGCTCCACCTCGTCGCCGAGATGGCGCGCCAGAACAAGACGATCGCCGAGCTCGCGAGCGTGATGACCGTCTACCCGCAGGTGCTGATCAACGTCCGCGACGTCGACAAGGACGCGCTCGAGTCCGATGCCGTCGTGCAGCAGGCCGTTCGCGAGGTCGCAGCCGAACTCGGCGAGACGGGCCGGGTGCTCCTGCGCAAGTCGGGCACCGAGGCTCTCGTCCGAGTCATGGTCGAGGCACCGGATGCGGAATCCGCGCAGTCGTACGCGGACCGCCTCGTCGATGTGGTGCGGGAGCGCCTCTCCCTCTGAACCGTCGAGCGCGCCGTGCGGCACCGACCCCTGGTCAGTCGCGCGGCGCGCTCCAGTTCAACTGCTCGATGTATCTCAGCAGCACGCCCTCGCGCAGAGCCCACGGCGACACTTCGAGCTCGTCGACGTCGAGCGCCGTCATGGCCGTGTGCAGCGATACGGCGGCGGCGACGATCTGGAACGTGCGATCCGCCGTGATCCCGGGCAGCTCCTGCCGCGCGGAAGCGGGCAGGCGAGCGAGTCGAGGGATCCACGATCCCAGCGCTGCTCGCGGCAGCACCATGCGCTGGATCCCCGACCAGCCGGGAACCGGATAGCCGGCCAGTCGAGCCAGAGATCGGATCGCCTTCGAGGAGCCGACGACGTGATCGGGCCGCGGGAGCGCGGTGAATCGGGGAAGCACCTCGGCAAGGGTGGCGCTCGCGTGCTCGCGAAGCCGCTCGACGTCGTCTTCGCCCGGCGGGTCCTGCGGAAGGAACTGCACGGTCATCCGACCGGCTCCGAGTGGGACGGATGCCGCGGCGTCGGGAAGCTCGTCGCCGCCCGCCGCGACCTCGAGCGATCCACCGCCGATGTCGAGGAGAAGGAGCTGGCCTGCCGACCAGCCGAACCAGCGCCGAACGGCGAGGAAGGTGAGTTCGGCCTCGGTCTCTCCATCGAGCACCTGCAGAGGCTGGCCGAGGGCGGCTTCGATGCGGGCGATCACGTCGGCGCCGTTCCGGGCGTCGCGCACCGCACTCGTCGCGGTGGCGAGCAGCTCATCGACCCGCTCGGCGTCCGCGACCGCGCGCGCCTGGGCCACGGCCGCTTCGAGTGCGCGCACCCCCTCTTCCGAGATCGATCCGTCATCGGTGAGGTAGCGCATCAGGCGCAGGACGGTGCGGTCGCTGGTGGTCGCCAGCGGCCTGCCGCCGGGGCGGACGTCGGCGGCGAGCATGTGGACGGTGTTGGAACCGATGTCGAGTACTCCCAGGCGCACGGATAGAGACTACTCGTGCGCCGTTACGATGTATCCGTGACCACCGCCGACCCCACGCTGCCGCTGTCTCCGTATCGCGAGATCGGGCGCGATGAATGGGCGCGATTGGCGGCGGGACTCGACCAGCCGCTCACCGAGACCGAGGTCGTCGAACTCCGGGGCATCGGCGACCGGCTCGACCTCGCCGAGGTGCGCGAGGTCTATCTGCCGCTCAGTCGACTGCTGAGCCTCTACGCGACGGCCACCAAGCGGCTGGGCGCCGCGACCAGCTCGTTCCTTCAGGAGGACGATTCCACGACCCCGTTCGTGGTCGGAGTCGCCGGCTCGGTCGCCGTCGGCAAGTCGACGATCGCCCGTCTGCTGCGCGAGCTGATGAGCCGCTGGCCGGGCACCCCTCGCGTCGAGCTCGTGACGACGGACGGGTTCCTGTATTCGAATGCCGAGCTCGAGCGCAGGGGCCTGATGGAGCGCAAGGGTTTTCCGGAGTCCTACGACCGGAGGGCGCTGCTCGAGTTCCTCACCGAGGTGAAGAGCGGTGCGGCAGAGGTGCGGGCGCCGTTCTACTCGCACATGCGCTACGACATCGTCCCCGACGCCCATGTGGTCGTCCGTCGCCCCGACGTCGTGATCGTCGAGGGCCTGAACGTCCTCCAGCCGCCGCCCGCCCCCAATGACGTGGCCGTCAGCGACCTCTTCGACTTCTCGATCTTCGTCGACGCCGACACCTCGCACATCGAGAAGTGGTACGTCGATCGGTTCCTCGCACTGCGCCAGGGCGCGTTCTCGAATCCCTCGTCCTACTTCAACGTCTTCGCCCACCTGACCGATGACGAGGCGATCACGACGGCTCTCGGCTATTGGAACGAGATCAACATGCCGAACCTGGTCGAGAACGTGATGCCGACCAAGCATCGCGCGCGTCTCGTGCTCAACAAGGGCGTCGACCACAGCGTCGAGAGCGTGCTCCTGCGGAAGCTCTGACCGGTCGGCTATTTCGTTCGGAACCTTCGCAAAAAGCCCGCCTTACTCTTGACGACATGTGTGGAATCGTCGGATACGTGGGCCCGCGGCCCAGCCAGGACATCCTGCTCGCAGGCCTCGCCCGTCTCGAGTACCGCGGGTATGACTCCGCGGGTGTCGCCGTCATCGACGGCGACGGTTCCCTCGGGATGCGCAAGAAGGCGGGAAAGCTCGCCATGCTGCGCGATTCGCTGAAGGATGCCGAGCTGTCGGACGGCAACACGGGCATCGGGCACACCCGCTGGGCCACCCACGGTGGGCCCACCGACGAGAATGCGCACCCGCATCTCGCCGATGACGACAAGCTCGCCGTGATCCACAACGGCATCATCGAGAACTTCGCCTCGCTCCGCGACGAGCTGCTCGCCGATGGCGTCAGCTTCCGCAGCGAGACCGACACCGAGGTCGCTGCCGCGCTGCTCGGCCGCGAGTACCGCAACAACGGCGGAGACCTGCAGGGCGCGTTCCGCGCCGTCGTCAACCGCCTCGAGGGCGCTTTCACCCTGCTCGCGATGCATCAGGACCACCCGGGCCTGGTCGTGGGTGCTCGCCGCAACTCGCCCCTGGTGATCGGCCTCGGCGAGGGTGAGAACTTCCTCGGCTCCGACGTCGCCGCGTTCATCGAGCACACCCGCAAGGCACTGGCCATCGGCCAGGACCAGATCGTCTCGATCACCCCGGACGCCGTCACCGTCACCGACTTCGCCGGCACGCCTGTCGAGGCCGAGCCGTTCGACGTCTCGTGGGACGCCGCCGCCGCCGAGAAGGGCGGCTGGTCGAGCTTCATGGCCAAGGAGGTCGCCGAGCAGCCCGAGGCGGTCGCCAACACGATCCGTGGCCGCATCCAGGGCGACCAGGTCGTGATCCCCGAGCTCGACGGGCTCGACGACCTGTTCCTCGGCATCAACCGCATCATCATCACCGCCTGCGGTACGGCCGCGTACTCGGCGCTCGTCGGCAAGTACGCGATCGAGCAGTGGGCGCGGGTCCCCGTCGACGTCGAGCTGGCGCACGAGTTCCGCTACCGCGACCCGGTGATCGGCGACGACACCCTCGTGATCTCGATCAGCCAGTCCGGTGAGACGATGGACACGTTGATGGCCGTCAAGTACGCGAGGGAGCGCGGCGCGCGCACCCTCTCCATCTGCAACACGCAGGGTGCGACGATCCCTCGCGAGTCCGATGCGGTGGTCTACACCCACGCCGGGCCCGAGGTCGCAGTGGCGTCGACGAAAGCCTTCTCCGCGCAGATCACCGCTCTGCTGCTGCTCGGCCTGCACGTGGGGCGCGTGCGCGGCTCCGTCCAGGATGCGTCGGTCGACGTCGCCGAGCTCACCGCACTTCCCGAGAAGATCGCCAAGGTCCTCGAGAGCGAGCAGGAGCATGTCACCCAGCTCGCGAGCTGGATGGCCGACACTCGTTCGGTGCTGTTCCTCGGTCGCCACGTGGGCTTCCCGATCGCACTCGAAGGCGCGCTGAAGCTCAAGGAGATCTCGTACATCCACGCGGAGGGCTTCGCCGCCGGCGAGCTGAAGCACGGCCCGATCGCGCTGATCGAGCCCGGACAGCCCGTCTTCGTGCTGGTGCCTTCGCCTCGGCACTCGGCTGTGGTCCACTCCAAGGTCGTCTCGAACATCCAGGAGATCCGCGCTCGCGGAGCTCGAGTGATCGTGGTGGCGGAAGAGGGCGATGCGGCCGTGCTGCCGTTCGCCGACGAGGTCATCCGCATCCCGCTCGCCGGCGCGATGTTCGAGCCGCTGCTCGCTGTCGTCCCGCTGCAGATCTTCGCGATGGCGCTCGCCACGGCCAAGGGGCTCGACGTCGACCAGCCGCGCAACCTCGCCAAGTCCGTCACCGTCGAGTAAGCGTCGTCGGCCTCCAGTGGCCGCTCATCGAGACACGTCACCCATCCGGGGCACGGGCACCGTGCAGAGGCTGGGCCGACCGATTCGGGATGCCGCGACTAGGCTGAACTGGTGATCATCGGGACCGGCATCGACCTCGTGGACATCCCGCGGTTCGAGCGGACGATGGAGCGCACGCCGCGGCTTCGGGAGCGGCTGTTCGCGCCGGGGGAGCGGGGTCTCCGGCTGCCGTCGCTCGCCGCGCGCTATGCCGCGAAGGAAGCCCTGATCAAGACGCTCGGCGGCTCTGACGGCGTGCACTGGATCGAGATCGAGATCGCCTCCGAGGCATCCGGCCGCCCGCATTTCGTGCTCTCCGGTTCCACCGCCGACGTCGTCGCAGAGCGCGGGATCACCCGACTGCACCTGACCCTCACCCATGACGCGGGGCTCGCCGCAGCGTTCGTGGTCGCCGAAGGAGAGCCGCTGTGACCGTTCCGTTCCGCGAAGCCCGCATCGAGCCGGATGCCATCAGCGACAACGTCCGCCATTTCCGCAGACTCACCGGCGTGCAGGTCATCGCCGTCGTGAAGGCGAACGCCTACGGCCACGGGGCTGCCGCGGCTGCCGTCGCCGCCCTCGCCGGGGGTGCCACTCGTCTGGGGGTCGCCGAGATCCCTGAGGCGCTCGAACTCCGTCGTCAGGGCATCACCGCTCCGATCGTCGCCTGGCTGCACGCGCCGGGCGAGCGTTTCGACCAGGCTGCGGCGCACGACATCGAGGTGGGAATCTCGTCGTTCGACCAGCTCGAAGCGGCGGGAGCGGTCGCCTCGGTCGACCGCCCGGTCGGCGTGCACCTCAAGTTCGAGACCGGGCTGTCGCGCAACGGCATCGCCCCGGCGGACTGGCGTCGTGTGCTCGCCGAAGCCGCGCGCCTCGAACGCATCGGGCGGTTGCGCATCGTCGGGCTCTTCAGCCACCTCTCGAACACGTCGCCCCAGGACGACCGGGCGGCACTCGCGAAGTTCGAGGAGGCGGTCACGGCGGCGGCGTCGTTCGGCATCCATCCCGAGATCCGGCACATCGCGGCGACAGCGGCCGCGATCGACCTGCCGGAGATGCGTCTGGATGCCGTGCGCATCGGCATCGGTATCTACGGCCTCTCGCCGTTCGACGACCGCTCTTCTGCGGAGCTGGGGCTTCGCCCGGCCATGACGCTGCGGGGGGCGATCGCCGCCGTCCGCCGCGTGCCGGCCGGCGCCGGGGTGTCGTACGGATACGACCACCGCACCTCCCGTGACACGACCCTGGTGCTCGTCCCGCTGGGATACGCCGACGGCGTGCCGCGCCACGCATCCGGGCGCCTGCCCGTATCGATCGCCGGACGCCGATACACGAACGTCGGCCGCATCGCCATGGACCAGTTCGTCGTGGACGTCGGGGACGCCCCGGTGTCGATCGGCGACGAGGTCGTGCTGTTCGGCGACCCGACGCTCGGCGTGCCCTCGGCATCGGAGTGGGCGAACGCCGCATCGACCATCGACTACGAGATCGTGACGCGCATCGGCGCCCGTGTTCCCCGGCGGTCGGCATGAGCGTCGACCCGTCCTTCCTGGGGCTCCGCGAGATCGAGACCTCGGACGCGATGGAGCAGCTCGGCTTCCGCATCGGCGAGCAGCTCGAAGCGGGCGACCTGCTGATCCTCACCGGCCCGCTCGGCGCAGGCAAGACGACGTTCACCCGCGGACTCGCGGAGGGTCTGGGCGTACGCGGCCCCGTGCAGAGCCCCACCTTCGTGATCGCGCGCACGCACCCCTCGCTCGTCGGACGCGCGCCGCTCGTGCACGTCGACGCCTACCGGCTCGGCTCAGGGGCAGAGCTCGACGATCTCGACCTCGACCTCGCACGATCGGTCGTGGTGATCGAGTGGGGACGCGGGATGGCCGAGGACCTGGCCGAGACCTGGTGGGACATCGAGCTGGAGCGTCCCGTCGGCGGTGACGACGAGCTCGACCCCTCGGAGCTCGACGCCGACGCACCGCGGCACGTGTCGATCACGCGTGGCGGACGCTCAGCGATCACCGGCTGAACGACGACTACCCTGGAGAGGTGATCCTCGCCGTCGACACCTCCCTGGGCACCGCCGTCGCCCTCATCGACGACGACGGCACGCGTCTGTCAGATGCCTCGTCCGCCGATCCGCTCCGTCACGCGGAGGTCATCGGCGAGCTTCTCGTGCGGGCCCTCGACGCGCCCGGATCAGGCCCGATCGATCATGTGGTGGCCGGTATGGGCCCGGGGCCGTTCACCGGACTCCGCATCGGCATCGCGACGGCACGCACGTTCGCGCTGGGGCGTGGCATCCCCGTCGTCCCCGTGCCGAGCCACTTCGCCGCAGCGCTCACGGCCGTCGAGCATCACGCCGTGACCGGGCCGTTCGCCATCGTGACGGACGCCCGCCGCCGAGAGGTCGCCATCACCGTCTTCGACGGAACGGATGCCGACGGCATCCCGCACGTCATCACCGACACCGTGCTGGTCGCACGCGTCGACGCCGACGAGCACCTCCAGGGGATCCGCCGTATCGATGTGGAGACGCTGTCGGGCGTCGATCTGGCTCGCGTGGGCGCGAGGGCGTTGGCTGCCGGGCGCACACTCGCGGGCACCGAGCCGATCTATCTGCGTCAGCCCGACGTCACCGTGCCGGGAGCGCCCAAGAAGGTGGGGTCATGACGCTGCGCGACGCGACGCCAGACGATCTCGACGCCATCATGGCGATAGAGCACCGCTCGTTCCCCACCGACGCGTGGAGCTCGGAGGCGATGGCCCTGGAGCTCGCGAGCCCGCACGGACGCTATCTGGTCGACGAGCAGGACGGCGCGATCATCGGCTACGGCGGAGTCCGTGCACTGCAGGGGTCGAGTGACGCCGACATCCAGACCATCGCGTTCGACGTCGAGCACCGCGGTCGCGGCCGCGGCCGGGCGCTTCTGCGGTCCCTTCTCGATGCCGCGGTGGAACGCGGAGCCAGAGAGGTCTTCCTCGAGGTGCGGGCAGACAACCCCGGTGCCGAGGGGCTGTACCGCTCGGAGGGGTTCGAGGAGATCGGACGTCGCCCCCGCTACTACCAGCCCGACGACGTCGACGCGATCGTGATGCGCCTCGCCCTGCAGCATCCGCGCTCCGAGCATCGAGATGAGACGGCGTCGGATGCCGCGAAGGAGGCGACCTCATGACCGAGCCGCTGGTGCTGGGCATCGAGACGAGCTGCGACGAGACCGGCATCGGGATCGTCCGCGGACGCAGGCTGCTCTCGAACACGATCGCGTCGAGCATGGACGAGCACGCCCGCTACGGCGGAGTGGTTCCCGAGGTCGCCGCCCGCGCCCATCTCGAGGCACTGCAACCCTCGATCGATGCCGCCCTGGCCGAGGCCGGGGTGCGGCTCGGCGACCTCGACGCCGTGGCCGTCACGAGCGGACCCGGCCTCGCGGGAGCGCTCATGGTCGGCGTCGGTGCCGCCAAGGGTCTGGCGGTGTCGCTCGACAAGCCGCTGTACGCGGTCAATCACCTGGTCGGACACATCGCCGCGGACATCCTGACTCTCGACTCCGAGCCGCTGGAGTACCCGACGATCGCGCTGCTGGTATCGGGCGGGCACACCTCGCTGCTGCACGTGCGCGATCTCACGACC
The DNA here is from genome assembly GCF_014332665.1 of Microbacterium sp. 4-7. Lineage (NCBI taxonomy): Bacteria > Bacillati > Actinomycetota > Actinomycetes > Micrococcales > Microbacteriaceae > Microbacterium > Microbacterium sp. 4-7. The sequence goes on from NZ_MCRH01000005.1 coordinate 316,071, forward strand.
GACGTCGAGATGCTGGGCGAGACCATGGACGATGCCGCGGGGGAGGCGTTCGACAAGGTCGCCCGACTGCTGTCGCTGCCGTACCCCGGCGGACCCGAGATCGATCGCGCGGCACTCGACGGAGATCCGAACGCGATCCGCTTCCCTCGAGGTCTTTCGCGCGCCTCCGACCTCGCGAAGCACCGTTACGACTTCTCCTTCTCCGGGCTCAAGACCGCTGTCGCGCGCTGGGTCGAGCGCTGCGAGGCAGACGGCGTTCCCGTGCCCGTCGCCGACGTCGCCGCGAGCTTCCGTGAGGCGGTCGTCGATGTGCTCGTGACGAAGGCGCTCGCCGCGTGCGCAGACCTCGGCGTGCCCCGCCTGCTGCTCGGTGGAGGAGTGATCGCCAACCGACGACTCCGCGAGGTCGCCCTCGCGAGGGCGGAGAAGGCCGGCGTGACGGTGCGCATCCCGCCGTTGTCGCTGTGCACCGACAACGGCGCGATGATCGCGGCGCTCGCCGCGGAGCTCATCGCGTCCGGCCGTCGCCCGTCGACGCTGGCGTTCGGAGCCGACTCGACGCTTCCCGTCACCGAGATCCAGGTCGACGAGCGCGTCGCGGTGATGTGATGAGCGACGTGCCTCGCACTCCGGATAGGGCGGGTGCAGAACCGGGGCCCGCCTCGAGTGCCGCGGTGCCGCCGACCAGGATCGAGCGCCCGAGCGGCGAGGTCGAGCATCCGGCGGGGTCGGCACGCATACCTGGGTCGCGCCGCGAGGGATACACGAAGCTCCCCACCGGCCCGGTCGGAGTCGAGCCGGTGGTCGTCACGGGGCCAGTCGCCGAGGACATCGGTCGGGAGAGCGACTGGGAGCCGGCGACGGGCACGTCCGCCGTGGACGACACCCGCCTCGCTCCCTGGGCGCTGATGGCGGCGGTCGTCGCCTTGGCCGCGTCGTTCTTCGTCGGTTGGGGCATCCCGATCGCCATCGTCGCCGTGATCGCGTCGATCATGTCGCTGCGCCGACCGGTCGAGAGCCGCGCCATCGCTCGTTGGGCGCTCGTCCTCGGTCTGTGTGCGACCGTCTACAGCCTCGGCTGGCTCGTCTGGGCCGGGATGCAGTTCGAGAGACTCGGATAGCCGATGCTCGACGCGGACCGATCCGTCGAGCTGCGCGCGCTCCAGGCGCGGGCGTACGGCCGTGCGGGGGCGTTGAGCGCGGCGGACGCAGCGCGGCTGCGCGAGCTGGAATCCGCGAAGACGCGTCTGGCGGGGCCGCCGGCGACGAGAAGTCCGGAGACGCGTGCGCCGGACCCTGCGCACGCTCCGCGGGGAAATGCCGAGGAGGAGCGGATCGCGTCACCTCCCGAGGCGGCCGTGGACATCGAGGCCCAGGGTGAGTCCCCGCTCATCGCGCTGCGACACCATCGGCGTCTCGCGGTCGCGGTCGCCACGGCCTTCGCGGTCATCGGCCTCGCGCTGGGCTGGCTTCTCTTCACCGACCGGGGTCCCGCGCCGATGCAGCTCAGCGCCCAGCAGGAGGAGTGGCAGAGCGCGATCGTCGCATCGGGGGACTTCGACCCGGGGTCGGTGCGGGCCATGGCGGAGGAAGAAGGCGTCGTGATCTGGTTCGCGACGAAGAACGAGAGCGCTGACGTGTGCCTGGTGCTCGGACACGAGGACGCGACGGCTCCCGCGTGCACGACGCGGGAGCAGGCCGTGGTCCAGGGCGTGAATGCCACTCTCACGAAACCCGTGAGCCAGAGTCAGACTTATGACGTCGAGGCGCAGATGTTCCTCACGCCGGCCGGCGAGCCGGCGGTCGTCACCCGCAGCTACATCACCTCGCCGCAGTCCACGGCGATGTTCGCCAGCCCCGACGAGGCGGCGGCGGCGACCGCCCTCGCCGAGCGGACGGGACTGGACCGGCGGACGATCCTGGTCGCCGGCTACGACGACGACGTGCCGATCTGGACGGGGATCGACATGTCCACGCAGAGGTACTGTCTCGTCTACGACGGGTCGATGCCCGACCCTCCGATGGCCTGCGATGACAGCATCATGCTCGCCGACGCGGACAGTACGCTCGTGCTCGACGTCGTGGGTGAGGGGAAGACGACCCGCTACGAGTACCGGTTCGGCTACGGTCAGCAGTACCTGACCGTGACGAAGGGCTGGGAGGGCGACGATGCTGCAGGAGAGTGACTCTGCCGAGCTGCGCGGGCTGCAGGTCAAAGCGTACGGCCGCGACGGTGGCCTGACCGAGGCCGAGGCGGCGAGGCTGAGAGAGCTCGAATCGCTGCGCGGCGAGCCTGGCAGGCCTGACCGGGTCGACCCTGGCCCGCGTGACCGGCTCGACGCGCCGGTCGGGCAGGGACCGGCCCACGAGCCGCCGACGTCGGAAACGCCGTTCCGTGACGGTCAGGCACCCGTCGCCGACGCTTCCCCCAGCGCGCCCGGCGAACACGCGGACGACGGAAGTCGGTCCACCGAGACCGGAGGCCTCCGCGCGGCATTCCGTCAGCACTGGAAGGCGGTCGCCGCGGCATCCGCACTTCTGCTCGTGATCGGTCTCGGCACCGGCTGGGCGCTCTTCGGGCGTTCCGGCGATGCCGTCGCGTTGACTTCCGCGCAGCAGGAGCGGCGTGCGGAATTGCAGGCCGAGGGCGGGTTCGACCCGGGCAGTCTGCGCGCGATCGGACAGGACGAGGACGCCCTCGTCTGGTACGCGACGAAGGACGACGGCGAGACGGTGTGCCTGACGCTCGACGCCGCCGACAAGTCGGCGGATCAGTGCCAGCCCGCGGCCGATCTCGACAACGGGAACGGCATCGGCCTGAACGCGAGCGTCGCGGTGCCGGGGGAGGGGGACGAGGGCCTCGAGGAGATCTGGGCGTCCGCCGCGCGAGCGATGAACGGGGAGGTCGTCGGCATCATCCAGCGATGGCGTTCGGACGAGAAGTCCTGGCTGTCGCAGTTCCAGGGCGACGAGCGGGAACGCGCCGAGCAGCTGGTCGAGGAGGGTTTCGAAGAGTTCTCCTTCTCGGTCGTCGGGTACTTCCGCGATGCCCCGGTCTGGCGCGCACAGCGCGTCGAGAGCGACGACATCCAGGACTGCCTCATCGTCGATGCCGTCCAGGCCGTCGAATGCCGCCCGGCGAGCGAGGGACAATCGTCGGCGGACGTCATCGAGGTCGCCGGAACCATCGTGGACGAGGCCGGAGGGATGATCTCCGACTGGAGCGTGCGTCTCGCGTACACGTTGAACGGCATGCCCTACCTCGTGGTGTCCGGAGACAGCACGACGGCGACGGCAGAGCAGACGGTGAGGCCCGGTGAGACGCTCGAGCTCGGCGGCGAATTCCAGGATCCGATCCAGGTCGACATCCCGTCAGACGACACCGAGGGCTAGGCGCCGGGGAGACGTCAGCCGGCTGCCGGCACCCGATCGGCGAGGATCGCTCGTCGCTGATCACCCACGCGAGTGAGGATCAGCGTCGCGGTCTGCTCGCCCCGCAGCGCCAGCTTCTTGCGGAAGGCCGCGGGGTCGATGTCCATGCCGCGCTTCTTGATCTCGAGGGAGCCGATGTCGTTCGACTTGAGGACGGCGCTGATCGCCTTCGGGTTCGCCGGCATCGTCTCGCGCACCCGGAACGACTGCACGAACGGACTGGTGACGGCGGCGTCGGAGGTGAGGTACGCGATGCGCTCGTCGAGCATTCCCGCGTCGAGGCTGCGCGCGACATCGCCGATCAGACGCGCCCGGATCACCGCCCCGTCCGGCTCGTGCAGGAACGCGCCGAGTTCGCGCACGGGCTCGTCGACGGCGTCGGCGCCTGCGGTGAGTTCATGTGATCGCTCGCCGCGGATCACGAGGGCGGAACGGCGGATGCCGTCGCGGGCGAGAGCGCGCGTCCAGAGCACGAGCTCGACCACGCTGCCGTCTGCGCTCACCCACTGCGCCTCGGCGTCGACGGGAAGCGAATCGCGGTCGTGACCGGGACCGAGCTTGATGCCCGTCGATGTGCGCGAGGCCACATCGAAGGCCCAGTCCAGCGGCGGAGAGTAGTCATCGGACGAGACCCGGCGCGTCTCGCTGTGCCCGGCGGTGCGGCGGGCCGGATCCATCCAGATCGCCTGGTTCTCGTCGCCCTCGACGGGCACGTGCGCCTCGGCCGTGCCGTGGATCACCCTCGCGCTGTCTCCGAGAGGCGCCAGGTTGTACGCCGCGATCGCCGAGGTCACCTCGTCGGCGTCGACGGCGACGACGTCGAGCCCTGCACCGGCGAAGGCAAGAGAATCCCCGCCGATGCCGCAGCCGAGATCCGCGACGCGAGTGATGCCGGCGCGGCGCATCCGCTGGGCATGCCGGGCGGCCACGCCCAGCCGTGTCGCCTGTTCGAGTCCGGCCCGGGTGAACAGCATCCGGGCCGCGAAGTCGCCGAACTTGCCTTTCGCCTTGGTGCGAAGTCGTGCCTGTCCGACCACGGCCGAGACGAGCTCGGGCGAGTGGCCGGCCGCACGCAGCCGGGATACGATCCGAGCGACGTCGGCGACCTCGTCGACGGGGCCGAGTTCGTCCAGCGCCTTCAGGCCCTCGGGGGTGAGCAGTGCGCGCAGCTCGGAGATCTCCACTGCCCCAGCTTAGGCGGCGGGCTGTTCGCCGCATTGGCACTCGCATTGCGTGAGTGCCAGCGGAACGCCTAGACTGGATTAGCACTCTCGGGTTGAGAGTGCGAAAAGTCTTCCTGTCAGCGTCAAGAAAGAAGAGGTAGACCGTGTCGGTTTCCATCAAGCCGCTCGAGGACCGCATCGTCATCAAGCAGGTCGAGGCCGAGCAGACCACCGCGAGTGGCCTGGTCATCCCCGACACCGCCAAGGAGAAGCCCCAGGAGGGCGAGGTCGTGGCCGTGGGCCCCGGCCGCATCGATGACAACGGCAACCGCGTTCCGCTCGACGTCGCCGTGGGCGACCGTGTGCTCTACAGCAAGTACGGCGGCACCGAGGTGAAGTTCGGCGCAGACGAGTACCTCGTCCTGTCGGCTCGCGACGTGCTCGCAGTCGTCGTCCGCTGAGACAACGTCTTCGGAAGGCCCGGATGCATCACGCATCCGGGCCTTCCTGCGTGTTCGGCCACCGGTGCATCGATTCCTGCCAATGTCCGGACGGCGGGTCTCGTGGGGCGGAGGCGGCGCGGCGACGGGCATAGGGTTGTGCGGTGACCCCGACGAATGCCGCCTCCCGAGCCACTCAGACGGCGGGAGTCGCGTACGCGGGGGGAGCGTATCTGCTCTGGGGCGTGCTGCCCCTCTACTTCCTGCTGCTCGTGCCCACCGGTCCGTGGGAGGTCGTCGCGTGGCGCGTGCTGCTGTCGTTCGTCTTCTGCCTGCTCCTCCTCACCGTGATGCGCGGCTGGGCCGCCTTCGGCGTCATCGTCCGACAGCCGAGGCTGCTGGGATGGACGGCTCTGGCGGGTGTCCTGATCTACGTCAACTGGCAGGTGTTCCTCATCGGAACCCTCTCCGGGAACATCGTGGAGACCAGCCTCGGGTACTTCATCAACCCGATCACCACCGTGCTGCTCGGGGTGTTCGTGCTCAAGGAGCGCATCCGCAGGCTCCAGTGGGCGGCGATCGGCATCGCGGCGGTCGCCGTGATCGTGATCGTCCTCTTCTACGGCGAGTTCCCGTGGATCGCCCTCTCGCTGACCGCCTCGTTCGGCGTCTACGGACTCATCAAGAAGAAGATCGGCCCCGCGGTCGATGCGGTCAGCGGACTCACGCTCGAGTCGTTCTGGCTGATCCCGATCGCCGTCGTGCAGCTGATCCTCGTCGCCGCCACCCCCGCCGGGATCACGATGGGCTCGCACGGTGCGTGGCATGCGGTGCTTCTCGCGTTCGCCGGTGTGGCCACGGCGGTGCCCCTGCTGCTCTTCGCCGCGGGCGCCCGGCGCATCAACCTCACCGTCATCGGGATGATCCAGTTCATCACCCCCGTCATGCAGTTCATCATCGGCGCGGTCGTGCTCGGCGAGCCGATGCCGGCCGAGCGGTGGGCGGGCTTCATCATCGTCTGGGTCGCGATCCTCGTGTTCCTGATCGACCTGTTGCTCGCCGCGCGTCGCGGACGCCGGATCGATCAGCCGACACTCGTCTGAACTCCCGGTTCACCCGTCCGGAAACTCGGTGTCGGATCGTTAACGCACCGAAACATCGGCGACCCCTACGCGAAGCCTTTCAGTCCTAGTGTTAGAGCACCCGACCGTGGTCACAATCCACGGCCAGTCACGCAAGGGAGCATCATGACCTCATTCACGCGCTCGCGCAGCGCCAAGATTCTCGCCGGAGTCGCGCTGCTGAGCGTCTCGGCGATCGTCGTCGCAGGCTGCAGCGGCACGCCCTCTGAGGAGCCGTCCGACGGTGGCGGCGGCGGCGGATCGTCGGCCGACCTCACGCTCGAGCTCGGCTCGCTGCTGCCGCAGACCGGTTCGCTGTCGTTCCTCGGCCCGCCCATGGAATCCGGCGTCGGCCTCGCGGTCAAGGAGGTCAACGATGCTGCTGCCGGCGTCACGATCAACCTGACGGCTGAAGACGAAGGCGACACCGACACCAAGGCCTACGAGACGTCGATCAGCAAGCTCCAGGGCGCGGGCGTCACCGCCATCGTCGGTGCCGCGGCGTCGGGCGTCTCACGCCTGATCCTCGACGGAAACGTCAGCGCCGGCATCCTGCAGATCTCGGCCTCGAACACCGGCCCGGACTTCACCGACTGGGACGACAACGGTCTCTACTTCCGCACCGCGCCCAGCGACCTTCTGCAGGGTGAGGTCCTCGGCAACCTGATCGCCGAAGACGGACACAAGACCCTCGGCGTGATCTACCAGAACGACGCCTACGGAACCGGACTGTTCGACAACATCAAGTCGACGTTCGAGAACGCGGGTGGCGAGGTCGTCGCTGACGCGTCGTACAACGTCGGTGACGGTCAGTTCGACGCACAGGTCGAGACGATCAAGGCTCAGAACCCCGACGCCGTCGCGATCGTGTCGTTCGACCAGTTCAAGACCATCGCCCCGCTGCTGGTCAACGCCGGCATCTCGCCCGACAAGTTCTACCTCGTCGACGGAAACCTGTCGGACTACGGCTCCTCGCCCGACACGAACTTCCCGTTCTCGCTCGAGGGCGCACAGGGCACGAAGCCGGGACCGGCGCTCGAGGACGACTTCACCGACCGTCTGCAGACGTTCTGGACCGGTGAGGGCAACCCCGAGGTCAACGACTTCACCTACGCGGCCGAGGCCTACGACGCGGTCGTGCTCGTCGCACTCGCGTCTCTCGCCGCCGGTTCGACCGAGGGCGCGGACATCGCGGCCAAGATGGCCGAGGTCTCGGGCGGCAGCGGAGACGGTGAGAAGTGCACCAGCTTCGAGGACTGCGCGGCGATCATCAACGACGGTGGAACCGCCGACTACGACGGCTACTCCGGCGAGATCACGTTCGATGAGAACGGCGACCCGCAGGGTGCATCGATCGGCACGTACGAGTACGGCGCCGACAACCTGATCTCCCGCACCAACTGATCACGAGCGGAGGCCCCGGATCCTCGATCCGGGGCCTTCGTCGTGTGCGTGCCCGCTGCGCGAGGGGACAGAAGAGGGGCGGATGCGAGTCGCATCCGCCCCTCTGTCGTGGGAGCCCTCAGGCGGCGTCGGTGCCGAGAGTTCCGAGGTAGAGGCCGATGACCTTCGGATCGTTCAGCAGGTCGCGTCCGGTGCCCTCGTACGCGTCCTTGCCCTGGTCGAGCACGTAGCCGCGGTCGCAGATCTGCAGGCAGCGCCGCGCGTTCTGCTCGACCATGATCGTCGTCACGCCCGCCTTGTTGATGTCGGAGACGCGGATGAACGCATCGTCCTGACGCACGGGGGAGAGGCCGGCGGAGGGCTCGTCGAGAAGCAGCACCGACGGGTCCATCATGAGTGCCCTCGACATCGCCACCATCTGCCGCTCGCCGCCCGAGAGCGACCCGGCGCGCTGCTTGAGGCGCTTGCCGAGTTCGGCGAAGATGCCGGTGACGAACTCGAGGCGCTCGGCGTAGATCTTGGGGTTCTGATACAGCCCCATCTGCAGGTTCTCCTCGATCGAGAGCGAAGGGAACACGTTGTTCGTCTGCGGCACGAAGGCGACGCCCCGCTTGACGAGCTTGTCGGCCTTCAACCCGATGATGCTCTCTCCGTTCACGGTGATCTCGCCGCTGCGGACGTTCACCATCCCGAAGATCGCCTTCAGCAGGGTCGACTTGCCGGCGCCGTTGGGGCCGATGATGCCGATCAGCTCGCCCTGTCGGGCGACGAGGTTGGCGCCGTTGAGGATGTTCACACCGGGCAGGTAGCCGGCGTGCACGTCCTTCAGCTCGACGACGATGTCGTCCGTTCGCGGTGCCGCAGCGGAGGTCTCGGCGCTCATGCGTTGTCCTTCTGGTCGTGATCCGGCGTGCTCGTCGCTTCGAGCTCCGCCTCGGCTTCTGCTTCGATCTGCTCGCGGAGCTTGGCGGCGGTGGCGTTCTCGATCACGGGGATGCGACCGGTCACGGCACCGAGATCGAGGTCCTGGTGGGCGCCGAGATAGGCGTCGACCACGGCCGGGTCCTCCATGACCTCGTCGGGCGGGCCCTCGGCGACGACCTTGCCCTCGGCCATGACCACGACCCAGTCGGCGATGTGGCGGACCATGTGCATGTCGTGCTCGACGAACAGCACGGTCATGCCCAGGCCCTTGAGGTCGAGGATGTGATCGAGGAGCGACTGGGTCAGCGCCGGATTGACGCCGGCCATCGGCTCGTCGAGCATCACCAGGGTCGGATCGCTCATGAGCGCTCGCGCCATCTCGAGGAGCTTGCGCTGGCCGCCCGAGAGCGCCGCGGCGAAGTCCTTCTCCTTGGCGTCGAGCTTGAAGCGGGCCAGCAGCTCGCGGGCCTTGACCTCGATCTCCTGATCCTGCTTGCGCCACAGGAACGGGAACAGGCTCGACCAGAAGCCCTCGCCGCGCTGTCCCGGAGCACCGAGCTTCATGTTCTCGAGCACCGTGAGCAGCGACAGCGACTTGGTCAGCTGGAACGTGCGCACCTGTCCCATGCGCGCCACCTTGAAGGAGGGGACGCCCGAGAGGCTCGTGCCGTCGAACGACCAGGTCCCGCTGTTCGGCTTGTCGAAACCGCAGAGCAGGTTGAACAGGGTCGTCTTCCCTGCTCCGTTCGGGCCGATCAGAGCGGTGATGGCGCCGCGAGGGATCTCGACGTGGTCGACGTCGACGGCCGTCAGACCGCCGAAGCGCCGCTGCACGGCATCCGCGATCAGGATGGGATCGACCTTCGGCACGCCGGGGGCCGCAGGGCCCTTGGCGAGTCCGGTGGTCTTCGGTCGGCGGATGCTGCCGGTCGCGGGCGCCGTCTGGGCGCTCTCGTCGGGGGTCAGTTCATTTGACAAAGGTCATCTCCCTCTTGTCTCCGAGGATGCCCTGAGGTCGGAAGATCACGAGCAGCATCAGGGCGATGCCGACGAAGATGAACACCAGGGTCGAGGCCTGGCTGTCGGACATGGGCAGGATTCCGGACCTCGCCATCGCCGGGAGCAGGTTCGCCATGAAAGCGAAGACGACCCAGAAGAGGATGGCCCCGAGCGTCGGGCCGAACACGGTGGCCGCGCCGCCCAGCAGCAGGATCGTCCACAGGAAGAACGTGAGCGAGGTCGTGTAGCTGCCCGGCACGACAGCCGAGGGGAGGACGAAGACGATTCCTCCGGCTGCGCCGATCACGCCACCGACGACGAGCGCCTGCATCTTGTACGCGAAGACGTTCTTGCCGAGCGAGCGCACGGCATCCTCATCCTCGCGGATTCCCTTGAGGACGCGTCCCCACGGGCTGCGCATGAGCGACCACACCAGCAGGATCGCGACGAGCAGCACGATGAGTCCGAACACCCGGTTCCACAGGTCGTTCGCGCTGTAGGTCCACGGTCCGAAGCCGTAGGTGCCCGGCGGGAACGGATTGGCGTCGCGGAACCCGCCGTTGAACTGCGCGAGACCGTCGGCCGAGTTGGTGTACTCGTCGAAGATCTGGGTGGTGAAGAGCAGTCGTACGATCTCACCCGCGGCGATCGTCGCGATGGCGAGGTAGTCGGCACGGAGCCGCAGCGTCGGGATTCCGAGGAGGACTGCGAAGAACGCGCCCCCCAGGAGACCGATGAGCATGCCGACCCACCAGGGGAGCCCGAAGGTCAGCACGGAGATCGCGTAGCCGTATCCGCCGACCGCCATGAAGGCGGCCATGCCGAAGTTGAGCAGGCCCGCATAGCCGAAGTGCACGGCCAGACCGGTCGCCGCCAGCGCGTAGGCGAGGGTGACGGGGCTGAACAGATAGACGGCTGTGTTCGAGAAGATGCTTCCGAAGTCCATGGCGATCAGCCCAACCTTTCCCTGCGTCCCAGCAGGCCCTGAGGTCTGACGAGGAGGATCACGATGAGCACGACCAGGGCGCTCGCATACTTCAGATCCGAGGGGATCCAGAGGGTGGAGACCTCGACCGCGATGCCGACGATGAGGGAGCCGACGAGCGCACCGAACGCCGTGCCGAGCCCGCCGAGGGTGATGGCGGCGAAGATGAGCAGCAGCATCTGCATGCCCATGTCCCACTTCACGCCGGGGCGGAAGTAGGCCCAGAGGATGCCGGAGATGGCGGCGAGCGTGCCGGACAGGATCCAGACGTAGCGCACGACCTTGTCGACGTCGATGCCGGATGCTGCGGCGAGCTGCGGGTTGTCGGAGATGGCGCGGGTCGCCTTACCGATGCGGGTGCGGGTGAGGAAGAACGCGACGCCCACGATCACGACGATGCTGACCACGATGCCGATCAGGTCGATGTAGGACAGCGAGATCGGACCGAAACGGAACGGCTCGGGGCTGGCCCCCGGGAGCTGGCGCGTGCCACCACCGATCATGTACTGGAACGCATAGCGCAGGGCGAGAGACAGACCGATGCTGACGATCATCAGCTGCACGACACCGAGGCCTCGTCGTCGCAGCGGACGCCAGATGCCGGCATCCAGGGCCCAGCCGAAGAGACCGCCTCCGATCACGGCGGCGATGATGCCGAGCCACAGCGGCAGATGCCAGAAGCTCGTCGTCACGAGGGCGACCAGGCCGCCCCACGTGACCATCTCGGCGTGAGCGAAGTTCGACAGCCGCGTCGTGCCGTAGATGAGCGCCGCGCCCATGGAGGCCAGCGCCAGCAGCAGACCGAAGTTCAGGCCGCCCACGAGACGTGAGAGGAGCTGGTCGATGAAGGACGTCGTCATCCTCTCGCCCTCACCGAGGAAGAGGTTGAGGATCTTCGTGCCGGTCAGGCCGAACTCGACCTCGAACGACGCCGTCGTGCCCGCGATGGGCTGGGTGCCCTCGGGCAGCTGCGCCGCATCGACGATCACGCCGTCGGGGAGGGTCTCCTCGTCGACGGTGAGCGTGTACGTGTCCTTCTCGGGCACGTACAGGCGCCACTTGCCCTCGGCGTCGGTCTCGGTCTCGCCTTCGAAGCCGCCGCCCTCGATCGTCATCACGACGCCTTCGACGGGGTCGTCATCGAAGGTGATGACACCGGCGAAGTAGAAGTCTGTGATCTCCTGGCCGTCGTCCGTTTCTTCGGCGGAAGCCGCAGCCGGAGGCTGCAACCACAGGAAAGCGATGGCGAGGAGCGACGCGAGCAGGATGATGACCCACCGCATTCCGCTTCGATTCGCCGAGATCGTCGGACGCACAGAACCTCCAGCCCAGTACACAGGCCATGACGGAGTTGTTCATCGGCCCTGATGTACGACGGTATGAGCGTAATGTGTCGGCTCTGTTTCGACCAAGGCACGATCTGCTCACGGTGAGAACGATCCCATCACGAAGTTGCGAAATACCGATAGGTCATCCGGGGCGTCCTGCGCGCGATGTCAGCGGGCGCAGGGAATTTCCTCAGCCGCTCCGCACTTAGAATTGGTACACCCTCGCCCCAGATCGCGCCCGCAGGAGGACTATCCATGGACCAGCACGACCCCTTCGGCTTCGTCGGACTCACGTACGACGATGTGCTGCTCCTTCCCGGGCACACCGACGTCATCCCCAGCGAGGCAGACACCTCGTCGCGGATCACTCGCCGTATCTCGGTCGCGACTCCGCTGCTCTCCAGCGCCATGGACACGGTCACCGAATCCCGCATGGCCATCGCGATGGCGCGAGAGGGCGGCATCGGGATCCTGCACCGCAACCTCTCCATCGCCGATCAGGCGGCCCACGTCGACCGCGTCAAGCGCAGCGAGTCGGGCATGATCACCGACCCGATCACGACGTCGCCCGACGCGACCGTCGAAGAGGTCGACGCGCTCTGCGCCAAGTACCGCATCTCCGGTCTGCCGGTCGTCGACCCCGACGGCCGCCTCGTCGGCATCATCACCAACCGCGACATGCGCTTCGTCTCGGGCTTCGAGCGTCAGACCACCTTCGTGAAGGACGTCATGACGTCGGAGGGTCTCGTCACCGCACCGGTGGGCGTCGCCGCCGGCGAGGTCATCGCCCTGTTCGCGCATCACCGTGTCGAGAAGCTGCCGCTCATCGATGAGGACGGCAAGCTGGCCGGTCTCATCACCATCAAGGACTTCGACAAGAGCGAGAAGTACCCGCTCGCCACGAAGGACGACCAGGGTCGTCTGCGTGTCGGCGCGGCCATCGGCTTCTTCGGCGATGCCTGGGAGCGCGCAGAGGCGCTGCGCGACGCCGGAGTCGACGTCCTCGTCGTCGACACGGCCAACGGCCAGTCACAGGGCGTGATCGACCTCGTCACGCGGCTCAAGGCGGACGAGAGCTTCGCGCACATCGACGTCATCGGCGGCAACGTCGCCACCCGCGAGGGCGCTCAGGCGCTCATCGACGCAGGTGTCGACGCGGTCAAGGTGGGCGTGGGGCCAGGCTCCATCTGCACGACGCGCGTCGTCGCCGGCGTCGGCGTGCCCCAGGTCACGGCCGTCTACGAGGCGTCGCTCGCCGCACGTCCGGCCGGCGTCCCTGTGATCGCCGACGGTGGTCTGCAGTACTCCGGTGACATCGCCAAGGCGCTCGTCGCGGGTGCTGACGCCGTGATGCTCGGCTCGCTGCTCGCCGGCACCGACGAGTCGCCGGGCGAGATCGTCTTCCAGTCGGGCAAGCAGTTCAAGCAGTACCGCGGCATGGGCTCCCTCGGGGCCATGCAGACCCGCGGCAAGCAGACCTCGTACTCGAAGGACCGCTACTTCCAGGCCGACGTGCCCAGCGACGACAAGCTGATCCCCGAGGGCATCGAGGGACAGGTGCCGTACCGCGGCCCCGTGTCGGCCGTCGCGTATCAGCTGGTCGGCGGACTGCGGCAGTCGATGTTCTACGTCGGAGCCCGCACCATCGAAGAGCTCAAGCAGCGCGGCAAGTTCGTGCGCATCACCGCGGCGGGTCTCAAGGAGTCGCACCCGCACGACGTGCAGATCGTGGTCGAGGCGCCGAACTACAAGCGCTGAGACGAATCGAGAAGGGGCCGGATGCGATCGCATCCGGCCCCTTTCTCGTTCGGCTGCGAACTCAGCTGCAGGTGTAGGTGACTCCGCCGACCTGCCACACGCCCGGACCGAGGTCGGCGCACATCGCGAACAGGTTCGCGAAGACGCTCACGAGCACGATGATGCCGATGATCCAGATGACGGTGATGACGGCGCCGACCGCGATTCCCGCGATGGCGAGGCCGCGCGGTGCCCCGGCCTTGCCGAGCCTGACGGCGGCGACGATGCTCAGGATCAGTCCGAGCGGAGCGATGACGAAGGCCAGGACGAGTCCCGCGACCGCCAGCCCCTGCCCGGCGGGGGAGGTGTACGGCGTGGGCTGTCCCGGGCCGGCCATCGGGTAGGCGGCAGGATCCACGGCGGCATCCGCCGGTCGCGCTCAGTCCCACGCGGGAGGGCTGTACTGCGGGTCTTCGGGCCGCGTCGAGTCGGTCATGGTCGCTCCGTTTCGAGAGGGGCGGCCGTCCGCAGACCGCTTTCATCCTCGAGAGTACTGAGGGAGCAGCCGTGGCCGCCATCGCGGCGGTCTGTTGATATGCCAGTATTTAGAGACACCCGCTCGACTTCCCCTCGAGCTCCCGGCGCGAAGGGCGCAGGGAGTGCCACGCCGGCCGCTGATCGGCAGGGGGACTTCCCCACTGAGAGCTGCAGATATGCCCCAGGATGCTCCCCGCGTCCTCGTCGTCGACGACGACCCAGACGTCGCCCTGCTCGTCAAGACCGTGCTCGAGAGGCGGGCCGGCTGCGAGGTCGTGGTCGCTCACGATGGCGAGTCCGCCGTCGCGCGGCTCGAGACCTTCACGCCGGACGTGGTCGTCACGGACATCGAGATGCCCGGACTCGACGGGCTGGAGCTGCTCGCGCAGCTGCGTCGGAACGACCCGCTCCTGCCGGTGGTCGTCATGACCGCGCACGTCTCGGTCGAGTACGCCGTCTCGGCTCTGCGCGCGCAGGCCGACGAGTTCCTCACCAAGCCGCTCGACAACGTGAAGCTCGTCGAGGCGGTCACCCGGCTCGTGACGGAGGGCCGCACGCGCCGCGAGGCCAACCGCACCAAAGAGGTGGTGCTCGCCATCGGCGCGCACCCCGACGATGTCGAGATCGGCGTCGGAGGACTCCTCGCCGCGCACTCCCAGGCGGGCGACTCGATCACGATCCTCACCCTCTCGCGCGGTGCGCGCGGGGGAGACGCTGACAGCAGGCAGCACGAATCGCTCGCCTCGGCGGAGATGCTCGGTGCGCGACTGTTCGTCAAAGACCTCATCGACACCGAGATCTCCGGCGGCGGAGCCACGGTCCGGTTGATCGAGGAGGTCGTGCAGGAGGTCCAGCCGACGATCGTCTACACGCACTCGTCGAACGATCGGCACCAGGATCACCGAGCGGTGAGCGAGGCGACGATCGCCGCGACCCGGCGGGTCGGAACGGTCGCCTGCTACCAGAGCCCCTCGGCGACGATCGACTTCCGCCCGACGCGGTTCGTCCGCATCGACCAGTACATCGGTCAGAAGCTGCGGCTGCTCGAATGCTTCGGCTCGCAGACGGCGACCCGGGACTACCTCGAACCCGAGTTCGTGACGGCCACCGCTCGCTACTGGTCGCGCTTCGGCGGAGGATCGGCGGTCGAGCCGCTCGAGGTCGTCCGTGAGACCGCCGAGTTCATCGGCGCCCACGAACTCACACGACGGGAGAGCTGATGAGCGCGCGCGTACTGGTGACGGGCGCCGGTGGCCCGGCGGGCGTCGCCGTCATCCGCTCGCTGCTTCGTCGTGAAGACCTCGAGGTCTTCGCCGCGGACATGGACGGCTGGGCGAGCGGCATCTACCTCGTGCCGCCGACGCACCGCCGTCTCGTGCCGCCGGGGCGCGATGACGACTTCGTCTCGGCGATAGCCCGCATGGTCGAGGATGACAGGCTCGATCTCGTGATCTCCACCGTCGATGTCGAGCTGATCGCGCTCGCCGGCAGGCGCGAGGAGCTGGCTCCGGCTGTGCTCGCCGCGCCCTCGCAGGACACGCTCTCCATCGCCCTCGACAAGCTGCTGCTCGCCGAGCGGTGCGAGTCGACCGGTCTCACGCCGCGTACTGTCCTCGCGGGCTCCGATGCGCTGGCGGTCGATTGGGAGTTCCCCGTCTTCGCCAAGCCTCGTCAGGGAGCCGGCAGCCGCGGCGTACGGCTCGTCCCCGACCGGGCGGCGCTCGAAGCGCTGCCGCAGGACGAAGGACTCATCGTGCAGGACTTCCTCCCGGGCGAGGAGTACTCGGTCGATGTGATCGCAGATGCCTCCGGCTCGGTCGTCGCGGCGGTGCCGCGGACCCGAGCCAGGGTCGACTCCGGTGTGGCCATCGCGGGGCGCACGGTGCACGACGACGAACTCGAGAACGCGGCGGCATCCATCGCCCGGGCGATCGGACTCGTCGGCGTCGCCAACGTCCAGCTCCGGCGCGACCGCGACGGCCGAGCGGTGCTCCTCGAGGTGAATCCCCGATTCCCTGGCGCGCTTCCGCTCACGATCGCCGCGGGAGTCGACATCCCCTCGCTCGTCGCCGACCTGTTCCTGGGCCGCGGGATCCCGTCGACGGTCGCCTTCCGCGAGATCGCGTCGGTGCGCTTCCTCGAGGACGTGATCGTCGAGGTCGACGAGATCCTCGTCTCCGCGCACGCGGGACATCAGGAGGAACTGTGAGTCACGCGCTGCTGCGAGGCGACCACCACGTGCATTCGACGTTCTCGGATGACGCGGTCTCCACTCTCGCCGAGAACGTCGCCGCGGCATCCGCTGCCGGTCTCACGACCGTGCGCCTGGTCGACCACGTGCGGCAGTCGACGCCCTGGGTGCCCGAGTACCTCGCGGCGGTGAGGGCGCTGCGCGTGCCCGAGGATCTGACGGTACTGACGGGAGTCGAGGCGAAGATCCTCGATGCCTCGGGAGAACTGGACATCCCCGAGCTGCCGAGCGGGATCGATCGCATCCTGATCGCTGACCACCAGTTCCCCGGAATCGACGGACCCCTCGGTCCGAGCGCCGTCCGCGAACGGCTCGACGCCGGCTGGGCCGCCGAGGACGCGCTCGATCAGCTCGTGTCGGCACTGATCGCGGCGATGCGACGTCACCCCGGCAATCAGCTCGCCCACTGCTTCTCGATCCTGCCCAAGATCGGTCTCTCAGAAGCGGAACTCGGTGCCGATCGCATCACCGCGTGGGCGACGACGGCGGCCGAGACCGACACGCAGGTCGAGGTGAACGAGAAGTGGGGCTGCCCCGGCATCCCCCTGCTCGACGCGCTGCGCACCGCCGGCGCCGAGATCGTCGCGTCCACGGACAGCCACATCGCGTCCGACGTCGGACGCTACGCGCGCGTGACAGAGATCCTCGACCGATGGAGGGCGAGCTGATGGCCGAACTGAACTGGGTCGAGACCGTCGTCGTCGTCATCCTCCTGCTCTGCGTGCTGGTCGGCACCCTGCCGGTGATCAACACCGGGCTGCAGTTCCTCGCCCTGCCCGTGCACGCGTTCCGCAACCACTACGGCAAGGCGGCACCGCACCATCCCCGCGTCGCGGTGCTGATCCCGGCGTGGAACGAGGGCCTCGTGCTCGGCCAGGCGATCGAACGCCTGATGCAGCTCGAGTACCCGGCCGACCGCCTGCGCATCTTCGTCATCGACGATGCATCGACCGATGACACCCCCGAGGTGGTCGCCGCGAAGGCGGCGGCATTCCCCGGACGGGTCGTGCATCTGCGTCGGGACAAGGGCGGCGAGGGCAAGGCGCACACGCTCAACCACGGACTCGACATCGTGCTCGCGGACGAGTGGACCGAAGCGGTGCTGATCATGGACGCCGATGTGATCTTCGCGCGGGATTCGCTGCGCAAGATGAGCCGGCATCTCGCCGATGAGAAGGTCGGCGCCGTCACCGCGTATATCGCCGAGGGCAGTCGCGACCGCAACTACCTCACCCGGTTCATCGCGATCGAGTACGTCATCGGGCAGCTCTCGGCCCGGCGGACGCAGAACGTCGGGGGAGCGATCGCGTGCCTCGCCGGAGGGGCGCAGCTGCATTCACGCGCGAATCTCGAGGCGATCGGGGGCCGGATCCCGACGGGAACGCTCGCCGAGGACACCATGACGACCTTCGAAGGGCAGCTGGCCGGGCGCAGGATGGTGTTCGAGCCGCACGCGGTCGTTTTGGCCGAAGAGCCGCGCACGATCGACAGTCTGTGGAAGCAGCGCCTCCGGTGGGCCCGCGGCAATGTGCAGCTGACGTCGATCTACCGGCATCTGTGGTTCCGCCCGAGCCGAGTGCACAACCTCGGCAGCTTCGCCTTCGGGCTCGCGTGGTTCACCATCCTGCTGCTGCCGGCCTTCATGATCCTCGCAGCCACCGCGCTGCTCGTGCTGCTCGTCCTGCACAGCGACATCGCCGAGTTCGTGTTCCGATTCATGTGGATCGCCGCCGCGTGCATCTATCTGTTCTCGATGCTCTACGCCGTGCAGCTCGATGGGCGGATCGGCCGACAGTCGTGGCGTGAGGCGCTGATGTTCCCCGGGCTCGGCGCCCTCATCCTGATGGCGATCGCCCTGTTCCCCTGGCTGTTCGAATCGGGCCTGAACGACCTCGGGCTCGCGCTCACCGACGAGACGCGGTTGATGTGGGCTGTCGTCTTCTACCTCTGGGGACCGATCTCGATGCTCGGGATCTGGCTCGCCCGTGTCGTCGAGCCCCTGCCGGCAGGACGGTTCTTCGCCGGGCTGCTGCTCTACGTCTGCGGGTACGGCTCGCTGCTCTGCGCCATCACGGTGGACTCCTACATCAAAGAGTGGCGCCACGCCGACGCCGCATGGATCAAGACCGAGAAGATCGGACGGGTCGACTCATGACCGAAGCACCTTCGAGAAGCGCCGAGGAGGAGGAGATCGCCGCCGACGCCCGTCGGGAGAAGCTCCTGATCCCGCAGGCCCTCCTCGCCCTGGGCATCGTCGTCGTCATCGTGATCGTGCGAGAGCTGTTCCTGCGATGACCGCGCGGCCGCTGGCCCTCGTGGTCGAGGACAGCGCAGACCAGACGGCGCTCCTGAAGCGCTATCTCGACCGCGAGGGCTTCGACGTGTTCGCCGCGGTGGACGCCGAATCGGCGATCGCCGCATTCTCGACGATCTCACCGGTCGTCGCCGTGCTCGACCTGCTGCTGCCCGGCATCAGCGGCTCGGAGCTGGCGAGACTCATCAAGACCCGCTTCCCGGAGTGCTTCCTGATCGTGAGTTCCGTGCTCGACGTCGCCGACTACCCCGACGCCGACGCGGCACTGCCCAAGCCGATCATCGGCGCCGAACTGCGGGCACTCCTCAGAGAAGTGGCACGATGACTCCGACCAGCACCGTCCAGCAGACGATGGAGCGCAGCTGGCGCCGGTACTTCGACAATCCGACGCCGCTGATGAAGCAGGGGCCGACGGCGATCGCGGTCGCGATCGCCTCCGTCCTCATGTTCACGATCCCCGGCATCCCGGTGACCGACACCGGCGTGGCGATCTTCGGCCTCGCCACCATCGCGGTGGTGACGGCACTCGCGGCGGTGCTCTCGGTGCGCGGGGTGTACGACGGCTGGGTCGTGATGCTCATTCCGATGATCGACATCCTCGGATTGGGTGCGATCAGGGCGGGTACCGGCGGGCCGGCATCCCTCTTCTCCTCGTTCGTGCTCCTCCCGGTCATCTGGATCGCCGCAGCCCCCGGTCGCCGCCAGGTCGTGATCGTCGGTGTGTTCTCATCGATCGCGCTGCTCATGCCGAACATCATCGATCCGCCGGAAGACCCTGTGGCCTGGCTTCGCGGTGTCATCGGCCCGCTGGTGTTCGCCACCGTCGGTGCGATCGTGAACGAGCTCTCCCGACTGCAGAGACTGCGCACGGCCCAGGCCGAGGCGCATGTCGTCGAGCGCACGGCCGCTCTCGCCGCCAACGAGGCGATGCTCGAGCAGCTGAAGTCGAGCGAGCAGCAGTATCGCGCGCTCTCCGAGTCCTTCACGAGCCTGTGGAACTCCATCACCGGCCAGGCGGTCATCGCCACCGACAACTGCGGGGTGATCACGGCATGGAATCCGGGTGCGGTGCGCCTGCTCGGCATGGCGGTGCCGGACGCGCTCGCCGCCGTTCCGGTCGACCGGTTCTTCCCCTCGCACGCTCTCGCCCCGTTCGCGACCGAGGCCGCCGCCCACGCTGACGACGGGCTGCACCCCGGCCTGCGTGCGCTGTTCGACGATGCCGACGCCGGTCTGCCGGTGGACTCGCACATCGACGTGGCGACCGTCGGCGGATCGACGGTTCCCGCGCGCGTCACCGTCACTCCCTACCAGGACTCCGACGGCTCCCGACACGGCTACCTGCTGGTGATCACCGACGAGACCAGGGCGGTGGAGGTCGCGCGCATGAAGGACGAGTTCGTCGGCATGATCTCGCACGAGCTGCGGACACCGCTCAGCGCCATCATCGGCTTCCTCGACCTGCTGCAGAACGATCCCGCGCAGCCTCTGACGACCGACCAGCAGGAGTTCGTCGACATCATCGAGCGCAACGCGCAGCGCCTGCTCAACCTCGTCGGGGACCTGCTGTTCACCGCCCAGGTGGAGTCGGGCCGCTTCCCGCTCGAGCGCCGAGACGCCGACGTCACCGAGCTGGTGCGCAGCGCCGTCGCATCGTCCGGCCCGCATGCGCAGCGCGAGGGCATCGAGATCGTGGCCGAGATCCCGGCGACTCCCGTCGTGCTCTCGGTCGACTCGGGACGAATCGGACAGGCCCTCGACAACCTGCTCTCGAATGCGATCAAGTTCACCGCTGCGGGCGGGCGGGTCACCGCGGGCGTGCGTCTCGTCGACGGAGGCGTCGAGCTCTCCGTGCGCGACACCGGTGTGGGCATCCCCGAAGACGAGCAGGGCATGCTGTTCACCCGATTCTTCCGCGCGTCGACAGCGACCCGCAACGCCGTGCCCGGCGTCGGCCTGGGCCTCACGATCACCCGGGCGATCGTGCTCGCCCACGGCGGCACGATGGACGTGACGAGCAGAGAGGGCGTCGGCACCGAGTTCCGGATGCTGCTCCCGGCGGCGCCGCGCACCGAGGCGATCCAGGTGGTCGGCCGCACTCGCTGACCGGTCGGCCCGATTGCTGATAGCCTGGTCGGCTCGCCACGCGGGCGGAAGGACGGCCACGCACGGTGGGATACATAGATGTTGCGGGGGTCTCGCTGACCCTTCCCGACGGCAGACCGCTGTTGGACGAGACGAGCTTTCGCGTCGGAGCCGGGTCGACGAGCGCCCTCATCGGGCCCAACGGGGCCGGCAAGACGACGCTGCTCCGCATCATCCGAGGCGACCAGCCCGCCGATGACGGCGTCGTGACGATCGATGGCGGCCTCGGCGTGATGGACCAGTTCGTCGGCCACGGCGAGTCCGGTCAGACCGTTCACGAGCTGCTGGTGCGGGTCGCACCCCATCGCATCCGGCAGGCGGCGCAGGCTCTCGAGGCTGCGGAGGACGCGCTGATCGAGCGCGATGAGCACGACACGCAGATGGCGTATGCGACGGCGATCGCGGAGTACGCGGATGCCGGCGGCTACGAGCACGAGACGGTCTGGGACCAGTGCACGGTCGCCGCGTTGGGAGTGCCCTTCGAGCGCGCCCGCTTCCGCGATCTCACGACGCTGTCGGGTGGCGAGCAGAAGCGACTCGCTCTGGAGGCGCTGCTGCGCGGACCCGACGAGGTGCTGCTGCTCGACGAGCCGGACAACTATCTGGACGTTCCCACCAAGCGCTGGCTCGAGGAGCAGCTCAGGCAGACGCCGAAGACCGTGCTGCTGGTATCGCACGACCGGGAGCTGCTGGCCCGTGCGGTCGATCGGCTGATCACCCTCGAGACCGGCGGCGCGGGGGCCTCGGCGTGGGTGCACGGCGGCGGATTCGCGACCTACCACCAGGCGCGCAGCGACCGCATGGACAGACTCGATGAGCTGCGCCGCCGGTGGGACGAGCAGCACGAGAAGCTGCGGACCCTCGTCGCGAACCTCAAGGTGAAGGCGTCGGCGAACGACGGATTCGCGTCGCGGTACCAGGCGGCGCAGACGCGACTGCGCAAATTCGAGGAGGCCGGACCGCCGGAGGAGCGACCCCCGGCTCAGGACTTCGACATGAGGCTGCGAGGGTCACGCACGGGCAAGCGCGCGGTGGTCGCACACGGGCTCGAGCTCTCCGGGCTGATGAGGCCGTTCGACGCCGAGGTCTGGTACGGCGATCGGGTCGCCGTGCTCGGGTCGAACGGATCGGGGAAGTCGCACTTCCTCCGCCTCCTCGCACGCGGGGGCAGCGATCCGGACCCGACGCTGGGTCACGTGACGTCCACCGGGGAGCAGCTCGCGACGGTCGATCACCGTGGGCAGGCCGTGCTGGGAGCGCGCGTCGTGCCGGGGCTGTTCGCGCAGACGCATGCGCATCCCGAGTTCGTCGGCAGAACGCTGCTCGAGATCCTCCACAGGGGAGACGAACGACGGGCCGGCATGCCGCGGGATGCCGCGAGCTCGGCGCTCGACCGGTACGGACTCGTGCGGCAGGCGCAGCAGGCCTTCGAATCGCTGTCGGGCGGCCAGCAGGCCCGGTTCCAGGTGCTGCTGCTCGAGCTCTCCGGTGCGACGCTGCTGCTGCTCGACGAGCCGACGGACAACCTGGACATCGAGTCGGCCGAGGCGCTCGAAGACGCTCTGCGTCGTTTCGAGGGGACCGTGCTCGCGGTCACGCATGATCGCTGGTTCGCCCGCTCGTTCGACCGGTTCCTCGTGTTCGGCTCGGACGGCGAGGTGTACGAAGCCGATGCCCCCGTGTGGGACGAGCGCCGCGTGGTGCGAGCCCGCTGAGTTCAGCGCAGTCGGAACGGCTCCGCCGCGAGAGCGGAGGGATCGAGGGCCAGATCGGCGAGGGTCGCGCCCACGCCAGGGGCGAACTTGAAGCCGTGGCCGGAGAAGCCGGCGCCGACGACGATCCGCCCCGATCGGTCGAGCACGAAGGCGCTGTCATCGGTCGAGGTGTAGGTGCAGCTGATCGGCTCCGCGGATGCCGGGTCGAGGCCCGGCATCCACTCGCCCACATAGTCGGCGAGAGCCTGCGCGTGCGTCACCGCGTGCGGGCGGGCATCCGGGTCGACGACGTCGCCCACGCGATGGAACCCGACCTTGACGCCCTCGCCGGGCGTCGGCATCCCGTAGACCGTCGCCGGGTAGCGGCCGGGATCGACGTAGTGATTGAACGAGGGCCACACCGAGTCGGCGGCGGGGCGGAAGTGCGCGGGGAACTCCTCGGTGACCTCCAGGCGCGGCAGAGGGATGCCGGGAAGCATCCGCTCGGTCCAGGCGCCGGCCGCGACGACGACGACGTCTGCCCGCACGAGGGCGTCAGGCAGCACGATGTCGACGCCGTCGTCGGTCTCGTCGATCCGCGTCACGGGGGTCTCCCAGCGCACCTCGCCTCCCGCGGCGACGATCCGTCGCTCGAACTCGCCCAGCGCGGCGGATGCGCGGGCGACGCCCGCGTCGCGGGAGAAGAGCACATCGTCGCCGAAGCGCATGCCCGACCATCGCGACGATGCCTCGTGCGCCGTCAGCATCTCGGCGTGGATGCCGCGCTCGGACAGCCGCCGTTCGATCGCGGCGACGTCGACATCTCCGTGGGTGACCAGGCCGTGCAGACGCAGCAGCGGCTCGCCGCCCACCTGCCCGAGGGCGTCCCATCCGGCGCGTGCGCGGACGAGCAGGTCGAGATAGTGGTCCTCGTCGTAGGCGTTGTTGAAGTTGCGCGTGGCGCCGTGCGAGGCGCCCTGGTGGTGGCCACGGGCGAAGCGCTCGAAGACGACGGGCTTCATCCCTCGTCGGGTGAGCTCCCACGCGGTCGCAAGGCCCATCACGCCGCCACCGACGACGGCGACCTCCACCGAATCCGACATATTGCCTCCCGACCTCTCTCTCAGTCTCCCAGCCGTCGGTGTCATCGCGTACGCCCGGTAGTCTGGGGTGGTGACCATGGAGATCGAGCTCGGCCGAGGCAAGCGTGCGCGTCGCGCGTACACGTTCGACGACATCGCGGTGGTGCCCTCGCGGCGCACCCGCAACCCGGAGGACGTGTCGACCGCCTGGACGATCGACGCCTTCGGCTTCGGGATCCCGGTGCTCGGCGCACCGATGGACTCCGTCGTGAGCCCTCAGACGGCGATCATGCTCGGGCAGCTCGGCGGACTCGGCGTCCTCGACCTCGAAGGACTGTGGACCCGTTACGAGAACCCTGAGCCCCTTCTTGCGGAGATCGCATCCCTCGGCGAGGGAGAGGCGACGGCGCGCATGCAGCAGCTCTACTCCGAGCCGATCAAGCCCGCGCTCATCACGCAGCGTCTCGCCGAGATCCGTGAAGCCGGAGTGACCGTCGCCGGATCGCTGACACCGCAGCGCACGCAGGAGTTCTACGACACGGTCGCCGCCGCAGGGGTCGACCTGTTCGTCATCCGCGGCACCACCGTGTCGGCCGAGCACGTCTCGAGCGTCGACGAGCCACTGAATCTCAAGAAGTTCATCTACGACCTCGACGTGCCCGTCATCGTCGGAGGCGCAGCCACCTACACCGCGGCCCTGCATCTGATGCGCACGGGTGCGGCCGGTGTCCTCGTCGGGTTCGGCGGGGGAGCGGCGTCGACCACGCGCGCGACCCTCGGCATCCACGCTCCGATGGCCACGGCCGTCTCGGACGTGGCCGCGGCCCGCCGTGACTACCTCGACGAGTCCGGCGGACGCTACGTGCACGTCATCGCAGACGGTGGCGTCGGCACGTCCGGTGACATCGTCAAGGCACTCGCGATGGGTGCCGACGCGGTCATGCTCGGCGTCGCCCTCGCACGCGCCACCGATGCACCGGGTCGCGGCTTCCACTGGGGTCCCGAGGCGCATCACCCCAAGCTCCCGCGCGGTCGTCGCGTCGAGGTCGGCGGCATCGGCACGCTCGAGGAGATCCTCTACGGTCCGGCGCCCGTCGTCGACGGCACGGCGAACCTCATCGGTGCGCTGCGCAAGTCGATGGCCACCACCGGATACTCCGACCTCAAGGAATTCCAGCGGGTCGAGGTCGTCCTCGCACCGTACGAGGCCTGAGGCCCGCACCACGCCGTGACTTCTGCTGCTCTGTTCCCCCCGACTCTCCGCGAGGTCATGCTCCGGGGACGCTGGATCGGGATGCTCGTGCTGTGCCTCGTGGTGGCCGGCGTGTTCGCGTGGCTGGGGCAGTGGCAGCTCGAGCGCGCGATCGAGACCGATCCGCCGCCCGCAGGAGCGACCGAGCAGGTGCGACCGCTGACCGATGTGGTCGAGCCGGGTGCGTACCTCCCCGAGCCGCTGGTCGGGCAGAAGGTCGAGACGTCGGGGACCTGGATCCGCGATGACTTCCTCATCGTGTCGAGTCGGTTCAATGACGGCGTCGAGGGCTACTGGGTGACCGGTCAGCTGCGGGTCGCGGAGCGCACGTCGATCGCGGTCGCGATCGGATGGACCGCCGACCGTGCCGTCGCCGAGGCGGCCGTCGAGAAGCTCGACGAGAGCGCAGAGGACGTATCCCTCGTCGGTCGGGTGATCTCGGACGAGGGGCCATCGGTGCCGCCGAAGGACGATCCCCAGCGCATGGACCGCATGTCGACCGCTGCGCTGCTCAGCCACTGGCACGACGTCGACGAGCTCGACGTGTATCGGCCGTACCTCGCCTCGATCACGGCGACGGCAGGTCTCACGGACATCTCCTCGCCTGCACCCGAGGAGCAGTCGCCGGTGAACTGGCTCAACATCTTCTATGCCGCGGAGTGGGCGATCTTCGCCGGGTTCGCCTTCTACCTCTGGTATCGACTCGCCAAGGACGCCTGGGAGCGTGAGGTCGAGGAGTTCGAGGACGCAGCGACCGCCGCCGGCGACTCCGTCTGATTCCGCCTGACCCGACCGCATCCGCGCGGCGCATCGCGCGCATGTGAGCGGTTCGCGGTCCGATATTCCACCTTCGTCAGGGTCGGGTCCGGACGTTCGGTGAGGGCTTGGTTACCAATCGGAAAACTCCGTTGAGGTTGTCGGAGGGCCTCCGTATGCTCGCTCACATGTGCGTCGGCTGAGAGCCCGCACCGCCCGGTTTCACGAGAGCCGTCGCCAGAACACACCCGAGGAGACAACACAGATGATGTCCGCTCCCGACGCCGCGAACCATCAGGTTCCCGGGTCAGACCGCAGAAGTCGGGGGCGTCTCGGCGTTCTCGCCGCCACCTGCGTCGCCGCACTGGGCGCCAGCGCCCTGATCGCCGCGCCAGCCTCCGCAGACGTCTCGGGAACGGGGGTGGTGATCAACGAGGCCTACCTCTCCGGGGGCAGTGCCGGGGCGGCGTTCACCAACAAGTTCGTCGAGCTCTACAACCCCACGGCGGCACCCGTCACCCTCGACGGGCTCTCGCTGCAGTATCGATCCGCGACAGGAACGGGCGGTTCGAACGGCGTCGCGCCGCTGACCGGCGTCATCCCCGCCGGCGGCCACTATCTCGTGCAGGCGGGCAGCAACGGAGCCAACGGCGCAGCACTGCCGACGGCCGACGTCGTCAGCACCCTCAACCCGAGCGGAACGAACGGCACTCTCGCGCTGGTCGAGGGCACCGCGGCGGTCACACTGACCCCCGGCTCGGTCACGGGTGTCGACGGCGTCATCGACGTGCTCGGCTACGGCACCTCGAACACATTCGAGACTGCCGCCGCGACTCCTCCCACGGGCAACACCGACGTCAAATCGCTCAACCGCACGGGCGGCAAGGACACCGACGACAACAAGGCGGACTTCAGCCTGTCGGCCACCATCACGCCGCAGAATGCGGGCACGGTTCCCGACCCCGATCCTGAGCCTGAGCCCGAGCCGACCGACGTGTCGATCGCCGACGTCCAGGGAACGACCGATGTCTCGCCGCTGAACGGCCAGACGGTCACGGTCGAGGGCATCGTCACCGCCGACTATCGGACCGGCGGCTACAAGGGCATCGTGATCCAGACCGAGGGCTCCGGCGGCGCGGTCGACGCGACCCCCGGCGCATCGGACGGCGTCTTCGTCTTCCTCAACGCGCTCGCTCCCACGCTCGCGATCGGCGATCGCGTCTCGGTCACCGGCTCGGTCAGCGAGTACTTCGGCCAGACGCAGATCAACCCGGCAGCGCTGACCGGCATCTCGGTCCTGCAGGCAGGGGTGGGCGTTCCCGAGGTCACCCCGCTTCCCGATGCCGCCGTCGGCGGCGACCGTGAGCAGTACGAGAACATGTACGTGGCCCCGGCGGGCACCTATCGCCTGGCTTCCAGCCACCAGCTCGTCAACTTCGGAACCCTCTGGCTGAACGCCGGGGCGGATCTCAACGTCAAGAGCACGGAGCTCGTGCGTCCGGGAGCCGAGGCGGCGGCGATCACCGCGGCGAACCGCGCCAACCGGATCCTGCTCGACGACGGGTGGTCGATCCAGGTCTCGAACAGCGGGCACCCCAACGACCAGCCGTACTTCACGAAGGACCTCGTCGTCCGCAACGGCGACACGGTCGACTTCAGCGAGAACGGGTACGTGCTCCAGTACGGCTTCGACGACTGGCGTCTTCAGCCGGTCGTGCCGATCGACAGCACGTCGTCCGCCGACCTGAAGGTCGGCTTCCAGCCCACGAACCCTCGCACGGACACCGCCCCGACGGTCGGCGGCGACGTGCAGGTGGCGTCGTTCAACGTCTTCAACTACTTCACCACGCTGAAGAGCGAGAACTCGAACGCACGAGGCGCGGCGAATGCTGCCCAGTTCGAGATCCAGAAGTCGAAGATCGTCGCGGCGATCAACGGCCTCGACGCCGAGATCGTGTCGCTGATGGAGATCGAGAACTCGATCAAGCTCGGCGGCTCGCTCGACGAGGCGCTGGCCGATCTGGTCGACGGGCTCAACGACGCACTCGGCAGCGCGGAGTGGGACTACGTCCGCACTCCCGATGAGCTGAACGACTCGGCGACGACCGACTTCATCACGAGCGCGATCATCTACAAGAAGGACGCGGTCGAGACGGTCGGCGACAGTCTGACCGTGACGGACGAGAGCGTCTGGGGCAACGCCCGCGAGCCGATCGCGCAGGCGTTCGACATCGACGGACGCGTCGTCACGGTGGTGGCGAACCACTTCAAGTCGAAGTCGGCACCCGAGGGCGGCGGCGCCGAGCCGGCAGACGGCCAGGGCTTCTTCAACGCCGACCGCGTGAAGCAGGCGAACTCGCTCAAGACCTTCACCACCGAGATCGAGGAGACGACAGGCAGCAGCGACATCCTGCTGATCGGTGACTTCAACGCCTACGCGAAGGAGGACCCGATCGAGGTCTTCACGAGCGAGGGGTGGAGCGACGTCGCACGCGAGAAGGCTCCGGAACAGCACACGTACACGTTCGACGGCGAGCTCGGCTCGCTCGACCACGTGCTCGCGTCGCCGTCGCTCGCCGCATCCATCACGGGCGCGGGTGTGTGGAGCATCAACTCTCCGGAGTGGAGTGACCGCGGCTACGCGTTCGGCGCCACCGAGGCGGGAACACCGTTCCGCTCCAGCGACCACGACCCGATCATCGTCGGCGTCTCCTCCGAGGTCCCGCCGGTGAGCATCGACGTCGTCACCATGAACGACTTCCACGGTCGCATCGAGGCCGACGGCGCTGCCGCAGGCGCGGCGGTCGTCGCCGGAGCCGTGCAGCAGTTCCGTTCCGAGAACCCGAACACGATCTTCGCCGGTGTCGGCGATCTGATCGGCGCATCGACGTTCACCTCCTTCATCAACGATGACAACCCGACGATCGACGCGCTCAACGCCGCCGGCCTCGACGTCAGTGCCGCGGGCAACCACGAGTTCGACCAGGGCTGGGAGGACCTGCGCGACCGCGTGCAGGACCGCGCGGACTGGGAGTACATCTCGTCGAACGTGTTCGTCACCGAGACGGGCGAGCCCGCGCTCGCACCGGCCTGGGTGAAGGAGCTCGACGGCGTGCGCGTCGGCTTCGTCGGCGCCGTCACCGAGGACCTCGACTCGCTCGTGTCGCCTGAGGGCATCGCGGATCTCGAGGTGCGCAGCATCGTCGATTCGGTGAACGCCGTGGCCGACGACCTGCGTGACGGAGACGCGTCCAACGGCGAAGCGGATGTCGTCATCCTTCTCGTTCACGAGGGAGCATCGAGCGTCGAGCTGTCGAGCATCACGCCGGATTCGCCCCTGGGCGAGATCGTCTACGGCGTGGACGATGACGTGAACGCGATCGTCTCGGCACACACGCACCTCGCCTACAACCACGTGATCGACGGGCGTCCGGTCATCTCGGCCGGGCAGTACGGCGAGAACCTCGGACTGATGAACATCCAGGTCGACCCGAAGACGAAGGACCTGATCTCGATCACCAACGAGATCAAGCCCCTCACCTCGGCAGGGAAGGCGCTCTACCCGGCCGTCCCGGAGGTCGCCGACATCGTCGCGAAGGCGAAGGCTGAGGCCGACGTGCTCGGCGCGGTCAAGGTCGGAGACATCACCGCCGACTTCAACCGCGCTCGTCAGACGAACGGCTCGGAGAACCGCGGAGGGGAGTCCACCATCGGCAACTTCGTCGCCGACGTGCAGAAGTGGTCCACCGGTGCGGACATCGCGCTGATGAACCCGGGAGGCATCCGCGCCAACCTGACGTACGCCTCGTCGAACGCCAACGACCCGAACGGCAATGTCACCTACCGCGAGGCGGCCACGGTGCAGCCGTTCGCCAACACGCTGGTGACCCTGTCGCTGAGCGGCGTGCAGCTCAAGGGCGTGCTCGAAGAGCAGTGGCAGCCGGCAGGCTCGGCCCGTCCGTTCCTGAAGCTCGGCGTATCGGAGGGTCTCGTCTACACCTACGATCCGGCCGCGGCTCAGGGATCGAGGATCACGTCGATCACGCTCAACGGCACGCCGATCGACCCTGCGGCGAACTACACGGTCGCAGCGAACTCGTTCCTCGCCGGGGGTGGAGACAACTTCTTCACCTTCAAGGAGGGCTCGAGCAAGCGTGACACCGGCAAGATCGACCTGCAGTCGATGGTCGACTGGTTCGATGCGAACAAGACGGCGACCCCCGACCTCGCGCAGCGCGCGGTGGGAGTCTCGGTCAGTGCACCGGATGCCGACGGCTACAGCGCCGGCGACCAGGTGACGGTCGCTCTCTCGTCGCTGGCGTTCAGTGCGGGGGAGCAGGCGCCCGGCGAGGTGACCCTGTCGCTCGGCGGCACCCGGCTCGCTGCGAGCGCCGTCGATCCCACGATCGTCGACACGACCGATGAGGCAGGGCGCGCGTTGCTCGGCTTCACGGTTCCGGCGGGTGTCTTCGGTGAGCAGCTGCTCACCGTCGCCGTCGCCGGTACCGGGACCACCGTGCAGGTGCCGTTCTCGATCGCGGGGGAGGAGCCGGTCGAGTTCGCAGGATCGATCGACCTCGGCTCGTCGAAGGTGGCAGCGGGCAAGAAGCTCACGATCACCGGCGAGGGCTACCAGCCGGGCGAGACGGTGACCGTGCAGCTGCGACCGAAGAAGGGCGCGGCCCTCGACGTCGGCACCGTTCAGGTCACCGCCGACGGCACGTTCTCGACCACCGTCACGGTGCCGAAGAGCACGCAGCCGGGCAAGTTCACGGTCGCGGTCGCTCAGGCCGACGGCGATGAGGCGACGGCCACCGTCACCGTCAACCGCGCGGGCGGCATCATCGGCGGCATCATCGACTGGCTGTGGGACCTCATCTCCGGCTGGTTCTGACCTCGATAGGCGGCACGCCCGCCTGACACGCACGAAGGCCGTCGGGAGTGATCCCGGCGGCCTTCGTCGTTCCCGTGGTTCGTCAGGGTGCCGCGTTGCAGCGCGGAGGACGGATGTTATGGTGCTGGCATGGGGGTAGCAGTCGAGGTCGATTTCGACCAGATCCAGACCATGATCGATGTCCTGCTCGGGTCGCTTTCCGATCTGCGGGCCGAGGGTGCCGCTCTCGACAGCGCTTCGCAGGTGATGCTCGCAGGTTGGGACGGCGAAGCTGCAGACGCCTACGAGAGTCGGCACGACCAGTGGCAAGCGGACCATGCCGACAGTCTCGACGCATGACTCCCTCAGACGACCTGACCGCCCGCATCGACGCTGTCATCGGACGAGACGACTCGGAGTCTCGCGCATCCGTGCTCTCGGGGGTTCTCTCGTCCACCGCCCTGCCCTCGTGGCCCCAGCCCTCGTTCGCCTCATGAGCGGCGGCGGACCCGTTGCGCCGGGCTGGTACGACGTCCATCGACGCACCCAGAGGTGGTGGGACGGTCGCCAATGGACGGAGAACGTCATCCATCACGGGCGACCGATCACGGCCACGGCACTTCGCACAGAGACGACCAGGATGCAGTGGATGTGGGTCGGAGTCGGCGTGGTCGCCTGGGCGGCGTTCCTGGTCTTCTCGTTCGCCTTCGGGGCGAGCGCGGCGTTCGCGCTCGCCCTGCTGCCGGTCGCCGGCACGGCGGCGATCGTCGCCGCCGCGATCACCGGGTCGCGCCTGATCGCGGCTGTTTCCCCCACCCCCGGTGGCCCGGTCGCCTCCCGATGACGAGAGCGGTCAGGCTGAGGGGCTGATGACCTCGACCTCTGCCTGCGCGAGAGCGGCGGCGAAGGCCGGGGCCGGAGACGAATCCGTCACCAGGTAGTCGGCTCGGTCGAGCGTGGTGACCTGAGCGAACAGTCGTCGGCCGAACTTCGACGAGTCGGCAAGGATCGCGGTGCGCTCGGCCCGCTGGATCATCTCGGCCATCATGTTCGCGTCCCCCATGTTCGACGTCGAGAACCCGGCCTCGTCGATGGCGCCCACGGCGATCAGTGCCAGATCGCAGCGGATGTCCACTTCCGGGCCGCCCGGGGTCATCATGAACGCGACGGGTCCGGTGGTGGCCTGGGTGATCGCCCGCACGGCCCCGCCGAACACGTAGAGGTCGCGGAAGGCGGATGGCGAGATCTCCGCGGGGATCCGCAGGTTGTTCGTGGCGATCGTCAGGTCGCGATGGTTGCGAAGCGCCCGAGCGAGAGCCAGCGTCGTCGTTCCGGCGTTGAGCATCACAACCGCTCCGTCGTCGATGAGTCCCGCCGCGAGACGCGCGATCGTCTCCTTCTCCTCCGTCTGCAGCCGGAGACGGACGTCGAGCGCTCGGTCCTTGAGCTGCCCCTCGGCGCTGACCGCTCCGCCGTGGGTGCGGATGACGACGCCCTCTCGGTCGAGCTGATCGAGGTCCCGACGGATCGTGTCGATCGAGACGTGGAAGTGCTCTGCGAGACCTCCGACGGTCACTTCGCCGACCTGTTCGACGTAGGCGGCGAGGTCGGCTTTGCGGCCGGCGGGGAGTCGACGCTTGGGCGACGGAGTTGCTTCCATGCAGACATCTCTAGCACAGGTGCGCAGATAAACCGGCAGACTTCGGCAGAGATCGGCATCCGACGTATCCACGCGACCAACTTGGTTTTCGCCGTGACAATGCGGGTACAGTCGTGAAATCTGTAGTTACAAGTCGAAATGGATGCAGAGAATGCTTGACGATCTCGCAAACTACGGCATAACATTGCTCAAAACCGCATGAACAAGCATTGAAGCGCGAATGCGGCACGATCTCGAAGAGGAGAAGTGATGATCACAGTGGGGCGAGGGCGACGCATTCTGAAGCTCGCCGGCGCAGCGACAGCAGCCGTGACAGTCCTGGCCGTGGCAGGGTGCGCGGCAGGCGACAGCGGAACCGATGGAGGGGATGGAGGAGACGTCACCATCGAGTTCGCCCAGTGGTGGGAGCCCGAGCTCCCCGACGGTGAGTTCCGGGCGCTCATCGACGAATTCGAGGACGCCAACCCGGGCGTCACGGTCAAGCTCGTGAGCGGACCGTACGCATCGACCAAGGAGCAGCTGTTCGCGGGAGCGGCCTCCGGCACCATGCCGGACGTCGTCGGCCTCGACGGCGCGTGGGTCAACGACTTCGCCTCTCAGGGAGTGATCGCAGACCTCACCGCACTCATGGAGGAGTACGACTACGACGACAGCGAGCTGGCGAGCCAGATCCAGGTCGACGACAGCACGTACATGATCCCGGTGGTGAACTTCGTCTACCCGATGTTCACCAACGACACGCTGCTGGCGGATGCGGGAGTCACCGCCCCGCCGGCCACGCGCACGGAGTTCGCCGACGCGGCATCGAAGGTCTCGGCGCTCGGCGGCGACGTGTCGGGCTGGGTGCTCCCGCTCTCCCTCGAAGCGCCGAACGGCGTGCAGAACGACGTCATGTCGTGGGTGTGGGCCTCCGGGGGCTCGATGCTCGAAGACGGTCAGCCCGATCTGACGAACGACGACGTGACGTCGGCGGTCGACTTCATCGGCGGCATGTGGGATGACGGCTCGATCGCCTCCGGTTCCTTCACGATGAAGGAGCAGGACAAGGTCGAGGAGTTCACCAACGGTCGTGTCGGCATGATGATCGACTCGCTCGCGCACATCAACCTGATCCGCGAGACGAACCCCGATCTGAAGTTCTCGATCTCGGCGCTGCCGGCCGAGGACGGATACGACGGCGAGCGCGGCATCCCCTACGCATCCTGGGGCATCGGCGTCGCCGAGAACTCGGAGCACAAGGAGGCGGCATTCAAGCTGGTCGAGTTCCTCATGAGCGAGCAGACCAACTCGGAGCTCTCGACGATGGCGAACGCGTTCCCCGGCAACTCGAAGTCGGTCCCCGGATTCGTCGAGGACGATGAGCTGTTCAAGACGGCGTTCGAGATCTACCAGGCGGGCTACCCGGCGAACGAGTTCACCGGGCTCCCCGTGGCGGAGGAGCTGATGCGTCAGCTCGGCGAGCAGCTGCAGTCGGCGTTCGACGGTCAGCAGTCGATCGACGACGCGCTCAAGAAGGCGCAGGACGCGTGGGTCGCGGAGTTCTGATCTCCCACGACCCGCATTGAACGGGGTGCCGCATCGCTCCCGATGCGATGCGGCACCCGACCAACCAAGGAGCCACGCTTCCCATGAGCCTGAGAACGTCCGACGACACCGAGGTGATCGTCACCGGAGTCGCGCTGTCGCGTCGCCGACGGCAGCTGCGCAAGACGACCGAGTCGTACGCCTTCCTCTCGCCGACCATCATCCTGCTGTTCGTGCTGATGATCGTGCCGATCGTCATGGTGATCGGCTATTCGTTCCAGGACAACGTGATCCTGAACAAGTCGCCCGAGTTCGTCGGCATCGGCAACTACGTCGAGATCCTGTCGGATCCGCGCTTCTGGAAGGCGACGGGCAACACCATCCTCTTCACGGTGACGAGCGTGGTGGCGCACCTGGTGCTCGGTCTCGCCTTCGCGATGATGCTCAACAGCCCGCTGCTCGGTCGGTTCTCACGGTCCTTCTTCCGGGCCCTGTACGTGCTGCCGTGGCTGTTCACGGTCGCCGTGATCGCCGTGCTGTGGCGGATGCTCCTGGCCCCGAACGGTGTGGTGAACTTCCTGCTCAACACCGACATCGAATGGCTCGCATCGCCGCAGCTCGCGCTCGGCACCATCATCTTCATCAACATCTGGGCGGGATACCCCTTCTTCATGGTCAGCCTGCTGGCCGGCCTCCAGGGCATCCCGAATGAGCTGAACGAGGCTGCCACCGTCGATGGCGCGGGTGCCGTGCAGCGCTTCTGGAACGTCACCATCCCGCAGCTGCGTCCCATCATCGTCAGCCTCGTGCTGCTCGACCTGATCTGGACGTCGCAGCAGTTCGCGCTCATCTGGATGACCACGGGTGGCGGACCGATCGACGTGACCGAGGTGCTCAGCACCTTCACCTACAAGCTCGCCTTCGCGAAGTACGACTTCTCGC
Source organism: Microbacterium sp. 4-7 (assembly GCF_014332665.1). NCBI lineage: Bacteria > Bacillati > Actinomycetota > Actinomycetes > Micrococcales > Microbacteriaceae > Microbacterium > Microbacterium sp. 4-7. The sequence continues at coordinate 350,634 of NZ_MCRH01000005.1, forward strand.
TCGCGGCGACCTCCGCCGTGCTGGTCCTGCTCATGTCGATGGTGCTCGCCGTCTTCTACGTCCGTCACCAGAAAGCGAGGGACTGACCATGGCTCTCACCGTGCAGAACCAGCGCCGCGTCGCCAAGACCGGGGTCATGATCGGCCTCATCCTCGGAGCAGTGTTCGCCGCAGGGCCCGTGCTGTGGATGCTGTCGAGCTCGTTCAAGTCGAACACGCAGATCTTCGAACTGCCTCCTCGTCTGGTCACCGACACGTTCTCGTTCGACGCCTACATCGCGATCTTCACGAACCCCGAGACGATGCGGTTCTTCTTCAACAGCTACGTCGTCGCGGGCTCCGTCACGATCCTCACCCTCCTCGTCGCGATCCAGGCGGCGTACGCGTTCAGCCGGTTCGACTTCCGGGGCAAGCGCATCCTCAACGTCGTCATCGTCAGCGTGCAGGCCGTGCCACCCATCACCCTGCTGATCCCGTACTTCGGTCTGATGGTGGCGCTCGGGCTGTACAACTCGTACCTCGGGCTGATCCTCACCTACATGGTGTTCACGCTGCCCTACGCGATCATCATGATGACCGGCTACTTCAACACCCTCCCCAAGGAGCTCGACGAGGCCGTCCGCGTCGACGGCGCCGGATCCATGACCGCCCTGTGGCGCATCCTCGTGCCGATCTCGATCCCCGGGATCGTGTCCGTCGGCATCTACACGTTCATGATCGCGTGGAACGAGTACCTCTTCGCTCTCACCCTCACCCGCACGATCGACATGCGCACGGTGCCCATCGGCATCCAGCTGCTCATGGGGCAGCACTCGTACGAGTGGAACCAGATCATGGCGATGAGCGTGCTCGGCTCGATCCCGGTCCTCATCCTCTTCCTCATCTTCCAGCGGTACTTCATCAGCGGTCTCACGGCGGGGTCCGTGAAGAGCTGACGTCGTCCCGACGGATCCACGACCACCACGAAACAGGAGAAATCACGTGCTCTACACCGGCAAATCCATCCTCGATGTCGCCAATGCCAACAACTTCGCCATCCCGGCGTTCAACATCAGCGACTGGGCGATGTTCAACGGAATCATGGACATCAGCGAGGAGAAGGCCGCTCCGGTCATCATCGCGATCCACCCCGACGAGGTGTCGCACATCACCACCGACCTCATCCCCGCGATGCACGCCCGCGCCCACCGGTCGAGCGTGCCCGTCGCGATCCACTGGGACCACGGCGGAAGCTACGAGGAGATCATCTCGGCCATCAAGGCCGGCTTCACCTCGGTCATGATCGACGCATCGCTGCTGCCGTTCGACGAGAACGTCGCGCTCACGCGCAAGGTGGTCGACGCGGCGCATGCCGTCGGCATCCAGGTCGAGGGCGAACTCGGCACGATCGGCGCCAACGACAGCTACGGCGAGTCGGGAGCGGCCGAGATCATCTACACGAACCCGGAAGACGCGGTGCGCTTCGTCGAGGAGACAGGCGTCGACAGTCTCGCCATCGCGATCGGCACGTCGCACGGCCTGTACCCGAGCGACAAGAACCCCGAGCTGCGTCACGACCTGCTCGAGCAGATCAAGGCCGCGGTCGGCATCCCGCTCGTGCTGCACGGCGGATCCTCGAACCCGGATGCGGAACTCCGCCGCGCCGTCGAGCTGGGTGTGAACAAGATCAACATCTCGAGCGACATCAAGGTCTCGTACCACAACCGCATGCGCGAGATCCTCGGCACCGATCAGCGTCTGCGCGAGCCGAACGCGATCCAGCCGGCGGCGCTCGAGGCGATGAAAGCCACCGCTGCTGAGAAGATCGAGCTGTTCGGTGCGGACGGCAAGGCGTCGCTGTACTGAACCCCGGATCTCGGAAGGATGATCGGCGACGTGGGCAGAACTCTCGTACTCGGACTCGGCGGCACCGTCGACTACGAGCTGAAGTGGGATTCGTCGGTGTTCGACAGGCTGGCGCACGCGCACGGAGTGCGGCGGCACGAGCTCACCACCACGGCGCCGATCACCGACGAACGGTCGTTGCTGGTGGCGGTGCTCGCGTTCGTCGCCTCGGGGACCGGGGCGGAGCGTTTCGTCGCCTCGTCCGAGGTGATCGAGGACTTCGTGTCGCACTTCGAGCACGCGATCACGCTCGGGGGCACCGGTGTGCGAGCGGGGCTCGTGCTCGACGCCCTCGGCATCCCGAGCGTGCAGCACCTCGTCAGCATCGACGACAACGTCCGTCGTCTGCTGCCGGACACGATCTCCTACATCTGCTCGGCGACCGAGGACACCCTCGACCCGCATCTGATCGTGCAGTATCCGGTCGGCGCGCACGTGCGCCTCACGGACGGCGACGTCCTGTCGCCCGCGCCCAATCGGCTGATCTTCGCGAACGATCCGCCGAACCGGACGATGCTGCTCGCCACCGATCTGCCGACGACGCTGGCCGACGCGGGCGTCTTCCTCGTCTCGGGATTCAACACGATGCAGGATCACGACCTGCTGGAGCTCCGGCTCGCCGAGGTGCAGGGCGCGATGCGCAGCCTCCCCGACGACGCGCTCGTCTACTACGAGGACGCGGGCTTCTACACGCGCGATTTCGCCGACACCGTGCGCCGCCATCTGCTGCCGCAGATCCATGTCTACGGCATGAACGAGGATGAGCTGCAGGAGTACCTCGGACGCGCGGTGAACCTCCTTGATACCGACGACGTCATCCGCGCCCTCCGCGCGGTGCACGCGATCATCCCCGCGCGGGCACTCGTCGTACACACCCGCTACTGGGCGATCGCCATCGGACCGGATGCCGCCCGGCACGGTGCCGCCCTCGACTCCGCCGTCCGCGTCGCCGCCACCCGCTACCGCGTGGGCGACGCCCTGACCGCCGCGGACGTCGACGACACCGATGCGATGCCCCGCCACGGGGGAGGGGAGGCGCTCGTCGCCGCTGTCGAGGCCGGTCTGCCCGGTTCCGCCGGGGTCGCCGCATTCTCGCTCGACATCGCCACCCCGACGACCGTCGGACTCGGCGACACGTTCGTCGGCGGCTTCCTCGCCGGAGCCGTGCGATCGAAGGAGAACGTGTGAACCCGATCCTGCTGCCGTCCAACCGGCCCGCCGAGCGCTTCTACCGCGGCGGTGCGCGCATCAGCGCCTTCCGCGGCGAAGCCAGTGACGCTCCCCGCGAGCCGGAGGACTGGATCGGCTCGACGACCACGGTCAACGGCGAGCCCCTGCTCGGGCTCACCACGCTCCCGGACGGCCGCGTGCTGCGTGACGTGATCGAGCACGATCCGACGGCCTGGCTGGGCGATGCCACGTCGCACGGTGGGGTGCGGACACGCGACTGCTCGTGAAGCTGTTGGACGCGGGGCAGCGACTGCCGGTGCATGCACACCCGCACGACGACTTCGCAGCGACGCATCTCGGTCGAGCACACGGCAAGGCAGAGGCGTGGTATATGCTGCAGGGCGGCACGGTGCATGTCGGACTTCGGGAGGACGTCGATGCCGCGGCGCTCGCCGACCTCGTGGATCAGCAGGACGTGGACGCACTGCTCGGTCTGCTGCACGAGGTGGAGGTCGCTGCGGGCGACGTCGTCTGGGTGCCGCCGGGCGAACTGCACGCGATCGGCGCCGGCATCCTGCTGCTCGAACTCCAGCAGCCCGAAGATCTGTCGATCCTTCTCGAGTGGGACGGCTTCGCGATCGACGGTGCCGAGGCCGGGCATCTCGGCCTCGGCTTCGAGCTGGCGCTCGCCGCGGTGAACACCCGTGGGCGCTCGGCGGTCGACCTGGATGCGCTGATCGGAACCGCCCCCGACTCCGGTTCTGTCTTTCCAGCCGCCGCGGACGAGTACTTCCGACTCGAGCGGATCCCCGTCGACGGCTCGACCGTCGTCGGTCGCGGCTTCTCGATCGTGATCGTGAGCGGCGGTGACATCGAGATCGACGGACGGAGACTCCGCATCGGTTCCTCGCTGCTCGTGCCGGACGCGGCCGGGGTGCTCGAGGCGACGGGCGCGGGCGAGCTTCTCGTGGCCCGCCCGCCCGCGCCCTGACTCGGAATCGACGCGGACTCTCCCCGGCTAGACTGGAGCCATGCCCGAACCGAAAGTCGCCAGCTTTCCGGCGATCCGTGGTGCGCTGAAGTTCTACCAGATCGCGTCGATCATCACCGGAGTCATGCTGCTCCTGCTGGTCGCCGAGATGGTGCTGAAGTACACGCCGATCCGACTCGAGCTCTTCGCAGGGGGATCCGGCGGTCTGCTGTGGTTCGCACCCGTGGTCGAGGGACCCGATGGCCTCGAATCGACCGGCGACGGACTCAACATCTCGCTCTCGATCCTCGTCGCGCACGGCTGGTTCTACGTCGTCTACCTCTTCGCGTGCTTCCGGATGTGGAGCCTGATGCGCTGGCCGTTCCTGCGCTTCATCCTGCTCGCGCTCGGCGGTGTCATCCCGCTGCTGTCGTTCTTCATGGAGGCCATCGTCGCCCGCGACGTCAAGGCCTACCTCGCTTCCCGGGAGGCCGCCGCGGCCCCCGCCCCTGCCACGGAAGGTGTCCGGTGACCGAACAGTCCGAGACCCAGCAGCGCCCCGCGCTCGTCGTCGACTTCGGCGCGCAGTACGCGCAGCTGATCGCCCGCCGAGTGCGTGAGGCGGGTGTCTACAGCGAGATCGTGCCGCACACCGCCACGGCCGCCGAGATCGCCGAGAAGAACCCCGTCGCCATCATCCTCTCGGGTGGTCCGTCGTCGGTCTACGAAGAGGGCGCCCCGCGCCTCGACCCGGCCGTGTTCGACCTCGGAGTGCCCACGCTGGGCATCTGCTACGGCTTCCAGTACATGGCGCAGACGCTCGGCGGCGAGGTCGCGAACACCGGGCTTCGCGAGTACGGCGCGACGGATGCCGTCATCTCCGGCGACGGCGGCACGCTGCTCGGCGGCCAGCCGGCAGCGCAGAACGTCTGGATGAGCCACGGCGACCAGGTCGCCAAGGCGCCCGAGGGGTTCGACGTGCTCGCCACGACCGACGCGACGAAGGTCGCGGCGTTCGCGAACGAGGAGCGCGGCTTCTACGGTGTGCAGTGGCATCCCGAGGTCAAGCACTCCGACCACGGACAGCAGGTGCTCGAGAACTTCCTGCACAAGGGAGCCGGGCTCGCCTCCGACTGGAACAGCGACAACGTGATCGCCGAGCAGGTCGAGCGCATCCGCGAGCAGGTCGGTGACGCCCGCGTCATCTCCGCCCTCTCCGGCGGTGTCGACTCGGCGGTCTCGACCGCGCTCGTGCACAAGGCGATCGGCGACCAGCTGACCGCGGTGTTCGTCGACCACGGCCTTCTCCGCAAGGGCGAGCGCGAGCAGGTCGAGAAGGACTACGTCGAGTCGACCGGCGTGCGTCTGATCACGGTCGACGCGGCAGATGTCTTCCTCGGTCACCTCAAGGGCGTCACCGACCCCGAGGAGAAGCGCAAGATCATCGGGCGCGAGTTCATCCGCGCTTTCGAGAAGGTGCAGCTCGACCTCGTCGCCGAGGCGAAGGCCTCGGGCGGCGCCCCGGTCAAGTTCCTCGTGCAGGGCACGCTCTACCCCGACGTCGTCGAGTCGGGCGGCGGTGCAGGCACCGCGAACATCAAGTCGCACCACAACGTCGGCGGACTTCCCGATGACCTCGACTTCGAGCTCATCGAGCCGCTGCGCGCGCTGTTCAAGGACGAGGTCCGTGCGATCGGCCGCGAGCTCGGCATCCCCGAGGCCATCGTCGGGCGCCAGCCGTTCCCCGGCCCCGGCCTCGGAATCCGCATCATCGGCGAGGTCACGCAGGACCGCCTCGAGATCCTCCGCGAGGCCGATGCCATCGCTCGCGAGGAGCTCACCAAGGCCGGACTCGACCAGGACATCTGGCAGTGCCCGGTCGTTCTCCTCGCCGACGTCCGCTCGGTCGGCGTGCAGGGCGACGGACGCACCTACGGCCACCCGATCGTGCTGCGTCCGGTGTCGAGTGAAGACGCCATGACCGCCGACTGGACACGCCTGCCCTATGACGTGCTGGCCAAGATCTCCAACCGGATCACCAACGGCGTGCGCGACGTCAACCGCGTCGTGCTCGACGTGACGTCGAAGCCGCCGGGGACCATCGAATGGGAGTGAGCGTCTCGCTCACCTGATCTCGAACGGGCACGGACCATCACGGTCCGTGCCCGTTCGCGTTATTTCGGGCAGGATGAGCGTATGACCAAGGCGCGGACGAAGATCACGGTGATCGGTGCAGGCAGTGTGGGCGTCAGCGTCGCGTATGCGGCGCTGATCCGGGGGAGTGCGGCCGAGGTCGCGCTCTACGACATCGCCACCGACAAGGTGGATGCCGAGGTGCTCGATCTCGCGCACGGGACGCAGTTCACCTCCGCGGCCGTGAGCGGCGGCTCCGACCTCGCCGTCGTCGAGGGCAGCGACGTGATCGTCGTCACCGCCGGAGCGAAGCAGCAGCCGGGACAGACCCGCATGGAGCTCTCGGGCATCAACGCTCGTCTGCTCGAGAAGCTCATGCCCCAGCTCGTCGAGCGCGCGCCGAACGCCGTCTTCATCATCGTCACGAATCCGGCCGATGTGATGACGGTCGTCGCCCAGCGTGTCTCGGGCCTGCCGCCGCATCGCGTCTTCGGATCCGGAACCGTGCTCGACACGTCGCGTCTGCGCTGGCGGCTCGCGCATCGCGCGAATGTGAGCACCGCGAGCGTGCACGCCGACATCGTGGGCGAGCACGGCGACACGGAGTTCCCGCTCTGGTCGAACGCGACCATCGGCTCGGTGCCGATTCTCGACTGGCCCGCCGATGAGCCGTTCACCGTCGACGAGCTCGACCGCATCGCCGTCGAGGTGCGCGATGCGGCCTATGCCGTCATCCGCGGCAAGGGAGCCACGAATCTCGCGATCGGCGTCAGCTGCGCCCGCATCGCCGAGGCAGTGCTGCACGACGAGCGGGCGGTGCTTCCGGTCGCGACGGTGCTCGACGGCGAATACGGGCTTCGCGGTGTCGCGCTGTCGGTGCCCTCGGTGGTGGGCGCTGCCGGGGCCGTGCCGTTGGCCGAGACGCCCATGAGCGAGCACGAACTCGCACTGCTGCGGGCCTCGGCCGACGCGATCCGGGCTGCGGTCGACGAGCTCGACTGAACGGCCACCGGAGAATCCCAGAGTTTTTTCGCGGAGATGTCGATCTGCGGCACCTTCGTTCGACGTCTTCAATGAGAGGGTCGACAGGCGGCCCCACCACCGAGGAGAACACCATGAAGTACATGCTGATCATGCGCTCGAACGACGAAGCGGTCGAGGCGTACAAGGAGATGCCGTTCGAGCAGGTCATCGAGGCGATGGGCAAGTACAACGAGTCGATGATCAAGGCCGGCGTGCTGGCTGCGGGCGAGGGCCTCAGCGACGCGGCGGAGGGATTCGTCGTCGACTTCAGCGCCGAGAAGCCTCTCATCACCGACGGCCCCTACGGAGAGACGAAGGAGCTGTTCAACGGCTTCTGGATCCTCGAGGTCTCCAGTCGTGAAGAGGCGGCGGAGTGGGCGAGCAGGGCTCCCCTCGGCAAGGGGTCGTTCCTCGAGGTGCGGCGTGTGACCGACGAGTCCGACTTCCCGGCCGACAACGAGTGGATCGAGAAGGAGAAGGGCTGGCGCGAAGAGGAAGAGGCGCGTCGCGCCCAGCAGTGAGATGACCGACTCCGCACGCCGCGAGACGGTCCGCCACGCACCCGACGAGGGCGTGCGGCGGGCCGTCGCCGCCGTGTGGCGCATCGAGTCGGCGAAGATCGTCGCGACCCTGACGCGTGTGGTCGGCGACTTCGGCCTCGCCGAGGACCTCGCGCAGGAGGCGCTGCTCGATGCCCTGCGGCAGTGGCCGGTCGAGGGCGTTCCGCGCAACGGCGCCGCCTGGCTCACGGCGGTCGCGAAGCGCAAGGCGATCGACGGCTGGCGGCGCCGCGAACGTCTCGACGACCGGATGGCCGTGCTCGCCCACGACCTCGAGCGAGAGCAGGCGGATGCCGCAGACGCGCCGCCCTGGGACCCGGATGCGGTCGACGACGACGTGCTGCGGCTGATCTTCATCTCGTGCCACCCGGTGCTCTCGCGCGAGGCGCAGGTGGCGCTCACCCTCCGCGTGGTGGGCGGCCTGTCGAGCGAGGAGATCGCCCGGGCGTTCCTCGTGCCGACGGCGACCGTGCAGCAGCGCATCGTGCGGGCCAAGAAGACTCTCGGTGCGGCGCAGGTCCCGTTCGAGATGCCACCACGGGAGGAGCACGCAGAGCGCCTGGGAGCGATCCTGGGCGTGCTCTACCTGATCTTCAACGAGGGGCACGCCGCGAGCAGCGGTCCCGACTGGATGCGCCCCGAGCTGAGTCTCGAGGCGATCAGACTCACGCGGGTGCTGGCCGCGCTGATGCCGCGCGAGCGCGACGTGCACAGCCTGCTGGCCCTGATGGAGCTCACCGCCGCGCGGTTCCCCGCCCGGATCGATGCCCACGGCGAACCGGTGCTCCTGTCCGACCAGGACCGTCGTCGCTGGGATCGCAGCCGCATCGCGCGGGGACGTGCTGCGCTCGCGGCCGCTGACGCACTCGGCTCGGGTCGCGGCCCCTACGGCCTTCAGGCGGGGATCGCGGAATGCCATGCGACAGCCGCGTCCGTCGACGACACCGACTGGGAGCGGATCGTGCTCCTGTACGAGGCGCTCGGTCGGATCGCTCCCTCGCCGGTCGTGGAGCTCAACCGGGCGGCTGCCGTCGCGATGGCGACGGGCCCGGCATCCGCTCTGCAGATCATCGACCGGCTCGGCGCCTCGGGTGCGCTGGCCGGTTACCACCTGCTGCCCGCGACGCGGGGGGAACTGCTGCTGCGACTCGGTCGCGCGGAGGAGGCGCGCAGCGAGTTCGCCGTCGCCGCAGCGCTCGCAGGCAACGACAGGGAGCGGGCGCTGCTGCAGGCCAAGGCCGACGCGCGCTGACCAGACGGCACACAGAGAAACCGCCCTCTCCACCAGCGTCGCTGGGGAAGAGGGCGGTTTCCTGTGTTGCTATGAGGTCAGCTGCGGGCCTTGCTGCCGCGGTTGACGATCAGGCCGTAGATCAGCAGCACGATGATCGAGCCGCCGATGGCGAGGAGCCACGTGCCCAGGTCCCAGAACTCCGTGAGAGGACGGTTCAGGATCAGGCTTCCGAGCCAGCCGCCGAGGAGGGCGCCGACGACGCCGAGCAGGAGGGTGATGAACCATCCGCCACCCTGCTTGCCGGGAAGGATCAGCTTCGCGATGGCTCCGGCGATGAGGCCGAGAAGAAGGAATCCGAGAAAGCTCATGTTCAGCTCCTTTGTTTCGTGAGCCCTGGGGTGCCAGGGCTCGTGTGATCCACTGTGCCCTCTCAGCTGATTATCAGCCAACCCCTTGCGCTGGAGGCCTCGGATATGCCAAGAGGCCCGCCCCCGAAGGGACGGGCCTCTGAGTGGGGCGGTTCGCGGTCAGTTGTTGCCGCGGACGATCGCGATGATGCGCAGGATCTCGACGTAGAGCCAGACGACCGTGACCATGATGCCGAAGGCGCCGAGCCAGCCGTACTTGCGGGGAGCGCCGTTGCGCACGCCCTGCTGGATCTGGTCGAAGTCGAGGACCAGCGAGTAGGCCGCCATGATGACGACCAGGACGCCGATGATCAGACCGAGCGGGATGCCGAAGATGGGCTGGCTGTAGAGGCCGAACGCCTGACCCTGGGGGAGGACGCCGGTCCACATGAGCACGAGGTTCAGCAGCGAGAACACGAGGTAGCCGACCATGGCGATCATGAAGATCTTGGTGGCCTTCTTCGACGCGCGAATCTTGCCGCTGGCGAAGAGAGCGAGGGTCACGCCGACGACCGAGACCGTGGCGAGCGTGGCCTGCACGACGATGCCGGGCCACATGACCTCGAAGAACGCCGAGATGCCGCCGACGAAGAGGCCCTCGAATGCGGCGTAGGCGAAGATCAGCGCGGGGCGGACCTTCTTGCGCGAGGTGAACGTGATGACCATCGCGAGCACGAAGCCGCCGAGTGCGCCGACGATCCACGGCATGAGGTTCGGCTCGAAGCGGTTGTAGGGGTTCAGCTCGGGAGCGGCGACGCCGCCCAGAGTCAGGAACCAGCCGACGGCGGCGGTGACGAGCAGGATGGCGAAGAGTCCGGCGGTCTTCCAGACGGTGTCCTCGACGGACATGCGGTCGGTCTCGATCGCGCCGGCCGGGGGAGCCGCGTACATGCCCTCCAGCTGCGCGTTCGCCGCGGCGTCCATGGTGCCGTGCTGGAACGACGCGGCTTGCGCCCCCTGCGCTCCCTGCGGGGCACCCGGGTAGGTCGCGACGTTGCGCGGATCCTGCTGCTGGAACGCCGGGTTGTTGAAGGCGAAGTTGCTCATGTGGGCCTCACTCCAAAGTGGGTTGTAGGTCGCTTTCCTCCACGATACCCGGAAGGGCAGGTCATCAGGGTGTTCTACGCTGAGAGCGTGCCCAGGAAATCGCCTCTCGTGATCGGGCATCGCGGTGCGCCCGGCTATCGTCCGGAACACAGTCGCTCGTCATACGAGCTCGCCCTCGCGATGGGAGTCGATGCGGTCGAACCCGACGTCGTCGCCACGAAGGACGGCGTGCTCATCGTGCGGCACGAGAACGAGATCTCCGGCACCACGGATGTGGCCGAGCACCGGGAGTTCGCCGACCGGAAGACGACCAAGCGCGTCGACGGCGAGGCCCTCACCGGCTGGTTCACCGAGGACTTCACCTGGGATGAGCTCACGACGTTGCGCAGCCGGGAGCGCCTTCCGAAGGTGCGCGTGTCGAGCGCGAGCTTCGACGGTTCGCAGGCGATCCTGCGGTTGACCGACGTGCTCGACATCGTCCGGGCCGGCTCGGTCGAGTACGGACGCGAGATCGGCGTGGTGCTCGAGGTCAAGCACGCCACATACTTCGCGAGCATCGGCCTCGACCTCGCGCCGCTGATCGAACGCGACCTGCGTGCGGCGGGGTGGGCCGAGGGCGAGCTGCCGCTGATCGTGGAGTCCTTCGAGTCGACGATCCTCGGACAGCTGAGGGCCCGAGGCATCGGGGCGTCGTATGTCTACCTGATCGAGGCGTCGGGACGCGCGTACGATCTGGTCGTCGCTCAGGGCACGCAGGCGCCCACGTATGCGGCCACCGTCACCCCGCAGGGACTCGATGCGCTCGTCGGCCGGGTCGACGGAATCAGCGTCGACAAGCGCATGCTGCTCGCCGCAGGCAACTCGATCGTCTCCGATGCGCACGCGCGCGGGCTCACGGTCTTCACATGGACCTGTCGGCCGGAGAACGCCTTCCTCTCGGCGGAGTTCCGCGGCCACGGAGGCAAGAGCGCCTACGGGGACTACGAGGCCGAATGGGGCGTCATCGCTCGCACGGGAGTCGACGGGGTCTTCGTCGATCACCCCGACCTCGGGGTCGGTTTCTTTCGCGGCTGACCTCGATCAGAACGGGCCGAGCACGTCCGGAACGGGGCGATCGAGGTGGAGCGCTCGCAGCGGCTCGAGGATCTCGCGCTCCTCGAAGCGGAAGTGCGACTCCATGATCGCGCCGATGCCGTCGAGGTGGCGCTTCAGCGTCTCGCTGCCCTCTCCGCTCTCGACGGCCGTGCGGAGTCCTCCGAGCAGGTGGGCCAGCATCGAGTGATCCTGCATCAGCTTGGCGATCACGTCGCCGAGTTCCGGGTGCTGGTCGCGCAGCGCGGGGAACAGGGCGCGGTCCTCGCTCAGATGATGCCCATCGAGGGCCGAGCAGAAGCCGATGCAGAACAGCGCGAGCTCGCGCGCGGCATCCGGAGCATCCGAACCGTCCTGCACCGCCTCCCTCGTGGCCTCGAGGGCGGCGCGGAGTCTCGTGTGCGCCCGGCGCAGCTCTGCGTCCCAGGCGATCAGGCGATCGGCATCCATCCCGGCAATTCTAGAGCCGGCAGCCGCGGTCAGAGCGTGCGGTCGAAGGCGCCGCGGCGCGACACGATCTCCTTGCCGAGAGGCATCAGCGAGACGGGCACCATCTTGAAGTCGGCGATGCCCATCGGGATGCCGATGATCGTGATGCAGAGCGCGAGGCCGGAGACGATGTGTCCGATCGCCAACCACCAGCCGGCGAGGATGACCCAGAGCACGTTGCCGAGGAACGAGCCGACTCCGGAGGTCGGCTTGCTGACGATCTCACGCCCGAACGGCCAGATCGCGTAGCGGGCGATGCGGAACGAGGCGATGGCCCAGGGGATCGTCACGATCGGAATGCACAGCAGGATGCCGGCCAGCATGTAGCCGAGGAAGAGAGCGAGTCCGGCGAAGATCAGCCAGATGATGTTGAGGATCGTGCGCACGGGCCGATTCTCGCATCGACGGCTGAGCATCCGCCTGTTCGCGGCCTCCCGGGCCGATGGCGAACCGCCACCGGTCGTTCACCATCCGTGCACCTGCACGCCGTCGTTCGGCCATGCGGGATCGCTGATGTGGAGTCCTACCCGACTGATTCCCTCAGGAGCCCTATGTCCCGCCTGCACTCTGCGGCTGCGGTCACGACGGTCTGCGCACTCAGCGCTGCCGCCCTGCTCGCCGTGCCGCTCGCCGCCACCGGAGCCGAACCCGGTGTCCGCATCAACGAAGTCGAGTCGAGCGGGGGAGCACCCGGCGACTGGATCGAGTTCGTCAACACGTCGGCCGTCGCGGTCGACCTGAGCGGTTTCGTCGTCAAGGACGACGGCGAAGATGAGGCGTACACATTCCCGGACGGATCGGTGATCGAGCCCGGCGCGCATCTCGTTCTCGACCAGGCCGATGCCGGAGCGGGCGGCTTCGCCTTCGGCCTCGGCAAAGAAGACCAGGTGCGGCTGTTCGACCCGAGCGCCGTGCTCGTGGACGAGACATCGTGGGCGGCTCACGCTGCGGTGACCTGGGGAGCGCGGGAGGTCGACGGCATCGTCGAATGGGCGGAGACGTCCGAGTCCACGAAGGGCGCGGCGAACGTCTTCGCATCCGACGAACCTCTGGGCGGCACCATCGCGATAAACGAGGTCGACTCGCAGCCGGCGGACTGGGTGGAGTTCCACAACTCGGGCGATGCCCCTCTCGACATCTCGGGCTACGAGATCCGCGACAACTCCGACGACCACCGCTGGCAGTTCCTGCCGGGCACGGAGATCGCCGCCGGCGAGTTCCTCGTCGTCGAGGAGGGCACCATCGGTCTCGTCGGTGGCGTCGAGACGGCCTTCCGCGATCCGATCGGAATCGGCAGCGCCGACCGCATCCGCCTGTTCGACACGGCTGGCGTGCTGGTCGATGACACGCAGGCATGGAGCGGCCATGCCGCCATCGACGGCGACGCCATCGCCGCGACCCTCGCACGCTGCCCCGACGGAGAGGGCTCCTTCGTGCTCGCATATGCGACCCCGGGGGTGACGAACACGTGCGTCATGCCGGACGTCGTGATCAACGAGATCGAATCCGACGGCGACGCGACCGACTGGGTCGAGGTCGTCAACTCGGGCAGCACACCGGTCGACCTCTCCGGCTGGACCGTCATGGACGGCGACCCGGTCGGCCACGCGGCGGAGACGACGCCGCTGCCCGCGGGCACCGTGCTCGAACCCGGCGCGTACCTCGTCTTCGACCAGCCGAAGGACTTCGTGTTCGGTCTGGGCAACGGCGACACCGTCACGCTGCGCGACGCGAACCTCAACATCGTCGACGAGCACGTCTACGCGGCGCATGCGGCGGGCGTCCTCGCGCGATGCGCGGACGGAGCTGGAGAGTTCGCCGACATCGCGGTCTCGACCAAGGGCCAGCGCAACGCGTGCGGCAACCCGGTGCGGATCAACGAGGTCGAGTCCGACGGCGGATCGCCCGGTGACTGGATCGAACTCGTCAACCCGACCGCATCCGCCCTCGACGTCTCCGGCGTCGTCGTGAAGGACGACGACGACACCCACTCCTACGTCATTCCGGCCGCGACCACCATCGCCGCGGGCGGATACCTCGTCATCGAGGGCACGGACCTCGGCTTCGGTCTGGGTGACGGCGACTCCGTTCGCGTCTTCGACGGAGATCTGCTCATCGACTCCACCACGTGGGGCGCAGGGCACGCGGCCACCACGTGGGGGCGCTGCCCGGACATCGCCGGCACCTTCGCGGCGACCGCGGAGAGCACGAAGGGTGCGGCGAACATCTGCGCCGGCGAGATCCCCGTCTCGCCATGGCCGGGTTCGGCCGACGTCCGGGTGCTCGACACCGCGCCGACGTTCCTCGAGGACAGCTCGGGTCTCGACGTGCAGGAGACGTCGGACGGATCGTTCCTCTGGGCCGTGGACAACGGCGAGGGGCGCATCTGGAAGCTCGAGGCCCACGCCGACGGCTCGTTCTCGCAGATCGCCGGGTGGGAGTCGGGCAAGCGTGTGCGATTCCAGAAGGATGCCGGCGACCCGAACGCCGCAGGCCCCGACACCGAGGGCATCACCGTCGACGGCGAGGGATCGGTCTACGTCGCCTCCGAGCGTGACAACAGCGCCAAGGGCGTGAACCAGAACACCATCCTGAAGGTCGACCCTGAAGCCTCCGCCGACGACCTCGTCGCCGAGCAGGAGTGGGATCTGACCTCGTCGCTCCCCGCCGTGGGAGCGAACCTCGGCATGGAGGCGGTGCAGTGGGTGCCGGACAGCGCTCTTGACGGCGCACTCTTCGACGTCAACACCGCGGCCCCGTACGACTCGGCAGACTACGCCGGACACGGCGGCGGCCTGTTCTTCGTCGCGGTCGAGGACAACGGTCACGTCTACGCGTTCGCGCTCGGCGCCGACGGCCGGGCCACGCTGGTGTCGGAGATCGCACCCGGTCTGCCCGGCGTCATGGCGCTCGACTACGACAGCGTGCTCGACGTGCTGTGGGCGGTCTGCGACGACGGCTGCCAGGGGCAATCGGCCCAGATCACGCTGAACGGCACCGAACAGCCCGGCATCGCGCACTTCGCCCGCCCTGCCGGCATGCCCGACATCAACAACGAGGGATTCGCGACCGCCCCGGCCTCGCTGTCGGTCGACGGTGAGCGTCCGGTCTGGTGGTTCGCCGACGGTTTCGCCGCCGAGGCGCTGCGAGTCGGCACCCTTCCCGGAGTGACCGGAGAGACGCCCGGCGAAGGGTCCGGGGAGAACCCGGGGCAGACTCCTGGCGAAGGCCCGGTCTCGAGCCAGCCCGGCGGCGCGCCTTCCGGTGACGACCGTGACGGTGCCGCCGGCCTCGCTGCGACCGGCGCGGAGGTGCCCGTGGCCCTGATCGCTCTGGCCCTGATGCTCGTCGTCGGCGGTGCGCTCGTCGCCGGTCGGCGCCGGCGCGTCAGCTGACACGAGCGACGCGACGACGGTGGGGCGGATGCACGGGATCCCGTGCATCCGCCCCATCCGCCGGCAGTGTCGGTGGCGCGGCCTAGACTCGTAGAGCCATGACCGAAGCCCCCCTCATCGTCCCCGGATCCGTCGGCCCTCGCTCCACCGGAGCGCAGGGACAGGACGACCTCCTCGCCGGCCTCAACCCGCAGCAGCTCGAAGCGGTGACCTACCGCGGACCCGCGCTGCTGATCGTCGCGGGTGCAGGCTCCGGCAAGACCAGCGTGCTGACACGGCGCATCGCCTCTCTGCTGAGGTCACGCGAGGCATGGCCCAGCCAGATCCTCGCGATCACCTTCACCAACAAGGCCGCCGGTGAGATGCGCGAGCGCGTCGAGGCGATCGTGGGCGACGCGGCGCGGGGCATGTGGATCTCGACGTTCCACTCCGCCTGCGTGCGGATCCTCCGGCGTGAGGCTCAGCAGTTCGGGTTCACCAAGTCATTCACGATCTACGACTCCGGTGATTCGCGGGCGCTCATCAAGCGGCTGGTCAAGCAGCACGAGGCCGATGCCTACGGTCTCACGCCCGGGGCCGTGCAGTCGCGCATCTCCAAGCTCAAGAACGAGCTGTCGGATGCCGACGCGTATGCGCGACAGGCGAACATGAACGACCCGGCCGAGCGGATCTTCGTCGAGCTTTTCGCCGACTACCAGCGGCAGCTGCAGAAGGCGAACGCGTTCGACTTCGACGACCTGATCGGCCAGACCGTCTATCTGTTCCGCGCCTTCCCTCAGGTCGCCGACACCTATCGGCGCAGGTTCCGTCATGTGCTGGTCGACGAGTACCAGGACACGAACCACGCTCAGTACGCCCTCATCCACGAGCTGACGCGTCCGGTCTCGGGCGATTCGCCCGATCCGTATGCCTCCGACGGCATGATGATCTTCGAGCCGGAGACCACGCCGGAGCTCGAAGGCGCGTCACTCACCGTGGTGGGTGATTCCGACCAGTCGATCTACGCCTTCCGTGGCGCCGACATCCGCAACATCAGCGAGTTCGAGCGCGACTTCCCCGGCGCTCGCGTCGTGCTGCTCGAGCAGAACTACCGTTCGACGCAGAACATCCTCTCGGCGGCGAACGCGGTGATCGGCAACAACTTCGACCGCAAGGACAAGAAGCTCTGGAGCGACAAGGGCGACGGCGACATGATCGTCGGCTTCACCGGGTACTCCCAGCACGATGAGGCCCAATTCGTCGCCGACGAGGTCGAGGCGCTGCACCGCGCCGGCATGCCGTACTCCGAGATGGCCGTCTTCTACCGCACGAACTCGCAATCGCGTGCGCTGGAGGAGATCTTCATCCGCTCCGCCGTGCCCTACAAGATCATGGGCGGCACGAAGTTCTACGAGCGTGCCGAGATCAAGGACGCCCTCGCCTACCTGGTCGCCGTCGCGAACCCGGCCGACGAGATGGCTGTCCGCCGCATCCTGAACAAGCCCAGGCGCGGCATCGGCGATGTGACCGAGACGGCGATCGCCCGGTTCGCCGAAGACCACGACATCACGTTCCGGCAGGCCCTGTCCGTGCCCGAGCAGCTGGGCTTCGGTCCGAAGATCCAGGCCGGCATCGCCCAGCTCGATGCCGTGCTGGCCGAGGCGACGGAGATCATGCTCCCCGCCTCCGGCGAGGTTCCCGCTCCGACCACCGTCGCCGACGGGCTCAACGTGCTGCTGTCGAAGAGCGGCTACCTCGACGCCCTGCGGGCGAGCCGCGACCCACAGGATGAGGCGCGCGTCGAGAACCTCGACGAGTTCGTCGCCGTCGCGCGGGACTTCGCGCGCAACAATCCTGACGGGACGATCGTGGACTTCCTCACAGAGGTCGCCCTGGTCTCGGATGCCGACGACCTCGACGACGAATCAGGGTCGGTGTCGATGATGACGATGCACACCGCGAAGGGACTCGAGTACGACGCGGTCTTCGTGACCGGCGTCGAAGAGGATCTGATCCCGCACCGCATCTCGGCGGGGGAGCCGGGCGGTCCTCAGGAAGAGCGGAGGCTCTTCTACGTCGGCATCACGCGCGCGCGGAAGCGCCTGCATCTGTCGCTCGCGATGACCAGGGCCCAGTTCGGCGAGGTCTCGGTCGCGATGCCCAGCCGCTTCCTGCAGGAGATCCCCGCCGGACTCATCGACTGGCGCCAGTCGCCCGGCGACGTCAACTCCCGGGGAGGCATGCAGTCCCGTGCGCTCAATGCGCGCCGGGCAGGCGGATTCGGCGGCTCCGGCGGCTCCGGTTCCGGCGACCGTTTCGCGGTGAAGCAGCTGCCGGGGCGCGACTCTCTCAAGCCGCTCTCGACCGCGATGGACAAGTTCCCCAACCGCGTGACGGCGAAGATGCGTGACAACGGCGACCTCGAACTCGCCGCCGGGGATCGCATCCGCCACACGGACTTCGGCGACGGACGGGTCGACGCGGTGACGGGCGAGGGTGCCAAGCGCATCGCGCACGTGCGCTTCGATTCCGCCGGCCAGAAGAAGCTCCTGATCAAGGTCGCGCCGATCGAGAAGATCTAGCCCTCTGGCGGGTTAGGCTGGCTGATATGGCCCTGTTCTCCCGCCGCAAGAAGTCCGCCGACGACGTCGTCGCCGACCAGTTCGACACCGAGACCGAGGAGTCCGCCGACGAGACTCCGGACGGTGCGGAGGCGTCGGCGGACGCCGCCGAGGCCACGCCCACCATCGGTATCTCCGTCCAGGCGTTCCGTGGGGTCGGTGCTCAGGCCGGACCGGAGGTCGAGCTGCCCGGTCCTGACGCGCCGGCAGCATCGGCGCCTGCGACAGCACCCGCCCCTGCTCCCGCTGCGCCGGCACCCGCCCCTGCTCCCGCTGCGCCGGCACCCGCCCCCGTGGCCGAGCCCGAGCGTCGACTGCCGCTGGCGCCCGCGATGCCGCCCGAGCAGACCGAGACCGTCCCGGGCATGAAGGACAACGTCCTGCTGCGTGAATCCCTGAAAGAGGTCGAGCAGGGCGCCACGAACGAGCAGCTGCTCGGAGTGCTCCGCCAGGCGCTGCAGGGGCACATGTACATCCGCGTCAACGGTGACGCACGCGCGCAGATCAGTGAGGGCAAGCCTCTCGCTGTCGCGGTCGTGCGTGATGGCGATCGTCAGTTCATGCTCGCGTTCAGTTCGGCCGCCGCTGTCCGAGACTCCGTGCAGCTCGAGAAGGACCCGACGGCGACATCTGCCGTCGCCCAGCCTGTCACGTCCGTTCTGCAGCAGGTCGTCTCGGGTGACTTCGCCGGCCTCATCGTCGACAACGCCTCTGCACCGCACCGCGTGGTGTTCCCGTCCGAGCTCCTGCAGAAGGCGCTCGAGCAGGCAGACGTCGACATGACGGTCAAGTCGCTGATCGCCGCGCCGCGAGAGCAGGACACCGCATCGAAGGTCGGTGAGGCGCTCGCGACGAAGCGCATGTGGGTCGCCGTCAACGAGGGAAATCCCGGCGGACAGGTCGGGATCGCCGAAGCGCAGACTCCCGACGGCAAGCGGTTCCTCCAGCTCTTCTCGCACCCGCTCGAGGTGCTCGCGCTCGGTCGGGGCGATCGACCGCTGCCGTTCGAGCCGCTGCAGCTGGCCAAGATCCTCTCCAGCCACATCGATATGGCCGGGGTCATCATCGATCCGGCCGGCCCCAGCATCGTGGTCGAGCGCGACGCTCTCACCTCGGTGCTGATCCTCGCGATCGACATCGACGACTGACGGGCTTCCCCCGCGTCGCACCGGCCCTCTAGGGTCGGAGCATGGCCTCAGAACGCGTGACCCTGACAGTCATCGATCCCGATGGAGAGCGCGAGGTCGCGCTCTCGAGCCCGAACAGGGTCGTCTGGCCGAAGGACGGCATCACGAAGGCCGAGCTCGCGGAGTACTTCCAGCTCGTCAGCGTGCCGTTCCTCGAGGCGAACGGGAATCGTCCCGTCTCGCTCGAGCGCTTCCGCGACGGCGTGGGAAGCGACGGGTTCTTCTCGAAGAACCCGCCCAAGGGAACGCCCGACTATGTCGACGCCGTCACCGTGACCTACAACAGTGCGCGTCGGCATCCGCAGATCGTCCTGAATCGCCCGAGCGCGATCGTCTGGGCGGCGCAGATGAACACGATCGTCTTCCACCCCTGGGCGTCTCTGGCCACCGACCCGGACAATCCCGTCGAGTTGCGGATCGACCTCGACCCGCAGCCCGGCACGGGGTTCGCGGATGCCATCCCCGCCGCGCACGCGCTGAGAGAGGTGCTCGAGGAGGTCGGTCTCACCGCGTTCGTGAAGACCAGCGGCAACCGTGGACTGCACGTGTTCGCGCCCATCGAACCGACTCATGAGTTCCTCGATGTGCGGCACGCCGTGATCGCAGCCGGCCGCGAGCTGGAGCGACGGATGCCGGAGCAGGTCACGATGAGCTGGTGGAAGGAAGAGCGTGGTCAGCGGGTCTTCATCGACTTCAACCAGGCGAACCGCGACCGCACGATGGCCGGTGCCTACAGCCCCCGCGCGCTTCCCGGGGCCACGGTCTCGACGCCCGTGCACTGGGACGAGCTGGACGGTCTCGACCCCGCGGTCTTCACCGTCCGCAGCATCCCGAAGAGACTCGCCGAGGTCGGTGATCCCTGGGCGGGCAAGCAGGACGAGCCGGGGCGCATCGACACGCTTCTCGAGTGGTGGGAGCGGGACAAGGCGGCGGGCCTCGGCGAGTTGTCGTTCCCGCCCGAGTTCCCCAAGATGCCCGGAGAGCCCCCACGCGTGCAGCCCAGCAAGAAGGTCGACGCCCACTGGGATGCGAACGGTGATCCCGTCGAGGAGTGAGCCTCAGCCGATGACCTCGGCCAGGTCGTACCCGGCCACGGTGTCGAGCTGGTCGTAGGTGCACGACCGCGCATCCCGGTCCGGACGCCAGCGGTCGAACTGCACCGTATGGCGGAACCGCGAACCCTCGAGCTGGTCGTAGCGCACCTCGAGTACGAGCTCGGGGCGCAGCCGGACGAACGAGACATCTTTGGACCCGCTGAAGCGCGAACGCTCACCCTCGCCGGTGAGGGCCTCGCCGGAGTCGTCGCGCTGCACGAGCGGGGCGAGCTCCTCGACGAGCTCCCGGCGGCGCACATCACTCCATGCGGCCACGCCGCCGACCTGCCGCAGGGTGCCGTCGGAGTCGTAGAGGCCGACGAGCAGAGACCCGACGCCCGACCCGGACTTGTGCACGCGGTAGCCGAGCGCGACCACGTCAGCGGTGCGGGCATGCTTGATCTTGATGAGGGTGCGCTTTCCGGGCGCGTACGGCTGATCGAGTGGCTTGGCGACGACCCCGTCGAGCCCTGCGCCCTCGAACTCGGCGAGCCAGCGCACGGCGGCGTCCCGATCGCGGGTGGTGCGCGTGATGTGCAGGGGATGCTCGACCCCTTCCATCAGGGTCTCCAGGCGCGCGCGGCGTTCGGCGAACGGAGTGCTCAGGAGGTCTTCGTCGTCGACGGCCAGCAGATCGAAGGCGATGAACATCGCAGGCGTCTCCGCGGCGAGCTTCGCCACTCGTGAGGCCGCGGGATGGATGCGCTGACTCAGCGCCTCCCAATCGAGTCGCTGCGCCCCCTCGTGTCCCGTGGCCACGACGATCTCTCCGTCGAGCAGGCACGGCCTCGGAAGCAGTCGCGGGATCGCCTCGACGAGCTCGGGGAAGTATCTCGTCAGCGGTTTCGCGCCGCGGGAGCCGATCTCGACGGTCTCGCCGTCCCAGGCGATCAGCCCGCGGAATCCGTCCCACTTGGGCTCGAACAGCAGCCCTCCGGCGGTCTTCGCGGGATCGGGGACGGATGCTGCCGCCTTCGCCAGCATCGGGGACGGGATCTCGTAGCGCATGGATCCATCCTGGCGTCGGTCGCGTCGTGGCAGAAGGGTGATTTCGCCCGTCAGGAGAAGAGGTCGTCGAGGGAGACGCGCATGCCGGCATCCTTGAGCGCCGTGCGGGCGGCATGCCATCCCGCCATGCCGTTGACGCCCGGGCCGGGCGGTGTCGACGCCGACGCGAGGTACACCCCGTGCATCGGAGTGCGCCAGGGCGCGATGCCGAGGACCGGGCGCCGCAGCGCCTGCGGGATCGTGAACGCCCCGCCGAGGATGTCGCCGCCGATCTCCGACGGGTTGACCGCCTCGCGCGACGACGCCGGCACCGAGTGGTGCGCGAGGATGAGGTCTCGGAATCCCGGTGCGAATCGCTCGACCTGACGCGTGATGAGTTCGGTGGCGTCGAGATCGGAGTCCTGGGGAACATGGATGTACGCCCACAGCACCGCCTTGCCCTCCGGCGCCCTGCTGGGGTCGAAGACCGAGGGCTGCACCGTCAGGACGTACGGTCGGTCGCTGATCCGTCCCCGGGCGACAGCGTTCTCACTCGCCCACGTCTCCGCCGCCGATCCGCCGATGTGGACGGTGGGCGACTGGGCGACGTCGGTATTCGCCCAGGGGATCGGCCCGTCGAGAGCGAAATCCACCTTCGCAGCGGCGGGGCCGTATCGGTAGTTGCGGATCGCTCGCGCGTACGCCGCGGGGATGTCCGGATGGGTGAGGGTGAGGCGGGGCGACGTGTTCAGCATCAGCAGATCACCACGGGCGGGGTCGCCCCAGTCGAGCGATCCCAGGTCGGTGACGTGGATGCCCGATTCGACGGATCCGCCATGGGCCTCGATATCGGCGACCATGCTGTCGGCGATGCGCTGCGCGCCGCCTCGCGGGTACATCCATCCGCCGGCGTGCGCCTGCGCGGCGAGCAGCAGCCCGGCTGCGGCACCGGCGAGCGAGGGGAGCGGGGTGTTCGCGTGCGCCAGGACACCGGCCATCAGCGCGGCGGCCTCTTCGGTGCGGAAGCTGCGCCGGGCGAGCGGCGTGCCCTGGTCGAGCATCCGCAGCGCGAACCGGAGAGCCGTGATCGGCTCGCGAGGCACCCTGAGCATCTGATTGCCGGTGAAGTCGACGACACCCTCGACGTGAGTGCTGAGCGGGCGCAGGAGCGACAGCCAGGCCCGCTCGTCGACGCCGAGCCCTGCCGCGGTGCGTTCGATGTCGCGCCATGCGATTCCGGCTCTGCCGCCGTCTAGCGGGTGCGCGTACGAGATGTCGGGGAGGATCCAGTCCACCCGTTCGGCGAGGCCGAACGCCTGGAAGAACGACGAAGAGAGCGCGGCCGGGTGCACGGCGGCGCAGACGTCGTGCCGGAAGCCCGAGAGGGTCGATTCCGTCGTGCGGACTCCGCCGCCGATCGTGTCGGCGGCTTCGAGCACGTGCACCTCGTAGCCGGCGCGCGCGAGGGACACAGCCGCCGCCAGGCCGTTCGGTCCGGAGCCGATGATCGTCGCGCGTGCCATTCGGCCAGTCTTCCATGCCCGGGCGTGAGATCCTTGAGGAAATGAATGAAGTTCAGGGCCCGACCCCCACAGGCAACTCCCGTCCGTACCGAACCCTCGCGGAGGCGCTCCGCGCGCATCGCATCGCCGAGGAGAACCACGAGTTTATTTCCGCGGTCACCGACGCCGTCGGCATCTCCTCCTATATCGACCGCGGTCGCTACATCGAGGCGATCCGCCGCGGCGACGGCGCGCCGCTGCACATCGGCAAGACCTACACCAACGGCTTCACCGAGGACGAGACGATCGTCATCGGCTCGACGCCCCTGCGACTGCAGCCGAGCGAGGGCCGTGCACCGTACTTCTACGTGACGCATCCGAGCGAGTTCCGCCCGATCGCGCCTGTCAAGGCGAAGAGATCGACGACCCCTCGTGTCGCGGCTGCGCCGAAGGCCGAGCGCGCGACCAAGACGGAAGAGCGCGACTACGGCGTATGCGACGTCTGCTTCATGGTGAAGACGCCGGCCGGCGGCTGCGGCTGCGACTGACGTCCTCGTCGGCACCGCGGTGGTGAGCGCTCAGGTGAAGGCGCTCATCCCCGTGATGTCGCGCCCGAGCAGCAGCGCCTGCACGCTCTCGGTGCCCTCATAGGTGTGGATCGCCTCGATGTCGGCCATGTGCTGCATCACACCGTTCTCGAGCAGGATGCCGTTGCCGCCGAGGAGGTCACGGGCGACGGATGCCACGCGTCGAGCTGCTCGCGTGTTGTGGAACTTCGCCAGCGAGGCCTGCGTGGGGCGAAGCTCACCCGCGGTCTCGAGGTCTGCGAGGCGACGGCAGTACAGCTGCATGGCCGTGAGGTCCTCGAGCATGTGCGTGAGGCGCTCCTGCACCATCTGGAACTTGGCGAGCGGCTTGCCGAACTGGATGCGCTGGGTCGAGTAGGCCAGCGCCGCTTCGTAGCAGGCCGTCGCGTGGCCGAGGGCCGACCACGCGACCCCTGAGCGGGTGGCGTAGAGGACGACCGACGCGTCCTTGAAGCTCTTGGTGCCAGGGAGTACGGAGTCGAGCGGCACCCGGACGTCGTCGAGCACGATGTGAGCCTGGTGGATCGCCCGAAGCGAGGCCTTGCCGCGGATCGGCGTCCCTGAGTATCCGGGGGTGTCCTGTTCGACGAGGAAGCACCGGACCGCACCGTGTTCGGGCGCCGTCTCGTCGTCGACGCGGGCCCAGACGAAAGTGATGCCGCCCGAGGCGCCGTTGCCGATCCACTTCTTCGCGCCGCGGATGACCCACTCGTCGCCGTCGCGGCGGGCCACGGTCTCCAGCGATACCGAGTCAGACCCGTGGTCGGGCTCGGTGAGGGCGAAGGATCCGAAGACCGAGCCGTCTGCCAGAGCCGTGAGCCACTTCTCCTGCTGAGCGGGGGATCCGAAGAGCGCCAGGGTGCGCAGCGCGAGCCCGCCTTGGACGGCGAGCACGGTGCCGAGCGACCCGTCGCCGCGCGAGATCTCCATGTTCACGAGCCCGGCAGCGAGGGGAGAGAGCCGGGTGAGGGCAGGATGCTCGATGCCATCGACGACGAGATCCATCTCGCCCATTCGGCGCGCGGCCTCGAGTGGATACTCCGCGCGATCCCAGGCGTCCGCCATCTGAGGCCCGACCTCGTCGATGTAGGCCTTGGCGCGATCCCAGGCCGACCGGTCGGCGTCGGGGATGTCGGCGAAGACGGCGTAGTAATCGCTGTCCTGTCGCCCGGTGATGTCGTACGACGAGACGCGCTCGCCGGGCAGGGGAGAGGCTGCGGTGCTCATGGTGACTCCTTCGTGACACCAAGTATCGTACGCTCTGAAACTCGGTTTCACGACTCCGGTGGAGAGAGTCCTGGTTCAGTCGAGTTGAGAGCGCAGGCGCCGGGTGACCTCGGCGATCGGCATCGAGCGAGGGAACACGGCGACGACCACGTCATCCGGAGCCTCGGAGACCGCGTCGGAAGGCACCCCGTAGCGGCGGCGGACGTCGGCGAGCGCCGTCTGCAGCGTCGAGAGCGGCACCTTCTTCTTGCCGCGCAGCAGCTGCCGCAGCACATGGTTGTGCACGGCGGTGACGAGGGCGGAGAACCCGACGGCATCGAGAGGATCGATCCCGGGGAGCGAGCTGCGCAGATAGTCGTCGAACAGCCGCTCGTAGCGGAACACCGTGATGATCTCGCGCTCACGGAGCACCGGCACCTGGCGGACGATCTGGTAGCGGCGACGCGCGAGTTCGGGATCGTGCGCGAAGTGGGCGAAGACCGACTCGGATGCCGCGCAGACCGCACGCCAGGGATCGTCATGCCCTTCCGCGAGGAAGGTCCGCAACTGGTCGAGCAGCACCTCATGGTCCGCGAAGACCACATCCTCTTTGCCGCCGAACTGGCGGAAGAAGGTCGAGCGTGAGACGCCTGCGGCCTTCGCGATCTGCTCGACGGAGGTCTGGTCGAAGCCCTGTGACGCGAAGAGCTCGAGTGCAGCGGCCACGACGCCGGTGCGCAGTTCTGCGGATTCGTGCATGGAATGAGCCTAGACCTGTCGATGTCGTCGACGATCATGGGCGGTCGCCGTAGGGCGTGAGGCCGTGGCGACCGGACGGAGGCGTGGCCGTCTATGCCGTCGGACGGACGCCGCTGACGCGGTTCCAGATCTCCACCCGGTGGGTGAAGTCGGCGAGGGCCTCGGATTCCGCGTCGAAGGCGCGGAGCGAACCGGCGATGGGTTGTGCGCGTTCGTCTTGGATCCAGGTCTGGAAACCGTTCCTGCCGAAGGTCAGGACGATGACGTTCGGCTTGCCGCGCGGGTCCTCGAAGAGCGAGTACCCGGCATGGCCGCGTGCGCGGAGGTCGGCGAGCACGGTGTCACGGTTCATGCCAGTCCTCCAGGGACGCTCAGTTCGCGCACGAGTCCGAGTCGCAGATAGAACGAGAGCGGCAGGGGCAGCACGAGCTGGGTGGCGCCGCCGGGTTCGCCGAATGCGGGAGCCACCCTGCCGCTGTAGATGGGTTCGTCCCAGCGGTAGTAGCCGATGTCCACGAGATCATCCAGGTCGCGGCGAAGCGCGGCATCGCCGGATCGCTCGTATGCGGCACGGACGTGTACGCAATCGCCGATGACGATGAACTGGTGGTACGCCGACGGATTCTCGACCCAGGGGAGCGAGCGCTCAGGATACGCAGCGGGCTGCCCGTTCTCGACGAGGTAGACGTAGCGGGTGTTCACGGGGCCGTACATGTCCCAGACCTCCGCGCCGGCCGGCACGGGCTCGCGAGTGAGGGCGCGGCCGTCGGGGCCGATCCAGACCTCGGTCATGCGGAGTCCCCGATCCGGCGCACAGCGGTGGAATCCGCTGCCTTGTGCGACCGTGCCATCCGCAGGAACTGGTCGAGAGCCTCGGCTTCGGAGGAGAAGCGCGACGGGCCGAAGAACCGGTCGCCGCGCTCGTCGGTGTCCCACACGATCCACTCATCGCCGTCGCGATCGATCCATGCCGACCGTTCGCGACGGCCGGTGCGCCCGAACCAGTTCGCGGTGGCGGTGAGCTGTTCGTCCTGGATGATGCGCTGTGCGTCGGCGGCGGTGAGGTTCGTCATGGGATCTCCTTAAGCAGGCCCAGCGCGATGAGCTGCTCGGCGGTGAGCGGAAGCTGCACCTGGGAGCCGCCACCCGGCGAGCCGAATCCGGGCGCGATGTCTCCCTGGTACCCCTGTGAACCGAGGTATTCGGGCTTGAGACCGCCCGCCAGGAGTTCGTCCTTGACGTGCTGAGGGGCGCTGTCGAACGCACCACGCAGATCGGACAGATCGCCGACGACCTCGTAGCGGTGGTAATGCGCGGGATTCTCGACGTAGGGCAGGGAACGCTGGTCGTACGTGTACGGCCCGTCATCCGGCACCGGTGAGGTGTATCGACCGTCGGGGGGACCGTAGCGGTCGAGCACGTCACCGGGCTGCGGCGTGTGCGGCTGTCGGATCGGATTGTCGTTGGCATCCAGCACGTACCCGCCGCCGGGCACCTGGCTCCAGTCGATGCTCCCATCCGGCTGAAGGACCTCAGGCCCCTTGGGGATCTGCACGTCGGGTGGGAGCGTGCCGGTCTCGGCGAAGTCGTCGGCGTACTGCGGGTAGTTGCGCTCGAGATATGTCTGGAGCTGCTCGTCGGTGAGCATGCTCTGGTCGCGCACGCTGGGACCGGGCGAGGTGGGCCCGTCCGGCGTCGTGCCGTCGGGCGGGGTGTGGGGAGGTGTGCCGTTCGGGCTGTGCGGTGCTCCGGAACCGGAGGGAGTGTTTCCGCCGCCCGGACCGCGCGAGAAGAGGTCTCCGAGGCGCTGGAAGAGCGCCTTGAGTTCGTCCAGGTGCTTGGCGAGAGCCGTGACGGCGTCGACGAGCTTGAGCACCGTGCCGGAGATCCGGGCGGTCATCGCCGAGACCCGGCTCGTCGCCTGCGCGATGACGTACGGGGTTGCAGTGCCGAGTGAGATCACCAGCGTGCTCGCATAGGAGATCAGCGAGCCCACGAGCTGCGAGAGCGTGTCGCGCACGAGCTCATGAACGACCTGGACGAGCATGGATGCCGCTTCCATGCCGGTCTTCATGCCGCCCGCCCACGCGCCCGCGGCGGAGATATGAGCGGCGACGTCCGCCTGGAGTCGGAGGTACGCGGCGATCGCCTCGCCCGACATCGAGCTCACGTCGGCGAGTCGGGAATCGAGGGTCTCGCCCG
Source organism: Microbacterium sp. 4-7 (assembly GCF_014332665.1). NCBI lineage: Bacteria > Bacillati > Actinomycetota > Actinomycetes > Micrococcales > Microbacteriaceae > Microbacterium > Microbacterium sp. 4-7. The sequence continues at coordinate 378,161 of NZ_MCRH01000005.1, forward strand.
CCTGCTGCAGATGCTGGGCGATGTTGCCCCACGTCGCGGCGAATCCGGCGACTTCACCTGCGTCGCCGGTCAGGTCGTTGAGCCAGCCTTTGAGCGGCTCGAGATGGTCCATGAGCCAGCCCAGACCCGCCGCGATCAGCGATCCGAGCGGATCCATCGCCGTCGCGACGGTGTTCGCCAGGGCGGAGAACGATGCGAGGCCTCCGGCCACCCAGTCTCCGCTCTCGATGGCGTTGACGAGCTCATAGCCGTCCTCGAGCAGCCCTGCGCCGCTGAACGGCGTCGTCGGATCGATCGGTCCGGCCACCAGCGGGTTCGGCGGCGTCATCGGACGCCGCCCTCGACCGATGCCATCAGACCGCTGATCGTGTCGAGCTGTCGCTGCTCGCCCTCATCGAAGTCATCGGCGAGACCTTTGAGCTGTTCCTCGGACTGCTCGAGCATGGTCGCCGCGGCGGAGATCGCGCCGATGGCGATCGACGAGACGAGTTGCGCAGGCGGAACCAGGAACGCGCACATCACCCCGAACGCCCCGCCGCCGACGTTCATCGACCCGGCGGCGTTCTCGGCGAGCCTGACATCCGACGCGATCTGGCCGACGCGCTGCGCGTGCCTGCGCACCGTCTCGGTGTCTACCGCGATCAGCTCCGCCATCAGCGGTACTCGATCCGTGGCTGGCCGTCCTGACTCGGGTCGGGGAGCTGAGCGATCTCTTCACGCAGGTGCTCGACGGCTGCGTCGTCCGCGCCGAACGCCTCGGCGGCGATCTCGACGGCCTTCGCGCCGGCCGCGCGCTGCGCATCTCCGGCGAGGGAGACGATCAGAGCGCCCAGCGCTGCGGGGGATCGGTCGTATGCGGCATCCGTGAGCGTGACCTCGGCGAGCCGACCGGAGGAATCCACCGTGACCGCGACATCACGGCCAGGCGACGTCGCCCGCTCACGCACGGCAGCGATGTCGTCGCGCACCTGCTCGGCCTGTGCCGCGCGGCGCTCTGCGTCTCTGACCTGCTGCTCGATGCGGGCCCGTGTGGCGATCGGATCCGACCAGTCGAACGTGTCCGTCATTGTCTCCCCCTGATTCAACGCACAAGAATGCTACCGGACGGCATCGGCTCGTCGCCCGCGCTCTGCGGACGTAGGGGCGCTCAGGCGGCGGTAGTAGGCTGGGGGATTGATCGATGTCTCGACATCGAGAGAATTCCAGGCCGCAGCCCAGTGAAGGAAGCACAGTGGATCTGTACGAGTACCAGGCACGAGACGTTTTCGAGAAGTACGGAGTGCCGGTCCTCGCCGGCATCGTCGCCGACACCCCTGAGGAGGTGAAGGCAGCCGCTGAGAAGATCGGCGGCGTCGTCGTCGTCAAGGCCCAGGTCAAGACCGGTGGTCGTGGCAAGGCCGGCGGCGTCAAGGTCGCCAAGACCCCCGACGAGGCGTACGAGGCGGCCAAGGCCATCCTCGGTCTCGACATCAAGGGCCACATCGTCAAGCGCGTCATGGTCGCGCAGGGTGCCCGCATCGCTGAGGAGTTCTACTTCTCCGTGCTGCTCGACCGTGCCAACCGCTCGTACCTGAGCCTCTGCTCGGTCGAGGGCGGCATGGAGATCGAGGAGCTCGCTGTCGAGCGTCCCGAGGCGCTCGCGCGCGTCGAGGTCAACCCGCTGACCGGCATCGACAAGGAGAAGGCCGTCGAGATCGCTCGCGCCGCCAACTTCCCGGAGGACCTCGTCGAGAAGGTCTCCGACGTGTTCGTCAAGCTCTTCGACGTCTACAAGGGCGAGGACGCGACTCTCGTCGAGGTCAACCCGCTGGTCCGCACCGAAGAGGGCGACATCATCGCGCTCGACGGCAAGGTCACGCTCGACGACAACGCCTCCGAGATCCGCCACCCCGAGCACGAGGCGCTCGAGGACAAGGACGCTGCGGACCCGCTCGAGGCCAAGGCCAAGAAGAGCGGTCTGAACTACGTCAAGCTCGACGGCGAGGTCGGCATCATCGGCAACGGCGCAGGTCTCGTCATGTCGACGCTCGACGTGGTCGCCTACGCCGGCGAGAACCACAACGGCGTCAAGCCCGCCAACTTCCTCGACATCGGCGGCGGCGCCTCGGCAGAGGTCATGGCCGCAGGCCTCGACGTCATCCTGGGCGACCCGCAGGTCAAGAGCGTGTTCGTCAATGTCTTCGGCGGCATCACGGCGTGCGACGCCGTCGCCAACGGCATCAAGGGCGCACTCGAGACGCTCGGCTCCACGGCGTCCAAGCCGCTGGTCGTGCGCCTCGACGGCAACCGCGTCGACGAGGGTCGTGCGATCCTCGCCGAGTACGCGCACCCGCTCGTCACGCTCGCCAGCACCATGGACGAAGGCGCCGACAAGGCCGCCGAACTCGCCAACGCCTGATCGCAGAGAGACACAAGGACTAGAGAAATGTCGATCTACCTCAACAAGGATTCCAAGGTCATCGTCCAGGGCATCACCGGCGGCGAGGGCACCAAGCACACGGCGCTCATGCTGAAGGCCGGCACCCAGGTCGTCGGCGGCGTGAACGCACGCAAGGCCGGCACCACGGTCGCGCACACCGACAAGGACGGCAACGCCGTCGAGCTCCCCGTCTTCGGCTCGGTCGCCGAGGCCATGAAGGAGACCGGCGCAGATGTGTCGATCGCCTTCGTGCCCGGCGCCTTCACCAAGGACGCGATGATCGAGGCCATCGATGCCGAGATCCCGCTGCTCGTCGTGATCACCGAGGGTGTCCCCGTCGGCGACTCGGCAGAGGCCTGGGCGTACGCCCAGAGCAAGGGCAACACGACTCGCATCATCGGACCGAACTGCCCCGGGATCATCACCCCCGGTGAGGCGCTCGTCGGCATCACGCCGGCGAACATCACCGGAAAGGGACCGATCGGGCTCGTGTCGAAGTCGGGCACCCTGACGTACCAGATGATGTTCGAGCTGCGCGACCTGGGCTTCTCGACGGCCATCGGCATCGGCGGCGACCCCGTCATCGGCACGACGCACATCGACGCGCTCGCCGCGTTCGAGGCCGACCCCGAGACCAAGGCGATCGTGATGATCGGCGAGATCGGTGGCGACGCCGAAGAGCGCGCGGCCGACTACATCAAGGCGCACGTCACCAAGCCGGTCGTCGGCTACGTCGCGGGCTTCACGGCTCCCGAGGGCAAGACCATGGGCCACGCCGGCGCGATCGTGTCGGGCTCCGCGGGCACCGCCCAGGCGAAGAAGGAGGCCCTCGAGGCCGCCGGGGTCAAGGTCGGCAAGACGCCGTCCGAGACGGCCGCACTCATGCGTGAGATCGTCGAGTCGCTCTAAGCGCTAGACTGGAGGAGAAGGCCCTGGACTCCACTCCGGGGCCTTCTTCTATGCCCGGACGCTTTCGACACGCCAGGTGCGTAGGGACGACGAAGGGCGGATGCCGCAGCATCCGCCCTTCGTGTTGTTCGTCGTCGCTCAGGCGACGCCGAAGAGCGCCTCGATGGGACCTCGGGCGAAGAAGATCACGAAGCCGACGGCGACGATCCAGAGCAGCGGGCTGATCTTGCGGGCCTTGCCGGAGAACGCCTGGATGAGCACCCAACTGACGAAGCCGGCGCCGATTCCGTTGGCGATCGAGTAGGTCAGCGGCATCACGGTCACGGTCAGGAACACGGGCAGCAGCACGTCGAACTCCGTGAGGTCGATGTACTTGATCTGCGCCATCATCATCGCGCCGACGATCACGAGCGCGGCGGCCGCGATCTCGGTCGGGACGATCGAGGTGAGCGGCGTGAGGAACATCGCGAGCAGGAACATGCCACCCGTGATCAGGTTGGCGAATCCGGTGCGCGCACCCTCGCCGATACCCGCTCCGGACTCGATGAACACGGTGCTCGACGACGAGGACGTACCACCACCGACGATCGCGCCGACACCTTCGACGACCAGCGCCGACTTGATGCGCGGGAAGTCGCCGTTCTCATTCGCGAGGTCGGCCTCCTTGGCGAGACCGGTCATGGTGCCCATGGCGTCGAAGAAGTTCGAGAAGACGAGGGTGAACACGATCATCACGATCGCGACGAGGCTCACCTTGCTGAAGTCGAAGCTGAAGTCGACCGCGCCGACCAGGCTCAGGTCGGGCAGACCGAACGGCGATCCCGTGAGAGTCGGAACCGTGAGCCCCCAGCCGCCCGCGTTGTCGTCGGATGCGGCTCCGAGATGCCAGATCGCCTCGACGATCACCGCGAGGACGGTGCCGGTGACGAGGCCGATGAGCAGCCCGCCCTTGACCTTGCGCGCGACCAGGATGCCGGTGACGATGAGCGTGACGATGAACAGCACGGTGGGCACGGTCGCGACCGATCCGCCGACGCCGAGACCGACCGGCGGAGATGCGCTGCCGGTCGCGGTGACGAAGCCGGAGTTCACGAACCCGATGAAGGCGATGAACAGGCCGATTCCGACCGTGATCGCGATCTTCAGCTGGAACGGGACCGCGTCGAAGATCATCTTGCGCAGGCCGGTCGCCGCGAGAAGCACGATGACGAGACCGTTGATCATCACGAGAGCCATCGCCTCGGGCCAGGTGACCTGACCGACGACCGAGAACGCCACGAAGGCGTTGATGCCGAGGCCGGCGGCGAAGCCGAACGGCAGGCGGGTGATGAGACCGAACAGGATCGTCATGATGCCGGCGGTCAACGCGGTGGCGGCGCCGACGGCGCTGAAATCGAGCGTGTCGCCGGCGACGTCGGCCGAGCCGGACAGGATGATCGGGTTGAGGATCACGATGTAGGCCATCGTGACGAAGGTCACCAGGCCCCCTCGGATCTCGGTGCCGATCGTGGATCCGCGCTTGCTGATCTCGAAGAAGCGGTCGAGGGCGTTCTTGGGTTGGGCCTCTGAGCGGGTGGGGGACGGGGCAGTTGTCATCGGGAAACCTCCGCTGGAGACGATATCGTGTCGCCCGAGTCGCGCGCGCCCACAGGCGACGACAGGGTTCTCGTCGTAGTCTCGATTCGATATGCAACGCCTCCTCGTCGCGCTCCTCGCCGCCTTCGATGCCGCAATCGCTGCGGCGGTCGGTCTCGTGGTCCTGCTGGCGCCGCTCACCCTTCTCTGGACGCTCTCGTTCGGCGTCACGGCCGACTGGGGAGCGCTCTGGCCGCTCACCGGCACCCTGTGGCAGTTCGGTCACGGCGTGCCGCTGAGCATCGACGTATCGACCGAGGTGCTCCGCACGACGGGCATCGCACCGGCGGCCGCCGCCTTCACGCTCTCGGTGACACCGCTCGCGTTCCTGATCTTCACGCTGCTCTTCGCAGCCCGCTCCGGCACCCGCGCCGCGCGCGCGGGGGCCTGGCTCCTCGGCTCGCTCTCCGGCTCCCTCACGTTCGCGGCGATCGCGACCGGAGTCGCACTGACCGCCCATCTCGGAGCCGTCGAGACGCCCGTCGTCGAGGCGATCCTGCTTCCGACAGCCGTCTATCTCGTGGGCGCCGTGTGCGGTGCCGTCCGCATCGCCTGGGAGGACGGTGACGGCGGCTTCCTCGACCGGATCCACGACGTCGTCGACTCGTGGGGCGATTGGGGGCCGGTTCCGAGTGCGGCCGTGCGCGGAGCTGCCTTCGCCGTCGTGGGGACCACTGCAGTCTCCGCAGTGGCTGTCGCCGTGCTCACGGCGGCACGAGGCGGCGAGATGGTGGCTCTCTTCCAGGCGGCGCGGGTCGATGCGCTCGGCGCCGGAGTCATCACTCTCGGGCATCTCGCCTATCTGCCCACCATCCTCGTCTGGGCGGCGTCTTGGCTCGCCGGACCCGGATTCGCCGTGGGGGTCGGCACAGCGGTGTCCCCGGCGGGCACCCAGCTCGGCGTGGTCCCCGGAATCCCCGTGCTGGGGCTGCTTCCCGAGAGCACGTCGATCTGGATGCTCATCGTCATCATCCTCCCGATCGGCGCCGGTGCCTTCGCCGGCTGGGCGGTCCGGTCCCGCCTCGTCTGGGAGGGCACGCCGCTCGGCCTCGCCCCCCGTGCGACGATCGCCATCGGGATCGGCGTGCTGACCGCCGCTGTCGCCGCGATCGCCGCCCTGTTCGCCGGAGGGTCGATGGGGCCGGGGCGGCTCTCCGAAGCCGGGCCTGCCCCGCTGCCGTTCGCTCTCGCGCTGGGGGGAGAGGTCCTGCTCGGCGCAGCGATCCTGCTCCTGTCGCCCCGCAATCGCGATGAGCTCGCGGAAGAGCGCACCGACCGCTGGGTCGCCGAGATGACGGCATCCGATGCGGTGTCGAACGCACGCACGGATCCCAGCGACGGAACGGTCGGCTGGCCGGACGGACCGTCGACCTATGACACGGCGCCGCTGGATGACGCGGGCGGATTCCGGCTCCCGCGGCGCGATCCGCGCGATCCCGTCGGCTGACATGCGGCTCGGGGCCTCCCATCGGCCCCGGTAGACTGGGCGCGTGCTCACGGTCGCCGTTCTCATCTCGGGCACCGGCTCGAACCTTCGCGCCCTCCTCGAGGCTGCTCGCCACCCCGATTTCCCTGCGCGGGTGGTGGTCGTCGGCGCCGACCGCGAAGCCGATGGCCTGGCTCACGCCGAGGAATTCGGCATCCCCAGCTTCACGGTTCCGTGGCACGAGCACGAATCGCGCGAAGCCTGGGGCGAAGAGCTCGGCCGCCAGCTCGCCGTCTGGAACGCAGACCTCGTCGTGCTCAGCGGCCTGATGCGTCTGCTTCCTGCCGCCCTCGTCGCCGACCTCTCGCCACGACTGATCAACACGCATCCCGCATACCTGCCCGAGTTCCCCGGCGCACACGGAGTGCGCGACGCGCTCGCCGCGGGCGTCTCGGAGACCGGCGCGAGCGTGATCGTCGTCGACGACGGCGTCGACACCGGCCCGATCCTTGCGCAGGAGCGCGTGCCGGTCGTCGCCGGTGACACCGAGCACAGCCTCCACGAGCGCATCAAGCCCGTCGAGCGCCGACTTCTCATCGACGTGGTGCGCCGCATCGCGACCGGTGAGTTCTCGCTGACCTCAGCATCCTGAACCGATCCACGCACGCCCCCCTCGCACGAAGGAGCCCATCATGGCCGGCCCCCGCCACGACCACTCGCTGTACCGCGATCGCGACACCGTCCCGGTTCGCCGCGCACTCGTCTCGGTGAGCGACAAGTCCGGTCTGCTCGATCTCGCCGCCGCTCTCGCCGGCGCGGGCGTGCAGATCGTCTCGACCGGCTCGACGGCCTCCACGATCCGCGAGGCGGGCTTCGAGGTCACCGACGTCGCCGCCGTCACGGGAGTCGCCGAGATGCTCGACGGTCGTGTGAAGACGCTGCACCCGAAGATCCACGGCGGTCTGCTCGCGGACCTGCGCCTCGAGGATCACGAACGTCAGCTCGCGGATCTCGACATCGCGCCGTTCGAGCTCGTCGTCGTGAACCTGTATCCCTTCGTCGAGACGGTCGCCTCCGGTGCTGAGGGCGACGACGTGGTCGAGCAGATCGACATCGGCGGCCCCGCCATGGTGCGCGCCGCGGCCAAGAACCACGCGAACGTCGCGATCGTCGTCTCGCCGCAGTCGTACCCGGGCATCATCAGCGCCATCGAGAACGGCGGCACCACGCTGACGCAGCGCCGCGAGCTCGCGGCCCGCGCCTTCGCCCACACCGCCGCCTACGACACCGCGGTGGCCTCATGGTTCGCGGAGGGCACGCTCGGCGAGGGCGAGGACCTGCCGACGCACCTGACGATCCAGGCCGAGCTGCTGGCGACGCTGCGCTACGGCGAGAACTCGCACCAGCGCGGCGCGATCTACACGCGTGTCGGCGGCCACGGCATCGCCCAGGCGACGCAGCTGCAGGGCAAGGAGATGTCGTACAACAACTACGTCGACGCGGATGCCGCGCTGCGCGCCGCCTACGACATGGTGAAGCCGGCCGTCGCGATCATCAAGCACGCGAACCCGTGCGGCATCGCCACGACCGCCCCGAACGCCCTCGACCCGATCGCGAGCGCGCACATCCGCGCCCACGAGTGCGATCCGGTGTCGGCGTACGGGGGAGTGATCGCCGCGAACGGCACCGTCACCCTCAAGATGGCCGAGAATCTGAAGGACATCTTCACCGAGGTCATCGTCGCGCCGTCGTTCGAACCCGCAGCCCTCGAGGTGTTCAAGGCGAAGAAGAACCTGCGTCTGCTGCAGCTGCCGGAGGACTGGCAGCAGGAGCGCATGGATGTGCGCCTCGTCTCGGGAGGACTTCTGCTGCAGGATGCCGATCGCTTCCCCGACGACATCGTCTCGGTCGCCAAGAACTGGGAGCTCGTCTCGGGCGAGCGCCCCAGCGACGAGGAGATGGAGAACCTCATCTTCGCGTGGAAGGCGTGCCGCGCCGTCAAGTCGAACGCGATCGTGCTCGCGAAGGACAACGCCACGGTCGGTGTCGGCATGGGTCAGGTCAACCGTGTCGACTCGTGCCGCCTCGCGGTCGAGCGAGCCGGTGATCGTGCAGCCGGTTCTGTCGCTGCCTCCGATGCCTTCTTCCCGTTCGCCGACGGTGCGCAGGTGCTCATCGACGCGGGCGTCACCGCGATCGTGCAGCCCGGTGGCTCGGTGCGCGATGAAGAGGTCGTCGACGCCGCACGCAAGGCCGGCGTCACGATGTTCTTCACCGGGGAGCGTCACTTCTTCCACTGAGTCGTCCGGCCGTCGATGACGGCCGGCGCTCAGAACACCACGATGGCGGACATCGCCACCGTCGATGCCGTCATCGTGGTGTGATGCACTCGGTGGAGCCAGGACCGCTCCGAGCGCAGTGCGATCGTCGAGAGCAGGATCGCTCCGAGTCCGAGAGTCACGCCGAGCACCTGCGGCATCCCTGCGCCCCCACCGTGCGAGTGCGTGGAAGAGACGGCCGCGTCGGTGACGTCGGTCCCGGGAATCGCCGCCATCAGCAGGATCAGCGCGGCGGTCGAGACGAGTCCGAGTGCCAGGTGGGCCGACAGATTGCCGCCTGCGCGCGCGATCCGGTCTCCGAGCACAGCCGGCGCCCGGCAGCGGATCGCGAGAACGAGCGCGGCGGGGAGCATCAGGGCGAACCACACGACGGGAGGCAGCAGCGCGACCGTCATGGCATCGCCCATGCCCGCCAGCATGAGTACGGCCGCCGCGATCTCGGGAGCACCGACTCCATGCCGCATGCCGATCAACGACCCCGCACCGATCGTCGCCAGTGCCAAGGCGCCGAGGTGCAGGAGGTCGTTCATCGGATGGACGCGGGACGCACGTCGCTCAGGATGCCCACACGACGCCACTCGGCGTCGACGACGTCGGCCGGCGCCGCGGCGGCGAAGGACAGAGCACCCGTCGCGACGTCGAGAGCGACCGTGAGCTTCGTCTCCCAGCGGAGGTGTTCCGGCTGATCGGGCCGCGCGCGCACCGAGATCGGTGCGTCGGGGATGGCTCCGAACGCGAGGGCCCGCTCGCGATCATCCACGATCCGAGCAAGGTCCGCTGCCTCCGTCAGACACCGGTATCGAGGCACGCTCGTGGTCTCGTACGGCGAGTACTCGCCGGCGGCGAGGGTCTCGTCGAGGAAGTGATTCGTGTGGGCCAAGGTGCGTCCGCGGGGAACAGGCAGCACCGCGACCCCCGCGGGGGAGACCTCGACGGCTGCGGCCTCGGCCGCCTGGCCGTCGAAGGCCGCGACGGTCAGGACGCTGGACGCTGCGAGCGGGACGCTCCGGGCGATCTCGACCGCGTCGGCGACCGTCGACGCACGGTCGAGGATCATGCGGGCGAGAACGTGCACGGGCACCCCGGCCTGCGATCCGTCGGATCGGTGATGGAGGATGTTGAAGTGGAGTCCGAGGCCTCGATCGTTCACGCCGATCTTCGCCGGCTGCCCGAACTCGCAGAAGGTCACGACACCGGTTCCCGATGCCGATCGCAGGCGCCGCACCACGGTCTCGTTCGACAGCGTCTCGTGCCAGTCCCAGGTCTGCAGAGTGCGGGGTGCGCTCGCGTCATCGGGCGCGTACACGACCGTCGAGCACTCCATCGACGGCGTCATGCGCGCCAGGATCTCGGTGCGAGCGGTCAGCAGATGCACGTCGGTCAGCGACAGGCCGCTGCCCTCGGCGATCCCGACGAACTCGTCGGCGATCTCGGCGGCGTGGGTCTCGGTCATCGCCCGGCACTCGTCGGCGACCGCTCGGGCGCGCTCGGCGGGAACACCCGATTGCGCGAAGAGTCTCAGGTACGAGTCGCGGGCGGCGGCCAGCTGAGGCGACCAGTGGGCACCGAACCGGCGTCCTTCCTCCTGCGGCTCGCCTGCCTCCGCAGACCACTCGTGGACGATCACCGGTCTCCTCCGATGCGCTCGACGAGTTCGGCGACGTCGCCATACGGGCAGCCGCGGGCACGGGATGCGGCGGCGACGCGCTCGCGCACCTCGAGGGGCTTGTCCTGACTGACCTTGAAGACCGCGCGCTGCTCGATGATCTCGAACCGGAACGACACGATCCCCCCGACGATGCGCTCGAACGTGGGCAGCGAGCTCTGCATGTCCCACGCCGTCTGCTCGAGGTTCTCGAGCTCCTCGACGGTTCGTGTGACGACATGCATGCCGTCGCTCGCATCCTCGAGCACGGTCACCCTGGCCGTCAGGTGCACGGCCGCGTAGTCCCACGTCGGCACGTTGGGGTCATCGGCATAGGTCGTCGGCGACACGTAGTCGTGGGGGCCGGAGAACACCAGCAGCACCGAGTCGCCGTCGGTGATCTGCTGCCACTGCGGGTTCTTCCGCGCGATATGGCCGAGCAGCTCTCCGCCGACGAAGCCGCCGTCCGGTGCCATCCGCTCGATGATCACCGGGGTGTGCGTGACCGTGGGTGCGCCGGCCGCGCCGCCGCCGTTCGTCACGATGAGCGCGAACGGGTGTCGGCGGACCAGCTCGTTGACCTCGTGCTGTGAGGGGGCGAGGTACTTCTCGAACTCGTACACGGTCAGCCCGCCGCGCAGAGGATCGCGTCCCACGCCGTCTCGCCCGCGAGGGTGGCGACGGCGGTGGAGTTCAGCGAGAGCCGGCCCCGGGACGAGCTGGGATTCTCGGGCAGCGCGACCTCGTCGGTCGTCAGCGCGAAGAGCGTGTCGCCGTCGAGCGGGGTGTGGAAGGGCTGGATGCCGCGGTGCATCGAGCTGTGCACCTGCAGGCCGAACTGCTTGAGCTCGGTGTCGGTGAGCTGCACGTTCGTCACGACCGCGGTGATCGTCGTGTTGCCCGACATCGAGTCGACCAGTCGGGACTCCCCGATCGCCTCTTCGTAGTCCAGCGCCGGGTGGCGGCGCTCGCCGGTGCTCGCGTCGTAGTTGCCGCGGATGATCCTGCCCGAGCGATCGAGGATCACTCCGTAGGGGTTGAGCACCGTCACGACGAGGACCTTCACATCACCCACCTGGCGGAATGCGACTCCCTGGCCCGTGAACTCCACTCGGGCGGGGTCGACCTTTCCGGATGAGGCCGAGGCGCCGCCGCCGACGCGGCCCACTTCGACGACGCCCTGACGTGCGGCCTGCAGGGCGGCCTTGCCGAGCGCGGTGTCGGGGAAGACGGAGTTCTCGCGCACCGAGTAGTCGTAGATGATGGCGCCCGACACGAGCTGCAGCTGGTCGAAACCGGAGCGGTGCTCGGCGCGCTCGAACAGCGCCTCAGACACGCCCGCCACGGCGGAGAGGCCGTACACCGAACCTCCGGCGAGGCAGATGGCGTGGTTGTATCCGTACAGTCCGCTGGCGCCCACGGCGCCGCCGCGCCGGTCGGTGAATGTCCGAGCGCCGGCTGGGATCGACAGCACCGTCGCTCCGGTCGGACCTTCGGTGTATTCGGCCGTTCCGAGGAGCACGCCGGGGAAGTCGTACTCGACCCGCCCACGATCGGTGCCGTGCACAGGGGAGAGGGCGTAGTCGCCGTTGGATCGACGTGGTCCTGCGGCAAGGACCGGGGCGAGACGGTGGGTGTCGGTCACGATGAGAGCTCCTGGAACAGTTGACGCGAATAGGGATGGCTGGGCAGGTCGTAGAAGACCTCGGTCGGGGCGTGCTCGACGATCTCGCCGGCGCGCATCACCGCCACATGATGGGAGATGTAGCGGACGGCCGCCAGGTCGTGCGAGATGAACAGGGCGGCGAAGCCGTGTTCCGCCTGCAGGTCCTGGATGAGGTTGAGGATCTGCGCCTGCACCGAGACGTCGAGCGCGCTGACGGCCTCGTCGAAGACGATGAAGGCGGGGTGGGTCACGAGCGCACGTGCGACGCTCACTCTCTGCAGCTGTCCTCCCGAGAGCTGGTGGGGACGGCGAGTGGCGAACGAGGCCGGTAGTCCGACGCTCTCGAGCATCGCCAGGGCCCGCTCCTCGGTCGCCGGCGTGCGACGTTCGTGCACGAGCACGGGCTCCAGCACCGATGACAGCACGGTCGAGCGCGGGTCGAGCGCCCATCGCGGATGCTGCAGGACCGCCTGCATCCGCCCGGCGCGGGATCGCAGGCTCCTGGCGAGCGGCGCTCCCTGGAACCGCACGGCCCCGGAGTCGGGGTGCTGCAATCCGAGCACGACTGTCCCTGTCGTCGTCTTGCCCGAGCCGGACTCGCCGACGAGGCCGAGCGTCTCACCCGGCGCCACCGAGAACGAGACTCCCGACATGGCTCTGACCTCTCGTCGACCCGCGCCGAAGCCCGATGGGAAGACGACGCTGACGTCGTCGAGTTCGACGGTCGGAGTCGCGGAGGACGCGCTCATGCCGACACCTCCTCGTCGGGGATGAGTCCTGCTCGCCGATCGGCCAGCACGAGATCCGCGGTGCGGATGCAGAGGCTGTGCCGTGGCGACACGGGCTCGGGCCTGACGACCTCGCACGCATCGATCCGATGAGCGCAGCGTGTGGCGAAGGCGCAGCCCTCCGCCTCGCCATGCAGCACCGGAGGGGAGCCCGGGATGCTCGAGAGCCGCTCTCCCCGTTTCGCACGCGAGGGATCCGTCGCCGCGAGCGCTCGAGCATACGGGTGCACCGGGGTGCCGAGCACCGCGGATGCCGGACCGCGTTCGACGACCCGGCCGGCGTACATGACGGCGACCTCGTCGCACCAGCGCGCGACGGCCGGCAGATCGTGACTGAGCCAGAGGATGGTCGTGCCCTGCTCCTTCGCCTGAGCGAACAGCAGCCGGATGACCTCTTCGCGCACCTGGCTGTCGAGCGCCGCGGTCGGCTCATCGGCGATCAGCAGCCGGGGGCGGCGGCACATGGCCATCGCGATGGCCACACGCTGGGCCATCCCGCCCGAGATCTGATGGGGGAAGAGTCGGATGACGCGCGCGGGATCGGCGATCTGCATGCCCTCCAGCAGCTCGACCTGGCGGCGGGGAGAGCCGTCGTCGCCGACCGCGCGGAGCACGAGCTTCAGCTGGGCGCCGATGCGCATCGTCGGATCGAGCGAGCCGATCGGATCCTGCGCGATATAGGCGAGGGTGTCGCGTCGGTAGCCGCGCAGCTCGTCGTCGTCGAGACCGAGCACGTCGATCCCGTCGACCTCGATCAGGCCGCTGACGATCTGCGCCGAACGCGGCTGCAGGCGGCCGATGACGGAGGCGAGCGTCGACTTGCCGGATCCCGACTCGCCCACGATCGCGACCGAACTGCCGTCTGCGACGTCGAGGTCGACCCCGTCGAGAGCCCTGACAGTGGTGGTGCCCGTGAACTCCAGTGCCAGATCGCTGATGCGTACGGCGGTCATCGGAGGGACCTCGTCTCTCGCGGTTCGAATCGGTCACGGAGGCCGTCGCCGATGATGTTGATGCACAGGATCGAGACCACCAGCACGGCGCCGGGGACGATCACGAGCTGGGGGGCCTGGGTCATGTACAGCATCCCCTGTTGGATGAGAAGGCCGAGGGATGCCTCAGGAGCCTGCACGCCGAAGCCGAGGAAGCTCAGTCCTCCCTCGATGAGGATCGCGACGGAGAGCGCGTAGCTCGCCTGCACGGCGATGGTCCCTGCGATGTTCGGCAGCAGTCGACGGACGAAGATCACCGGGGTTCGGACTCCGCTGATGCGCGCAGAGACGATGAAGTCCCGCTCGGCCACGGCCCGGGTCGCGATGCGCACCACGCGGGTCATGAGAGGGATGGTGATGACGACGATGCTGATGATCGCCGCCGGCCGACCGGGCCCGAGGAGGGCGGAGACGAGGATGGCGAGCACGAGAGCGGGGAACGCGTAGAGCACGTCGGCGACGCGCATCACCGCCTCGTTCACCGCCCCGCCGTAGTAGCCGGCGAGCATTCCGAGCACGGTGCTGACCACCGCCGAGCAGACCACGGCGACGATCGACACGACGAGGGTGGTCGCCGTGCCCTGGAAGAGGCGGGGGAGGAGCGAGCGTCCGAGGTTGTCGGTGCCGAACGGCGCGAGCGCCGACGGGCTCTCGAGCCTGCCGCCGACCGTCGCGGTCGTCGACCCGGCGAGGCCGGCGAGCACGGCGATCACGGTGATCACGACGACGAGACCGAGCACGACGATCGCGGTGCGCAGCACGGCATCGCTGCGACGCCAGGCGCCGCGCGTCGCGTCGCCCGCCGCGCGGACGCGGTGCGTGGCTGTGGGGGCGATGGTCATCGGCGGCTCCCTCCGGTCAGGCGCAGACGGGGGTCCAGCGCATTGGCGATGAGGTCGACGAGCAGGCTCGCGACGATGAACACGATGGCGGCGAGCAGCACCGCGCTCTGGACGATCGCGTAGTCGCGCCGCCCGAGAGCCGTCTGCAGGTACGAGCCCATGCCCGGGATGTTGAACACGAACTCGACGATCACTGTGCCGCCGAGGAGGACGGCGATCAGAGCGCCGACGATCGTCAGGATGGGGGCTGCCGCGTTGCGGAGCACGTGGTGACGGATGATGAACCAGGGGGTCTCGCCTCGTGCCACGGCAGCCTGCACGTGCGGTTCGACGAGGACGTTCATGACGGCATCCCTGGTGTTCCTCGCCACGACGGCGACACAGCCGACGGCGAGGACCGTGACCGGAAGCACGAGCGCCCCGAAGAAGCGCGCAGGGTCGACGGCGAACGGCGCGAACCGGCCGACCGAGACGCCGAGCCCGAGGGTCGAGACGGCGAAGACCACGACGCCCGCGAGCAGGAACTCGGGGATGCTGATGCCGAGCGCACTGACGATCCGGCCGACGGCACCGGCCGAACCCTCCGATCGCAGGGCGGCGAAGAAGCCGAGCGGGATGCCGACGAGCAGGGTGACGATGATCGTCAGCAGCGCGATCGTCGCCGTGACGGGAAGGCGTGCGGCGAACTCGTCGGTGACCGACACGTTCGAGACGAACGAGTAGCCGAGGTCACCGGTGAGAACGCCGAACAGCCAGTGGAAGTACTGCGCGACGACCGGGTCGTCGAGCCCGGACTCGGCCACCGCCTGGGCCCGCTGCGCCTCGGTGGCGAGCGGACCCAGGACGAGGTCGATGTAGTCGCCCGGCATGAGACGGACGGACGCGAAGATCAGCACCGAGACGACGACGAGCGTCACCAGTGCGGCGCCGATGCGCCGGAGCGACCACAGAGCGACGGCCATGTCAGCTGGCGCGGAACTGGGTGATGTAGCGCAGGAAGTTGCCGTAGCCCTCGTCGTTGCTGAGCGTCGGCGACAACGACTCGGTGTTCCATCCGATCGTGGACGGACGCAGTACCAGCGGCACCATCTCGCTCTGCTCGTCGGCGACGGCGCAGAGGTTCTCGAACACGGCGGCCCGGTCGGCCCCCGGCTCGGTCGAGTATCCGTCGGCGATCAGCCCGTCGAGTTCGTCGGAGCCCTTCATGAAGACGGCCGAGAAGCCGGCGACCTCGGGGTTCCACCAGGTCGTGACCATCGCAGGATCCGCGTAGCCGGCGAACCAGCTCAAAGCGAGGTCGAATGTCGCGGGGCTGCCGTACACCTGATCGGAGTAGGTGGCGTAATCGACCTGCTGGATCTCGACCGTCACGCCGATCTCGGCGAGGTTCTGCTGCATGACCTGAGCGATCTGGGCAAGTACCGGCTCATCGGTGTACACGACGAGGTCGAGCTCGAGGCCTCCGACCTCGTCGATCACCGCTTTCGCCGCGGCGACGTCGTGTGCGGCCGAGGGGAGGTCCGCGGCGAGGCACGAGTCGGGAAGACCGGCGGGGGTGACCCCGGTGGCCGCGGTCGAGCCGCCGAATGCGAGTTCGTTGATCGCATCACGATCGATCGCGCTGTTGATGGCGAAGCGCACGTCCTCATCCTGCAGCGCCTCATCGCCCGTGAGGGAGTTGATCATCAGGTAGTGGAAGTCGGTGTTCTTCTGTCCGACGACGCTGACCTCCTGCGCGTTCGCCAGGAGCTCCGCCGAGTCGATGGAGTTGAGCACGGCGAAGTCGGCCGATCCGTCGCGGAGGGCTGCGGCCCTGGTGGCCTCATCGCCGACGATGTCGATCGTCAGCGTCGAGAAGCCCAGCGAGGCGGCGTCGGGGTGGTGCTCGTTCGGCTCGAACGTCCACTCCTCATCCTGTCGGTGCGCGGTCGCGACGAGGGGGCCTGTGCCGACCATCTCGGTCGTGATGTCGATCTCGCCTGCCTCGATCTCGGCCATGGGCAGGACGGCGGCGGGGGTGTTCGCCAGCGCGGCGAGGAACGGTGCGTAGGGCTCAGACAGCGTGACCGTGACCTCGAGATCGCCGGTCTCCTCGATCGAGGCGATCGGGCCGAGCTGACCCGTCCACGTGGTCGGGGTGTCGATGAGACGCTGCAGGCTGCCGGCGACATCGGCAGCCGTCATGGCACGGCCGTTCGAGAACACCGCGTCATCGGCGAGCGTGAAGACGTACTCGGTGTCGCTCGGCGTCTTCCACGAGGTGGCGAGAGACGGCGCGACGTCGAGATTCTCGTCGATCGTGGTGAGGGTCTCGTACGACAGTCCCTCCAGCATCCACGAGCGCGCGGTCGCCGCACCCTGCGGGTCGAGACCGCCGGCCTCTGCGGTGTCGTAGTCGACCTGGACGACGAGGTCGCCACCGTCGTCGAATGCGTCGTCGGCGACGGCGAGGAAGCCGGGTGCCGCCTCTTCCTGTGTCGGTTCGGTGTCTGGTGAGGCGCCGGCTGCGCATCCGGTGAGTGCGAGGACGGCGATGGCGGACATCGCCACCCCCGCGCGAGCTGCTGTGTGCATGTCGGTGTTTCCCTTCGGGATGCCGGACGACGGCTGATCAGCCGTGGTGCGACGACGGGCGGACAGAGAGGTGATGCAGGTGGTGCTCGGAGTGCGCAGTGCCTGTGTCCTCGTGAGCGCAGGCGCATGCGGTGGGGGAGGCCGGGACGTCGAGGGTCGGGTTCCGGTCGAAGAAGTCGTGGGGTCTGAGGGTGAACCCGCACGTGTCGACGGGCATGATCGGCCAGTCCTCGGTGCGGGGGAAATGGGTGAGACCGAACGTATGCCAGAGCACGAGGTCGGCGCCGTCGAGCGAGGCGTCGTCGGCGACGAAGGCGGGGAGCCCCTGCTCGGGCGCGCTCTGATTGACGACGTCGCCGGCGGGGTAGCGCTCGTCGGGGTCGTAGGCGGTGACCCACAGATCGGACATCGCGAACCGTGCACGCGACGCGATCACCGATTCGGGCTGCGCCAGCAGCACGGGCTTGCCCTCAGGGGCCAGCACATAGGAGGTCGGTCGGCCGAGACGATTCTTCGCGGTCGCGCTGCTCACGCGCCAGGTGCGATCGACCGTCGCGTTGGCGCGACGGCGTCCCTCCTGCTCGCTCCGCAGCCGGGTGGTCGTGAAGCCGATCGCGCTGCCGTGCACGTTGTGGTCGTCGATCGGCAGGGCTCCGACATCGATCTCGTCCATCACGGCCGGGCCGTCGTCGACCGCCATGTCGAGGCGGGCGCAGAACAGATGCTGGTGGTAGGGGGCGGCAAGGCCCGGTGCCAGTTCGCTCGCGAACCGGCTGGTGCGCTCGTCGTAGGCGGCGGTGAAGACGAGGCCGGTGGCCTTGGCCTCGAACTCGATCTTGCCGTCGAGGTAGAGGTACCAGTAGAAGCCGTAGTCGTAGTTGCCGACGGTGACGAAGAACGAGATGACCAGGCGGCGCTGTCGTCGCACATCGCTCGAGCCGGTGAACTGCTCGGTGTGCTTCCAGAGCACACCGGCATCCTCCTCGTGGATGCAGATGGCGTTGGGCAGAACCTTGACGTTCCCTCGCGCATCGGCGATCGGTACGTCGAGATAGGTGATGTCGCCGACGCAGTCGCAGCCGAGTTCGAGCGAGTTCACCAGTCGTCCGAGCTGGTATTCGCCGGTGTCGAAGTAGTTCTGCCAGAAGCGCACCGGCCCCGGGTCGCCGTAAGGGACGAGCATCTCGGCGATCGAGGCGCGGTGCACGATCGGACGCACACGTCCGTCGTCCTCGAAGCCGATGCCGTGCAGGATGAGACCCTCCCGCATGTCGTAGCCGATGCGCAGCGACCACTTCTCCCACGAGATCACGTCGCCGTCGAACGAGAAGCTCGGTCCCTCCGGCTGCGTGATGACGATCGGCTTCTGCGTCGTGCGCTCGGGGCCGAAGGTGCCTGGCACGTGGTAGTCGGCGGTCTCCTGAGGGATCGGCATCACCCCCGTGTCGATGACGTCGACGACCGTTCGGCTCGCGAGATCGACGTACGCGACGAGGCCGTCGATCGGGTGCGCCCAGGGCATGGTCTGCGGGGTCGGCTGGTGGTGCCCGAGCACGCGCGCCAGTCGGCGTCCACTCTCGCCTTCGATCGGGTAGCGGCCCGCCGACAGGCCGGCGAGCGCCACGGTGCTCGGGTCGTCGATTCCTCGAGCCGAGAGCGCGGTGGCCCAGCGCGCGTCGGCGCCGATGAGCTCGCGGATGATCACGTGCTCCTCCTGGAGCAGCGGCACCTGGCCGTCGATCTCGGGGTCGATGTCGACGTCCTTCACGAGCGTGCCGGAGCCGAGATCCACCGAGAGCGCCCGAGCGCGTCCGCTGTCGACGTCGAGGAGCTGCACGCGAGCGCGGCGGGGGACGGATCGGCCGGCGACGACCTCGGTGCGGTCGGGCTCGTCGAGTCCGATGTAGGCGATGCGGTGCTCGTCGCCGAGTGCGCCTTCAGCGCGGAGGATCTCGGCGGCGCGCTGCAGCTCGTCCGCCGAGAGCGTCGCGTACGGCGCACCGGACTCATCGCCGAGGCGGCGCGAGCGCTGGACGTGGTCGGACGAGGAACAGCTGCAGTTCATGGAGTCTCCATCGGAAGTCGGTGCCGGAACGTCTGCGTGCCGGAACGTTCCGGCAAAAGTATGCGAAAAGCGTGTTACGGCGCAAGACCCGATGTGTTTCGAGTGGATTACGGCTTGCTCCGTGTGGCTAGACTCGGCCGCATGCAAGAGCCACGACGCGCCAGATTGATCGATGTCGCTCGGCGCGCGGGGGTCGGAAAGACCACGGCGTCCGACGCGCTCAGCGGCGGCGGTCGCGTGTCTTCGGCCACCCGGGAGGCCGTGCTGGCGGCAGCAGCCGAGCTCGGGTATTCGGTCAACACGGCGGCGCGACACCTCCGCGGCGGCGCGATCGGCACGATCGGGATCGTGCTCCCCGAGGTCGTGTCCCGGTCGTCGTACTACATGGCGTTCACCTTCGGAATCGTCACGAGCGCGGCGGCCCACGACATCGACGTGACCATTGTGAGCCCGTCGGCGTCGTCCGGTCGTTCCCGGCCCATCCGGGCGGACGGGTTGATCATCGGCGACCCGGTCTCGGGGGATCCCGGACTCCCGTCGCTCATGGCCTCCGGCATCCCGATCGTCACGCAGGAGCACCTGCCCGACGACATCGAGGGGGTTCCCGACGGCGTCATCTGGTCATCGCACGAGGCGGCGATGCTCCGGCTCCTCGACGAGATCGACGTCACTGAGGCGCAGCATCCCGCGTTGCTGGTCGCCCCGGATGCGACGGACTGGTCGCGCCAGCTCGTCTCGGGCTATCGGAGAGGATGCGCGGCACGCGGCCTCGATCCGGTCATCGCGCCGATCTCGTTCGAGGCGCCATGGCACGCGGTGCGCGAGTCGACCGAACGGCTGCTGCAGACGAATCCCGACACCGACGTGATCATCTGCGGCCCGGACTCGAGTGCGATCGAGGTCGTCGCCGTGCTCGGGCGCCTGGGTCGCACGGTCGGCGAGGACATCACGGTCGTCTCGTGCGTCGACCATCCGTCGCTGCCCTTCCTGACTCCGTCGATCACCTCGATCGATCTGCGCCCCCGCGACTCGGGAGTCGCCTGCGCCGAGCTCCTCATCGACCTGCTCGACGGCCGGGTGGCATCCGGCACCGATGTGGAGTTCCCGATCACGGTCGTCGCACGGGAGTCCACCTCGCAGGCGCTGCGGGTGCACCGGTGAGCGCGCCGCTCGACGGGATCGTCGTCGCGGACTTCTCCCGCGTGCTCGCGGGGCCGCTGGCGACCATGACCCTCGCCGATCTCGGGGCGCGGGTCGTCAAGGTCGAGAGGCCCGGCACGGGCGACGACACGAGGGCGTGGGGTCCGCCCTATGCCGAGTCAGGGATCACGACGTATTTCGAATCCGCCAACCGCGGCAAGGAGTCCGTGGCTCTCGACCTCACCGATCCGGACGATGCGGCGCGCGCTCGCGAACTGATCGCGAGAAGCGATGTGGTCATCGAGAACTTCCGACCGGGGCTCTTCGCGAAACTCGGGTTCGACTGGGACTCTCTCGCCGCCGAGCATCCCGGTCTCGTCTACGTCTCGGTCAGCGGCTTCGGGTTGGGGGACGGCGCTGCGCTCCCCGGATACGACTTCGTCGCCCAGGCAGTCGGCGGCCTCATGCACATCACCGGCGAGACCGGCGGCGATGCCATGAAGGCCGGTGTCGCCCTGGTGGACGTGCTGACCGGCAAGGACGCGGTGATCGGCATCCTCGCGGCCCTCCGCAGGCGGGAGCTGACGGGGCGCGGCTCGAGGATCGACGTCAACCTGCTGTCGAGCCTGCAGGCGGCGTTGGTCAATCAGATGTCGGCGCACCTCGGAGCGGGTACCGAGCCCGGAAGGCTGGGCAACCGGCATCCGTCGATCGCTCCCTACGAATCGCTGCGGTGCGCCGATGCGCCGATCGCTGTCGCCTGCGGCAACGACGCACAGTTCGCCCGGATGACCATGGAACTCGGATGCGCGCAGCTCGCCGCCGACCCGCGGTTCCTCACGAACCCCGACCGCGTCGCGCATCGCGAGGAACTCGTCGTCGCGCTCGAGTCCGCGCTGGCTGCGGACACGGCGGCGGCGTGGGCCGCGAGGCTGAATCGCATCGGCGTGGCCGCCGGTGTCGTCAACTCGATCGGCGACGGGATCGCGCTCGCCGAGGAGCTCGGCCTCGAGCCCGTGTGGGATGCCGTCGGTGGCGACGGGCGTCGGTCGAGGCAGATCCGCTCACCGCTCACCTGGTCCCCGGCGATCCCGGTGACGGCGTCCGCACCCCCACGGCTCGGCGAGCATGACGAGTCCGTGCGGGCCTGGTTGGATGCCGATCGCTAGAGCCCACGATCGCGGAGCGCGAGCCACAGTTCTGCCGCGACATCCGGGTCATCGAGCGAAGCGTCGAGCGTCTTCTCGGCGGTCGTGATCCTCGGCCGGATGGTGTTCCGGTGCACGCCGAGTTCCCGTGCCGTCCGCTCGGCCTGATGACGGTTGCGCAGGTACGCGATGACCGTGCGCCGCAGTTCCGGCTCGGTGTGCGCCAGCAGATCAGCCCAGCGGCGTGACCGCGAATCCGGATCGGTGCGGGCTCCTGCGCCGGGATCGGCGCGGTGGAGGGCGATGACCCGGGCTGTCGCGGCAGCGACGTCTTCCAGGCCGACCGGTCCGCTGAGGACTCCGGAATCGGGCGTCGGGTCTGCCTCGGCGGAGAGCAGGGTGAGGTGCACGCCCGCATGCGGGGCCCCGGCGCCGAATCCTCCGTCGACGGTCGCACCGACCCCGGCCAGGACGCGGAAGAGCATCGGCATCTCGATGCCGGAGGCGCCGGCGAGGGCGCGGGCCGCCGCGGGTTCGCCGCGAATCGCGAGTTCGGCGATCCATTCCTCGGGCGTCGGGCCCCCGCGATCGCGCGCGCTCAGCAGCCGCAGCAATGCGGTGGCGGTGAGAGCGAGTTGGCGATCCGAGCTGCCGAAAGGTCTGCCCGCGCCGAGCGCGAGCGCACCGCGGGTGCGTTCGCCGTCTGTCACCGCATGGGCGACGACCGTCGAACCGTGCGATACGAACGAGGCCGCCTCGACGCCGGAGCGCAGCAGCGACCTCTCCACGTCTGTGCGCACGGAGGGCAGCATCCCCTCGAGCGACGGGGGGTGCAGGATGTCCGTCGAGCCGCCAGGGCCGATCGGCAGCCACGCGACCCATCCCCCGATGGCCTGCGCCATCACCCGCACGACCGCGGTGATCGGATCAGGCCCGGCCGCGGCCTGCACGAGACGGGTGTGGGCATGCGCGGTGCGCATCGCCTCCTCCTGGCCGCCGCGGCCCGCGAGCGACCAGAACGCTCGGGAGACGTCGAGGAACGGGAGGCCGTCCGGCACTTCGAAGATCGGTATGCCGGTCGCGCGGCAGCGCTCCACCAGCGCGTGCGGCGCGTGCTCCCACCCCTCGCCGAGACCGATCCCGATCGCGCCGATGCCCTGTTCGGCGAGTCTGTCGACGTAGGCCTCGGCCGAGTGGGAGTGCAACGGGATGCCGGTGGTGAGCAGCAGTTCGCCGCCGTCGAGATAGCGGCCGGGGTCGTCGAGCTCCGAGACATGCACCCCGGTGATGCTGCGTGCGGCGTCGAACGGTGCGAGCGGGCGCAAAGAGGCGCCCGATGCGAGAGCGAGTTCACCCAGCGAGACCATGCCGCCATTGTGCAGTACGCACAGGGTGAGCATCAAGACTGGGCGAAGTGTTGCCCCTGCCGCCTCCGGCGCGATCTAGCGTCGACCTCATGACCTCCGCTCCGCATCTGATCACCGAGATTCCCGGCCCGCGCTCGCGCGAGCTCCACGCTCAGCGCACCGCCGCCGTCGCCTCCGGTTTCGGAATCACCCTTCCCGTCTTCATCGCGCGCGCCGGCACCTCGACGCTCGAGGACGTCGACGGCAACACGCTCATCGATCTCGCCTCGGGCATCGCCGTCACCAGCGTCGGTGCGGCGAATCCTCGAGTGCGTGAGAACGTCGCCGCCCAGCTCGACCTCTTCACCCACACCTGCTTCATGGTGACCGAGTACGAAGGGTTCGTGCGGGTGGCCGAATGGCTCAACGCCCACGTGCCCGGCGACTTCGACAAGCGCACCGCCCTGTTCAGCACGGGGGCCGAAGCCGTCGAGAACGCGGTGAAGATCGCCCGGGCGCACACCGGCCGACCAGGGGTGCTCGTGATCGACGAGGCCTACCACGGCCGTTCCCTGCTGACCATGGCGATGACCGCCAAGGAGCACCCGTACAAGACCACGTTCGGCCCCTTCCCGAACGACGTCGTGCGGGGGCCGAACGCCAACCCGCTGCGTGGAGAAGGCGCCGATGCCGCACTCGCCGAGATCGAGCGGGTCGTCATCGAGCACGGCGCCGACCACTTCGCCGCGCTCGTGGTCGAGCCGATCCAGGGCGAGGGCGGATTCATCGTCCCTGCCGAAGGGTTCCTTCCGGGGCTCCGCCGGATCGCGGACACGCACGGGATCGTGCTCGTCATCGACGAGATCCAGAGTGGCCTCGGCCGCACAGGTCGCCTCTTCGCGAGCGAGCACGAGGGGGTCGCGGGCGACATCACGCTCACGGCCAAAGCCCTCGGTGGCGGGCTGCCGTTGAGCGCCGTCACGGGCCGCGCCGAGATCATGGACGCCGCGCACACGGGCGGCCTCGGCGGCACGTACGCGGGCAACCCCCTCGCCTGCGCCGCGGCGCTCGCCGTGTTCGACGTGCTCGAAGACCCTGAGCTGCTGCCGGGCGTGGCGCGCATCGAACAGAGCATCCGAGCCCACCTCGAGCCGCTTCTCGCCGAGCTCCCGGTGATCGCCGAGGTGCGAGGGCGAGGAGCGATGATGGCCCTCGAATTCGCCGACCCCGACACTCTCGCGCCGCGCGCCGACCTCGCTCAGCGCGTCACCGCCGCCTGCCACGCGGCGGGGGTGCTCACGCTGACCTGCGGCACGCACGGCAACGTCATCCGCCTGCTGCCGCCGCTCGTGATCGAGCCTGCCGTGCTCGACACCGGGCTCGAGATCCTCAGCCGTTCCATCCGCTCCATCGCCGCCGAGGAGGCCGCAGCATGACCGTCGTTCCCGATCTGCTCGACTTCGACGAGATGCTCAGCGACGACGAACGGGCGACGCGCGACCGTGTGCGTGCCTTCGTCGACGCCCGCATCCGTCCCCACATCGCCGACTGGTACGACCGCGCGATCTTCCCGACCGAGCTCGCGCCGGAGCTGGCCGAGCTCGGACTGCTCGGCATGCATCTGTCGGGATACGGGTGCGCCGGTCGAAGCGCGGTCGAGTACGGACTCGCCGCGATGGAGCTCGAAGCGGGCGACTCGGGTCTGCGCACCTTCGTGTCGGTGCAGGGTTCGCTCGCGATGAGCGCCATCCACAAGCACGGCAGCGAGGATCAGAAGCAGGAGTGGTTGCCTCGCATGGCACGCGGCGAGGTGATCGGATGCTTCGGACTCACCGAGCCCAACTCGGGGTCTGATCCTTCGAGCATGACCACATTCGCTCGTCGCGACGGCGACGGCTGGGTGATCAACGGCGCGAAGCGGTGGATCGGTCTCGCCTCCATCGCGCAGGTCGCGATCATCTGGGCGCAGACGGATGACGGCGTTCGCGGCTTCATCGTGCCCACGGATTCCGACGGCTTCGTCGCGACGCCGATCGCCCCCAAGCTGTCGATGCGCGCATCGATCCAGTGCGACATCACGCTCACCGACGTGCGCCTGCCGGCGACCGCGCAGCTTCCGGAGGCTCGCGGTCTTCGCGCCCCGTTCTCGTGCCTCAACGAGGCGCGCTACGGCATCGGCTGGGGGGTGATCGGCGCCGCGCGCGACAGCTACGCCACGGCCCTCTCGTACGCCCGCACCCGCATCCAGTTCAACCAGCCGATCGCCGCGTTCCAGCTCACCCAGCAGAAGCTCGTCGACATGGCGATCGAGATCGAGAAGGCCCAGCTGCTCGCTCTGCGACTCGGCAGGCTGAAGGATGCCGGAAAGCTCGCGCCGCATCAGATCTCGGTCGCCAAGCTCAGCAACACCAGGGCAGCCATCGCCATCGCCCGGGAGGCGAGGACCGTCCTCGGGGGAAACGGGGTGTCCGGTGACTACTCGCCGCTCCGCCACGCCGCCAACCTGGAATCGGTCCGCACATATGAGGGCACCGACGAGGTGCACACACTCGTGTTGGGGGCCCACATCACTGGCTTCTCCGCCTTCCGCAGCACCATCACCGAGGGAGCATCATGACCGTCATCGCCCTGCGCCACTTCATCGACGGGACCTGGGTCGAGGGTGGGGGAGAGGCCCTCGTCGACGTCAATCCGAGCCGACCGAGCGACATCGTCGCCGAGGGGCCGGGAGCGTCGGATGCCGATGTTGACCGCGCCTATGCCGCGGCCCGTGCGGCCTTCGACGGTTGGCGTCGCACACCGGCACGCGCACGCGCCGGCATCCTTCTCCGTGCAGCCGACATCATCGAGGCGCATCGTGACGAGTGGGGTCGGGAGCTCGCCCGCGAAGAGGGCAAGACGCTCGCAGAGGCGATCGCCGAGACCGGGCATTCAGCGAACATCCTCCGTTTCCACGCCCAAGAGGTCGAACGCCAGAGCGGCGGTGTCTTCGAGTCGCCGACTCCGGGGGAGCGCATCCTCGTGATCAGAAGACCTGTGGGCGTCGTCGGGGCGATCACGCCGTTCAACTTCCCGATCTCGATCCCGGCGTGGAAGCTCGCTCCTGCCCTGGTCTGGGGCAACACGGTGGTCTGGAAACCCGCGACGTTCGTGCCGGTGCTCGCGATGCGATTCGCCGAGGCGCTCGAGCAGGCTGGACTGCCCCGGGGTGTGCTGAACCTCGTGAACGGCACGGCCGCCGTCGGCGAGGCGATCGTCTCGCATCCGGATGTGGACGCGGTGACCTTCACCGGCTCCACGAAGGTAGGCAGGATCATCGCAGCGCAGCTGGCTGCCCGCGGTGTCCCGTTCCAGGGCGAGTTGGGCGGCAAGAACGCCTCGCTCGTGCTCGCCGACGCAGACCTCGACGTCGCTGTGGAGCAGGTGGCGATCGGGGCTTTTCGCGCAGCAGGACAGAAGTGCACCGCGACCTCACGGGTGATCGTGCACCACGCGGTCGCTGACGAGTTCCTGCGTCGGCTCGCCGCACGGACCGAGCGGATGGTCGTGGGCGACGCCGAAGACGAGGCCGTCGAGGTCGGGCCAGTCGTCGATGGCTCCGCGCGAGACCGCGTCGCGGCCGCCATCGCGCGCGCGCGAACGACTGCGACAGCAGTGGTCGCTCCGGAGCCGTACGCGGCCGGCGACCTCGACGACGGCTATTTCATCGCACCGTCGGTGTTCGAGCTGAATGAGGACGACCCGGGCGAGCTGTGGACGGAGGAGCTGTTCGGCCCCGTGATAGGCGTGCGCAGGGTATCGAGCACCGCAGCGGGGATCGCGCTCGTCAACGACAGCGACTACGGCCTCTCGACCGCGGTCTTCACGACCGGTCTCGCGGATGCGCTCAGCGCGATCGAGGACATCAGGGCGGGTGTCGTGCACATCAACTCGGCGTCGGCCGGCGCAGACCTGCACGTGCCGTTCGGCGGCAGCGGCGCGAGTGCGCTCGGGCCGAAGGAGCAGGGCGCCGCGGCCCGGGAGTTCTTCACCGAGACCGCGACGGTGTATCTGAAGGGCTGATCTCTCAGCGGGGGTCAGCGTCTCCACCGTGATGTCCGATTTCCGCCAGTCCATGTCGGAGGGCGGTGGCAGAGTGGAGGCATGAGCTTCCCCGTGACCGACTTCGATGAGCGATACCGTGCGATCAGCGCGCGTGACACCCGCTTCGACGGGCAGTTCGTGACCGCCGTGCGCTCTACCGGGATCTACTGCCGTCCGAGTTGCCCCGCGCGCACGCCCAAGCCGCAGAACGTCACCTTCTATCCCACCAGCGCAGCGGCGCACGAGGCGGGCTTCCGGGCGTGCAAGCGCTGTCTGCCAGAAGCTGCCCCGGGCTCGCCTGCGTGGGACCTGCGCAGTGACGTCGCGGCGCGGGCGATGCGTCTCATCGCCTCGGGCGTCGTCGAGCGCGAGGGAGTGTCGGGCCTCGCCGTGCGTCTCGGCTATTCGACACGGCACCTGACCCGACTGCTCTCGACCGAGCTGGGGGCAGGTCCACTCGCCCTCGCGCGGGCGCATCGCGCGCACACGGCGCGCATGCTGCTGGTGGGCACGGACATGCAGATCTCGGATGTGGCTTTCTCGGCGGGTTTCGCGAGCATTCGGCAGTGCAACGACACGATCCGCGAGGTGTTCACTCTGACTCCGGGCGAGCTCCGGGCTCGACGGAAGACCCCGGCGTCCGCGGCTCCCGGTGCGATCGACCTCGTCCTCCCGTACCGCGGGCCGCTCGATGCGTCCGG
The DNA here is from genome assembly GCF_014332665.1 of Microbacterium sp. 4-7. Lineage (NCBI taxonomy): Bacteria > Bacillati > Actinomycetota > Actinomycetes > Micrococcales > Microbacteriaceae > Microbacterium > Microbacterium sp. 4-7. The sequence goes on from NZ_MCRH01000005.1 coordinate 405,879, forward strand.
AATCTTCCAGTGGATGGCTGCGCGTGCGGTATCGGGGGTCGAAGAGGCCGCGACCACATCTTTCTCTCGGCACCTGCGTATGGCGGGCGGGCCCGCGTGGTTCGAAGTGCATCAGGACTCGACGCAGCGACTGCACCTTCGGGCGCGCGTCGCTCAGCTCGGCGACCTCGCTCCGCTGGTGTCGACCGTGCGACGGATCTTCGACCTCGACGCCGACCCTCTCGCGGTCGACGAGGCGCTGAGCGCCCACCCCGAGATCGCTCCGCTGGTCGCGCGCACTCCGGGCATCCGCGTGCCGGGCTCGGCGGATCCGCACGAGATGCTGATCCGTGCCATGGTCGGTCAGCAGATCACCGTCGTCGCCGCGCGCACTGCCCTCACCGCGCTCGCCGACGCGCTGGGGGAGCGCACGGAGCAGGGGCTGCTCTTCCCGACGATGGCGGCGATCGCCGAGCACGGGGCCTCGGTGCTGCGCGGACCGGCCGCCCGCATCATGGCGATCGTCGGCGCAGCGAGGGCCCTCGCCGACGGCAGCCTCGCTCTCACGGTCGGCGACGACGGAGTCGAGCAGCGCGCTGCCCTGCTCGCGATGCCCGGCATCGGCCCCTGGACGGCCGACTACGTGCGGATGCGGGTGCTGGGCGACCCCGACGTGCTGCTCCCCGGCGACGTCGCACTTCGTGCGGGGGCCGCCGCGTCCGGACTGCCGGCGGATCCGCTGCCGCTGGTCGCGTGGGCCGAGCGGGCTGCCCCGTGGCGCAGTTATCTCAGTGCTCACCTCTGGCGAGCAGCGCCCGCACGTCCGGTTCGACGGCCGAGCGCGAGACAGACCACCGCCCTTGTGAAGGAGACCTCATGAACGCCATCATCCAGACCGTCGAGACGCTCGACGGACCGTTCACCATCCTCGCCGACGACCGTCAGCGGGTGCTCGCCTCTGGATGGACGGCCGACCAGGCGACGATCCTCGCACGGCTCGCCGTCCCGGTGCGGCCGGCGGAGGTGCGCGAGGGCGAGACGGACGCGGCTGCCGCTGCGCTCTCGTTCTATGCCGGAGACCTCTCGGCGATCGACGCGGTCGCCGTGAAGCAGACGGGCACGGCGCTCCAGCTCACCGGATGGTCGGCGCTGAGGTCGATCGAGCCGGGGGAGCCGCTGACCTACACCTCGTTCGCAGCGCGGCTCGGCAACCCCCGTGCGGTGCGCGCCGCGGCATCGATCTGCGCCCGCAACGCCCCCGCGCTCTTCGTGCCGTGCCACCGTGTGCTGCGGTCGGATGGCACCCTCGGCGGGTTCGCCTGGGGCCTCGACGTCAAGGCGAGCCTGCTGGAGCGAGAAGCCGCGCGGGGATGAATCGGGAATCTCTCTTGTGCTCAGCTTGTTCACAGGAATAGGCTGGTGGGCTGTCGCACCGACCGGGACGACATAGCCGAGCCCCTGAGGAGGACACCATGACATCGATCGCCGCTGTGCAGATCGCCGCTCTCGGCTCGACCCCGGTGCGCCCGCTCCGCTAGAGCCACTTTCCGACACGCACGACCACCGGATGCCGGACTCCGAGAGTCCTTCGCTGCGTCTGCCGCCTTCAGCAACCGCTTCCCCATACGAAACTCGTCTGAGAGACATGTCTTCCTCGCCTTCATCGCAGAACGCCTCCCCTTCCTCCTCCCTTTCCACACCGGCCGCACTGTGGCGCCTGAAGCCTTTCGTCAAGCCCGTCATCTGGCGGCTCGCGGGAGGCGCCGCGAGCGCGCTCGTCGCCGCGATCATCGCACTGATGATTCCGATCGTCCTCGAGCAGATCATCCGCGGTCCTGTGCGGACGGGCGCGATCGATGCGATCGCCTGGGGTGCGCTCGCGGTCTTCGGCCTCGCGCTGGGTGAGGCGCTCATGGTCTGGCTGCGCCGCCAGTTCGTGCTCAACCCCGCAACACAGGTCGAGTACAAGATGCGCACCGAGCTCTACTCGCGCCTGCAGACGCTGCCGGTCTCCTTCCATGACCGCTGGCAGTCGGGGCAGCTGCTGAGCCGGATGATGCAGGACATCGGCCTGATCCGCCGGTGGCTGGCCTTCGGCCTCGTCCTGCTGGTGGTCAACGTCCTGACCATCATCATCGGATCCGTGCTCCTGTTCCGCTGGCACTGGCTGCTGGGAGTGATCTTCATCGTCACCGCCATTCCGCTCTGGATCCGCGGCTACCTCTTCGAGAAGCGTTACGGCGCGCTCACTCGCCGCAGCCAGGACCAGGCCGGCGACCTCGCCACCAGCGTCGAGGAGAGCGTGCACGGCATCCGCGTGCTCAAGGCGTTCGGTCGGGGCAAGCACGCTCTGAGCCGCTTCAGCCGCCAGGCCGAGACGCTGCGTGAGACCGAGATGAGCAAGGCCGGCGCGATCGCGTCGATCTGGTTCTGGCTCGATCTCATGCCGCAGATCGCGTTCGGGCTGAGCTTGATGTCCGGCATCTGGCTGATCTCGCAGGGACAGATCGACGAGGCTCAGCTGTTCGCGTTCTTCGCCATGGCCGTCGTGCTGCGCTGGCCGATCGAATCGATCGGGTTCCTGTTCTCGTTCATGCTCGACGCCCGCACGGCGACCGATCGCGTGTTCGACATCTACTCCGAGACGAACAGCATCACCGACCCCGAGAACCCCGTGCACATCGCGGAACCCCGTGGCGAGCTCGCATTCGACAAGGCGCACTTCCGGTACCAGGACGCGGGCGCGAACGAGCGCGATCTGCTCGACGGCATCGATCTCGTGCTGCGCCCGGGCGAGACCATGGCGCTCGTGGGGCTGACCGGCAGCGGCAAGACCACCCTGACCACCCTGCCCACGCGCCTCTACGACGTCACCGGCGGGCGCGTGACGCTCGACGGCGTCGACGTGCGCGACCTGCCGCTCGCCGAGCTGCGTCAGCACATCGCGATGGCGTTCGAGGACGCCACGCTGTTCTCGGCCACCGTGCGCGAGAACGTCCTGCTCGGACGGGCCGATCTCGACGTGCACAGCGACGAGGCCGAACGAGTGCTGCGCGAAGCGCTCGACGTGGCACAGGCCTCTTTCGTGGACTCGCTCCCCGAGGGGGTCGAGACCGTCATCGGCGAGGAAGGGTTGAGCCTGTCCGGCGGACAGCGTCAGCGTCTCGCACTGGCCAGGGCGGTCGCCGCCAAGCCGAAGGTGCTCGTGCTCGATGACCCGTTGTCGGCGCTCGACGTCGACACCGAGGCTCTCGTCGAAGAGGCGCTGCGGCACGTGCTGGCCGATACGACCGCCATGATCGTGGCGCACAGGCCCTCGACCGTGGCTCTGGCCGACCGGGTCGCGCTGCTCGAATCGGGCCGAGTCACCGCCGTCGGGACGCACAGCGAGCTGCTGAAGACGAGTCGTCACTACCGCCACGTCATCTCCAGCCTCGAGGCTGAGGAGGCGGCGCGCACCGGCGCGATCCCGATCATCCGCGATGAGGAAGACGAGATCGACGCCGTCGTGCAGGACGGGATCCGCCAGGACGCCGCCGACGAAGACATCATCACCGAGAAGGAGGTGCAGCGATGAGCTCCGCGATCACCGGAACCCAGGACGAAGACCGCTCCAGCTACACCAAGGAGGAGAGCCGGGCCATCCGTCGCCGGTCGCTCCGACTGCTGGGATCGCTCGTGCGTCCGCTGAAGCCGCAGATCACTCTGGCGGCCATCGTTCTCGTCATCTCGACGGCGCTCCAGGTCGCGGGACCGATCCTCATCAGCATCGGTCTCGACCGTGCCCTGCCCGCCGTGCTCGAGCGCGCCGATTGGATGCCGACCTTCATGATCGGCGGGATCTACCTCCTCGCCGGCGCCGTCGCGGCGGCGATGATCGCCTGGTACGTGATCATCGCGGCCAAGCTCACGCAGGCGGTGCTGCTCGACCTCCGCAAGCGGATCTTCCTGCACACCCAGCGCCTCAGCCTGGAGTTCCACGAGTCCTACACCTCCGGTCGCATCATCTCGCGTCAGACGAGCGACCTCGACTCGATCAAGGAGCTGCTCGACGGCGGGCTGAACGAGCTCGTCTCCGGCGTGCTGTTCGGCCTGTTCACCTTCATCGCGCTGTGCGTGTGGGACTGGCAGTCCGGGCTCATCCTCGCGATCGGCGGCGTACCCCTGTTCTTCCTGATGCGCTGGTTCTACTCGCGTTCGCAGCTCGTCTATCGTGAGTCGCGCGTCATCAGCGCGAAGGTCATCGTGCAGTTCGTCGAGACCATGACCGGCATCCGTGCCGTCAAGGCCTTCCGCAAGGAGCCTCGCAATGACGTGACCTTCCAGAAGATCGCCGGCGACTACCGGGACGTCAACCGACGCTCGATGCTGCTGTTCGGCACGTTCGAGCCCGGCCTGATGGGCGTCGCGGCGCTCGTGCTCGGAATCGTCGTGCTGTGGGGCGGCATCAGGGTCTCGAACGAGACCCTCACCGTCGGCGTGCTGCTGTCGGCCGTGCTGTACGTGCGCAACTTCTTCGCGCCGATGCAGGAGATCGCGATGTTCCTGAACTCCTACCAGTCCGCCACCGCGGCCCTGGAGAAGGTGTCCGGAGTGCTCGAAGAGGTGCCGACGGTTCCGGATCCCGAGAAGCCGGTCGACCTGTGGGAGTCGCGCGGACACGTGCGGTTCGACGAGGTCACGTTCGGATACAACGGCGAGAAGACCATCCTGCCGAACTTCTCGCTCGACATCCCTGCCGGGCAGACGATCGCGCTGGTGGGTACCACGGGCGCGGGCAAGTCCACTCTGGCGAAGCTGATCTCCCGGTTCTACGACCCGTCGATCGGCACGGTCACGCTCGATGGAGTCGACCTGCGCAGCCTGCATCCGAAGGACCTGCGTCGCGCCATCGTGATGGTCACGCAAGAGGCCTACCTGTTCAGCGGCACGGTCGCCGACAACATCGCTCTCGGAAAGCCCGATGCCTCGCTGGATGAGATCCGTGCGGCTGCCCGCGCGGTCGGGGCAGACGAGTTCATCTCGTCGCTGCCCGACGGATACGGCACCGACGTCAACAAGCGCGGTGGCCGAGTGTCGGCGGGGCAGCGTCAGCTGATCTCGTTCGCGCGGGCGTTCCTCGCCGACCCTGCGGTGCTGATCCTCGACGAGGCGACCGCGTCTCTCGACATCCCCTCGGAACGTCTGATCCAGGATGCGCTGCAGACGCTCCTCAAGGACCGCACGGCGATCATCATCGCGCACCGGCTGTCGACGGTCGCGATCGCCGACCGGGTGCTCGTGATGGAGCACGGCAAGATCATCGAGGACGACACCCCGGAGACCCTCATCAGCGGCACGGGCAAGTTCGCTCAGTTGCACGCCGCCTGGCAGCAGACGCTGGTGTGACCGTCTCCTGAGCGAGCGCGACTGCTGTCGTCCTCCGCGTCTTCTGCGGCCACGGCGCACTTCCGCGGCCACGACGAGAAGTCGTGGCCGCAGAAGGTCACTGTGGCCGCACGAACCGTTGGCCATCATCGGCGCCGACGGGGTGGAAGATGCAGCCCCCGCGCGATCGCGGCCTGCAGAGTGCGCTCGACGTCTTCCCACCCGTGCACGATCTGCGCATAGGACAGGCGCAACACGGTGTACCCGCGCAGGCGCAGCTCGGCATCATGGGCGACATCGGATCCCCGCTGCGCAGACGAGGAGTGATGTGCGTATCCGTCGATCTGCACGACCAGGTGCGAGCCGATCACGATGTCGACCCGGCGACCCGCGAGCCGGACCTGCTGGCGCAGGGGCACACCCCAACCACTGAGCCGTACGACCACCATCGTCTCCAGGCCGGAGTCCGACAGTCCGATGACCTCCTCGGCTAGTGCGCGCGACCGCGGCTCACGCCATTCCACCAGTCGAAGAGCTTCGACGTCGAGCCGCTCGATGCGGACGGCCGACTCCCAGATCACCCGTGCGTCCTCGTGGAGGCAGCAGCCGGCGATGTGCGCCAAAGCGTCTTCGACGGACGCCGTGAGTCGCCGCGGGCCGCAGTCGACGAGCGGCGCGCCCCAATGCAGGGTCGCGTCATCTCGGTGGCGGTGCGCATTGGGCCCGACCTGCAGGTGCAGACCGCCCGGCGCTCGATCCGGCACCCACCACCCGCGACGACGTGCGAGCGACACGCAGGTCAGCCGCGCGGATGCCGCGGCAGCCGCCACCAGGTCGTCGGGCGCCGATGCCAGGGCCACCCACTGAGCGCGCAGGCGGCGCACTGCTCCGGAGCGGATCGCCCCACGAACCTGTCTCGGGGCGAAACCGTGTTCGGCAGCGTCCGATCGGTGGGCGATGCCGCCTCGCGCAGTGAGCCATTCCCTCAGGTCCATCGCCTCAGGATGCCGCCCCGCCCACCTCCTCGAAAGCCGGCTACCCGCATCCTGAGGAGAACCGACTGCCGAAGCGGGATGTGGAGGGGCAGTCACGCCCTCCACTTCGGCGGCTCGGGTGAGCTTCTGCGGCCGTGAGCTTCGGCCCTGGCCGCAGAAGGTGACCAAAGCCGCAGATGTGGGGAGGGGGAGGGGGACAGGAGAGGAGAGAGGGGGAGAGGGGGGAAGGGACACGAGCCTTGGCTCTGGGTACCATCGAGGTATGGATCCGCTGCTGCTCGCCGTCGAGTTGTGGTGGATCGCGCCCGCCGCAGCCGGGGGTGTCGCAGCCGGCGCGGTCGGGCTGCGTCGCCGCAGCATCAAGAGCGGACGCCGACTCGAGTACGACGCGGCTCGGCATGATCTCAAAGCCGCCAGGCAGACGGCGGTCGAGAGGCGGATGGCCGTCAAGCTGGCGCGCGCCGACGTCGCCCGCATCTCGGCCGAACGCAGCGCGCGGCGTGCGACCCCGGAGCAGGTCGCGGGTGCCAAGCGGATGCTGCGGGCGAAGGAGAACGACGCCAAAGCCGCGTCCGCCGACGTCCGCGCCAAGCAGGTGCGCCTGAACGCCGCCCGTGCGGCGATCCCGCCGGCATCCGCACCACGCCCCCTGGAGAGGCTTCAGGCGCAGCACGAGGCGATCGTCGTGCGCTGGATGAGCTACGAGACCGATCCGGGGCTGCAGATCGCCTACCCGGAGATGACCGACGTCCGACAGCCGGCGACTGCGGCGTATCTGCGCGCGGCAGCGCACGCGGTCGAGATGCGCCGCGCCGCCACCGGAAGGGTCAGCGCGGCGGACTTCGCCGCGTACCGCGACGCCGTCGCCGATCTCGAGCGGGCCTTCGAAGCGGCCGAGCACGCCGCTCGGGTGCACGCGGGAGAGGCGTCTTCGGCATCGTCCACCTGGCAGAATGCCGCGCAGGATGTGATCAGTCGGTCGGCCGAGGCGATCGACCGTGCCGCCGGTGCCGCCGCATCGGCGTTCGCCGCGTGGAACGAACGCAAACGCCCGGACAAGCGCTGAGCGCCGCCTCCGCAGGGCGAAGACGGCGCTCGATGCTCACGTGAGTGCGGTGCCTCAGGCGCCGATCGTCCGTGAGGCGATCAGCTGTCGATACCAGTGCCCCGAGTCCTTGACGGTGCGTTCGAGCGAGTCGAAGTCCACGCGCACGATGCCGAATCTCTTGGCATAGCCGTAGCCCCACTCGAAGTTGTCGAGGAGCGACCACACGAAGTAGCCGCGCAGGTCGACACCGCGCTGGATCGCACGATGAGCGGCCGTGAAGTGCCTGCGCAGGTAGTCGGTGCGCTCGGGATCGGGGACGGAGCCGTCCTCAGCCACCTCGTCGTCGAACGCCGCCCCGTTCTCGGTGACCATGAGCGGCTGCGACGGGAACTGCTCCGACAGCGAGACGAGCAGCTCCTCCAGTCCCTCGGGCGCGATGTTCCATCCCATCGCCGTGTACGGCCCCGGCTGCTCGACGAACTCGACCAGCTGATCGCTGCCCGGCCACGCCGTGCCTCCGGCCGTGCCCTTGTGCCCGTCGTTCTGCTGCTTCTCCGACACCCCGTCCCACAGGCGGACGGTCGCCGTCGAGTAGTAGTTGACCCCGAGGACGTCGATCGGCTGGTTGATCGTGGCGAGGTCGCCATCCTGCACGAACGACCAGTCGGTGACCGATGCCGTGTCGTCGAGGAGGTCTGCGGGGTACTCGCCGCGCAGCATCGGGTGGGTGAAGGCGCGATTCGCGAGACCGTCGATCCGGCGCATGGCCTCGTCAGCGCCGTCGCCGACGCCGCGCAGGACATGGAAGTTCAACGTCACCGAGTAGTCCGGGTCACCGGTCGACGTCGCCCGGAGCGCCTGGATGGCGCGCCCGTGCCCAAGGTTCAGGTGGTGCACGGCCGACAGCGCGGAGGCGGGCTCGTGCCGACCCGGCGCGTGACCGCCCTGACCGTAGCCCAGGTAGGCGGAGCACCAGGGCTCGTTGAGCGTGGTCCAGGTGTGTACCCGGTCGCCCAGTGCTGCGCCCACGATCGACGCGTATCGCTCGAAGGCATCGGTCGTGGCGCGAGAGGTCCACCCGCCCGCATCCTCGAGGTACTGCGGAAGATCCCAGTGGTAGAGGGTCGCCACGGGGCGGATGCCGCGCTCGAGGAGTCCGTCGACGAGACGCGAGTAGAAGTCGATGCCCGCCTGATTGACTCGTCCGTCTGCCGCAGGGACGATGCGCGGCCAGGCGATCGAGAATCGGTAGGCCTGCAGTCCGAGATCCGACATCAGGTCGAGGTCCTCATCGACGCGATGGTAGTGATCGCAGGCCACATCGCCGGTGTCGCCGTTCCACACCTTGCCCGGCGTTCGGCTGAACGTGTCCCAGATCGACGGCGTCCTGCCGTCCTCGTCTGCCGCACCCTCGATCTGGTACGCGGCGGTCGCCGATCCGAACGTGAAGCCCTCGGGGAGGACGAGTCCGGATCCGCGGTAGTCATCGGCGGGGGAGAGGGTCACCGGGTCACCTCCGTCAGGTCGGTTTCGTAGATCTTCTCACGGCCGTCGGGGCTCGTGACCGTCACCGTCGTCGACCCCGATCCGCCGGGGAACACGCGCAGTCGCAGGCCGTCGTGATAGTCGTAGTCCGGCCGATCGGTGCGGGCGCCCCAGGGGAGCGCGGTGCCGGGGCGCACGTACAGCGGCAGTGAATCGAAGGCATGGGTCTCCCGGCGCCATCCGCCGCCCACGACCGTCTCTCCCGTCAGCAGCGACGTCCACTCGCCCTCCGGGAGATAGAACTCCACCGTTCCGTCCTCCGAGAAGACCGGCGCGACGAGCAGGTCAGAGCCCAGCATGTACTGCCGGTCGAGGTAGCCGACGGCCGGGTCGTCCGGGAACTCCAGCTGCATCGGACGCATCACCGGCAGCCCGGTTCTCGAGGCGATGATGCCCTGCTGATAGAGGTAGGGCATGAGCTGCATCTTCAGGTGGGTGAAGCGCCTCGTCACGTCGACGGCCTCCTCGTCGAAGGCCCACGGCACCCGGTACGAGCTCGAGCCGTGGAAGCGGGAGTGCGAGCCGAGCAGGCCGAACGCCGTCCAGCGTTTGAAGACCCCAGCATCCGGAGTGCCCTCGAAGCCCCCGATGTCGTGGCTCCAGAAGGCGAAGCCGCTGAGCGCCAGCGACAGCCCTCCGCGCAGGGTCTCGGCCATCGACGCATAGGTCGAGGTGGAATCCCCGCCCCAGTGCACCGGCATGCTCTGTCCGCCCGCCGTGGCCGAGCGCGCGAACAGCACGGCGTCATCCGCGCCGCGGGCGTCGACGAGCACATCGTGCACCGCGCGATTGTAGAGATCGGTGTACAGGTTGTGCATGCGCTCGGGGTCGGAGCCGTCGGCCCAGACGACCTCGGTCGGGATGCGCTCGCCGAAGTCGGTCTTGAAGCAGTCCACGCCCTGGTCGATCAACCCACGGAGCTTCGACTGGTACCAGGCGGTGGCCTCGGGGTTCGTGAAGTCCACGAGACCCATACCCGCCTGCCACAGGTCCCACTGCCAGACCGATCCGTCGGGGCGCTGCACGAGGAAGCCCTGATCGGCGGCCTCGCGGAACAGCGGGGAGCGCTGGGCGATGTAGGGGTTGATCCAGACGCAGACGCGCAGGTCCTTGTCGTGCAGTCGCGACAGCATGCCCTCGGGATCGGGGAACACCCGCGAATCCCAGACGAAGTCGGTCCAGTTGAATTCCCGCATCCAGAAGCAGTCGAAATGGAACACCGACACCGGCAGCTCCCGCGCCGCCATCTCGTCGATGAACGAGTTGACGGTCTGCTCGTCGTAGTCGGTCGTGAAGCTCGTCGACAGCCAGAGCCCGTACGACCAGGCGGGAACCACCGGCGGCCGTCCGGTGAGAGCGGTGTAGCGCGAGAGGACCTCCTTCGGCGTCGGACCGGCGATGAGGAAGTACTCGAGCACCTCTCCCGAGACCGAGAACTGCACGCGCTCGACGGATTCCGAGCCGATCTCGTACGACACATGGCCCGGATCGTTCACGAGAACCCCGTACCCGCGGTTCGACACATGGAACGGGATGCTCTTGTACGCCTGCTCGCTCGAGGTCCCGCCGTCGGCGTTCCAGATGTCCACCGACTGACCGTTCTTCACCAGCGGGCCGAAGCGCTCGCCGAGGCCGTAGATGAGCTCGCCCACTCCCAGGTCGAGCTGCTCGTGCACGAAGACGGATCCGCTGGGGGTCGAGCCGCCCTGGCGGGCGTTGTCGACGATTCCGGCATCCACCTGCGCGTCCGGAGCGAGCCGGACGTAGCCCTGGGCCTTGTGCCCGCTTCCGGTCACACGCCTGCCGTCGACCTCGAAGGACAGGCCCCACGGCGCACCGTGGGTGATCCGCGCCACGAGCGAACCGGCATCCAGGACGCCGCCCGCCTCGCTCACGGACACGGCGGCGGCCCCCGCTCCTGCGCCGGGGAGGCCGAATCCGCCGTGCCAGCGGCCGCCTTCGTGGTGCGCGATGCGCACGCGCACCACCCCTTCGGCGGGAGAGGAGAGCGTGGTCGTGAGCACGGGACGGTTCAGGGTGTCGCCGCGCTTGGCGATCACCATGGTGGGCGCCGTGATGACGATCCCTCGCCCGTCGGGGGTGTCGGTGGTCTCGGCGATGTCATAGGCCTCCTGCGCGTACAGCGCGGTGACCCCTGGACGCAGTTGCCAGAACCCGTCGGTGAACTTCATTACTTGACTGCTCCTGCCGTGATGCCGCGCGTGAGGGTGCGCTGGAAGATGAGGAAGAAGATGAGCGTGGGGATGATGCCGAGCAGCGCTGACGCGCTCGTCGTCGTGACGTCCATGAGCCGGTCGCCCTGCAGCACGCTGATCGCCACGGGGACCGTCTGGTTGGCGTTCGACGCGAGGAAGGTCAGCGGGATCAGGAACTCGTTCCACGTCCAGATGAAGAAGAAGATGAGCAGCACCGACAGGGTCGGACGGCTGATCGGGAAGACGACCCGCCACAGGATCTGCCAGCGGCTCGCGCCGTCGAGAGACGCCGCCTCGAGGATCTCCTTCGGGAACGTCCCGTAGACCGACGACAGCAGATACGTGCCGAACGCCGCCTGGATCACGGTGAAGACGATGATCACCGACCACACGTTGTCGTACAGGCCGACGGACTTGAACATGTAGTAGAGCGGGTAGAGGAGGGCCTCCTGGGGCAGCAGGTTCGCGAGCAGGAAGAGCAGCACGATCCAGCTGCGTCCGCGGACTCGCCCGATGCCGATCGCGAAGGCGTTGAGCATCGAGATGACCACGGCGAGGACGGAGACCACACCAGCGATGAAGAGCGAGTTCCAGACCTTCTCGGGGAAGTTCACCCTCTCCCAGAACTTGATGATCCCGCCGAAGTCGAGGGTCTCGGGGAACGCCAGCGGACCCGACGTCGCGTAGTCGACCGGCGACTTGAACGAGTTGACCAGCACGAGGTAGAACGGCGCGATGATCAGCAGCGCACCGATCACGACGAGGGCGAGCATGAGCCAGTCGATCGGACGCTTCTTGGTCATGCCGCCGCGCGGACGGCGGGTGGCCGGCTTGCCGGTGACGATGGCGGTGGTGGCGTGCATCAGAGACCCGCCCTTTCCTTGCGCTCGAGCGAGTTCTGCACGCGGATGAAGATGATCGACACGATCACCACGACGATGGTCAGCACGGTGGCGATGGTCGCGCCGTAGCCGACGTTCCGCTTCGTGAAGAACTCCTGGTAGGCGTAGTACGCGGGCACCAGGGTGGCGCCTGCGGGGCCGCCGCGGGTGATGATGTAGACGGGGCCGAAGACCTTGAGTGCCGCGATCGTGCAGGTCAGAGTGACGACGAAGATCTCCGGGCGGATGATGCTCATCGTGATCGCCGAGAATCGCTGGAACCAGTTCGCCCCGTCGAGTTCGGCGGCTTCGTAGAGCTCAGGGTCGACGCGCTGCAGCGCCGCCATGAAGACGACCACGGGGTAGCCGAGCTGCACCCACACCATGACGACCATCAGCACGATGAGGGCCGAGGGCATCTGGCCGAGCCAGTCGTAGGCGGGGATGCCGAACCATCCGAGGATCTGGTTCAGCGCGCCGTCGCCACCCGGCCGGACGATCCAGCCGATCACGATGCCGGCGACGGCGATCGGGAGGATCTGGGGGAGGTAGTACGTCGCCCGCAGGAAGCTGCCCACCTTGCCGCCGAACTTGCGTCCGACGACGTCGAAGAGAAGGGCGGCGACGATGAGACCGACGATCGTGGGCACCACGACCATGGCGATGATCATCCACACCGAGTTCGTGAATGAGGTCCAGAAGTCGCTGTCGGTGAGGATCTTCTGCCAGTTCTCGAGACCGATGAACTCCGGTGTGCGGACGCCCTTCCACTTCGTGAAGGTCAGATACACGTTCCAGATCAGCGGGACGATGACGACGACGAGGAGCAGGACGAAGCCCGGGAGCAGGTACATCCAGTAGGCGCCGGTCCCACCGCTGCGCTGCGGGATCGACGGCTCTTCGGGCGGCAGCTTCGTGCGGCCCTCGCGGCGGGTGACGAGTGACATGTTCATCTCCAGGAGGATGCGGGGGCGGCGACGTGCGGTCGCCGCCCCCGCGAGTGGATCAACGGAATTCGGACGTGCCCTCGTCGTACTGCTCGCCGAGGTTGGTGTTGGTCGTCTCGGCGTCCTGCGTGCCGGTGATCAGACCCTGGAGCTCCTGGACGATCACGTCGTAGAAGCCGGGGGCGGGCCAGTCGGGGTAGAACGAGAGTCCGTCGGCGTCGAGCACGCCGTTGAACGTCTCGATCAGGGCCGCGCTCTTCTCATCGGTGATGTCAGCGGTGTCTGCCGCGACGGGGAGGCCGCCGTTGTTGCCGATGATCGCCTGGATCTCCGGCCGCATCGTGATGTCGATGAACTCGTACGCGAGCTCCTTGTTCGCGGCGTTCTCGGGGACGACCCACAGGTTGCCGGACGAGCCGAGCGAGAGATCCGCTCCAGGGAACGCCGTCATCGTCCAATCGAAGCCGGTGGCCTCCGAGACGAAGCGTCCGAACCACCAGGAGCCCGAGACGAAGATCGGCGAGGTGCCGTTGATGAACGAGACACCGGCGTCCTCGGCCTTGACCGATGAGACGTCCGAGGCGATGTAGCCCTTGTCGACGTAGTCCTGGAGCGTCTCGGAGGCGGCGGTGACCTCCGGGCCCTGCCAATCGACCTCTCCGTCGTAGAGCTGATAGGAGTCGACGAAGTCGCGGTCTCCCTCGAGCAGCGCGAGCTGATACCACAGCTGTCCGAGCGGGTACTCCGCGCCGGCCTCGGCGAGAGGGGTGACTCCCTGTGCGACGAACGCGTCGAGCACGTCGACGAACTCCTCGTAGGTGGTGGGGATCTCGAGCCCTGCCGCGGCGAACGCGTCCTGGTTGTAGTAGACGCCGACGAACTCGCCGTAGTTCGGGACGCCGAACCACGTGTCACCGCCCATCACACCGTCTTCGGAGTACTTCGCGGTGGTCTGGAGAGAGGGTGCGAGCTTCTCGTCCCACCCGTACTCCTCGACGGCGTCGGAGATGTCGGCGATCAGGCCGGTGGAGGCGAGGAAGCCGGCCGTCGCGTTGCCCTTGTTGAACTCCATGAGGTCGGGGGCGGCGTCCGTGTCGAGCACCTGGCTGGCGGTCTTCTGGATCTGCTCGAAGGACTTCTCCTCGAACTCGACCTTCGCGCCGGTCTCCTCCTCGAAGATCGCGATCGCCTCGGCCCACGCCTTGCCCATCGCACTGTCGGCGCCCTCGTAGTGCCAGAGCTTGAGGGTGTCGCCGCCGCCCCCCTCGTCGCCGGAACCGGCGGTGCATCCGCTCAGGGCGATGCCTGTCGCGGTGAGAGCGGCGAGAGCCGCCAACGTCTTCGTCCTGCGGGTGGTGCGTGCCATCGTCGGCACTCCTTTCTCGGTGGCCCTGGGGCCGGACACTTCAGTGGGTCGGGTGTTCAGTTGTGATGAGGCGATCGTCGAAGCGTTTCGATGATCGCGATGCGGCTGCGTGGTCGACGCCCGTCAGTCCCGCGCGGGAGCGACGGAGCCGGCGGACTGGTACTCAGGTGGGATCAGGTGGATCTGCGCGGGCAGGCCCGGTTCCTTCAGGCGTCGTACCGCGAGGTCGACGGCGAGCTCGCACGACCTCTGCGGCACGAGCGGGATCGTGTCGATCGGGACGACGAGCGCAGACGTGTCGAACGATGCGGCCGCCGAGATGACGGAGACGTCTTCTCCCACCGTCAGCCCCTGGGACGAGATCGTCTCGAGGAGGACGTCGTGGACGTCGCCGGCGGCGTGGACGATGAAGGCGCGGACGCCGCGCTCCAGCGCCAGCTCTGCGGCCGCGCGCACGGAGGAGGCATCGGTGGTCGTGACGCCCGTCGTCACCCAGTCGAGGTCGACGCCCCGCTCGGCCGCTCGCTCCTGCACGCCGAGGAGCAGGCGACGAGGGAAGTTCGACTTCCGGTAGGAGACCTCGGTCTGGCCGAACAGCGTGACCGACGTATGTCCGGCATCGGCCAGTCGATCCACCGCGAGATGCCCCGTCGCCTCGAAGTCGAGGTCGACACAGGTCAGATCCCGGGCGTCGTCGGGGATGCCGATGAACACGGTGGGGGAGCGCAGGGAGCGGGCGATGTCCGCGCGCTCGTCGTCGGGGGCGACGTCGAGCACGAGGATGGCGTCGACCAGATTGCTCGCGGCGACGCGGTTCATGCCCTCTGACGCCTGCTCGTCGGTCAGGAGGAGGATGTCGTAACCGCGGCGCCGCGCGGCGACCGCGGTCGCCAGCACGAACGCCATGTGGGTCGGGGCGTGCGTGTCGGCGCGGAGGGGCTCGGTGAGCCCGAAGATCTGCGTGCGGCGCCCGGCGAGCATCCGTGCTCCGGCGTCGGGCTCGTAACCGAGCGTGTGCACCGCGTCCTCGATGCGTCGGCGCGTCTTCTCGGAGACGGGGCGCTTGCCGCTCAGAGCGTAGGAGACCGTGCTGATCGACACTCCGGCGGCTTCCGCCACCTCGTGGATCGTCGTCATCAGGACTCCATCGTCGTGTCTCGGTCACATCGTCGAAGCGTTTCGCTCTCGCCTCTGACAGCGATGATAGGCACGGTTCGACGCTGCGCGCAACCTTTTTGTGGTCACTCGCAACAAATCGATCGCGGAGAACGCGGGAGCGGTCCCATCGATTCACCGGACAGGGCGACGGGGCCTCGATGGGGGAGGGGATTCGAGACCCCGCCGCCGGTCTACGAAGGGATGCGGATCTGAGCGATGACTTCGGAGTACTCGGTCTCGCCGACAGGGGTGAAGCCGACACGCAGGAAGAACGCCTCGGGGCCGTCTTCTCCGGCCTCGTAGATGACGTTGACGTGGTCGAATCCGCGGACTCGCGCCTCTTCGATGAGCTGCTCGACCGCGAAGCGACCCACGCCCTTGCCCTGGTCGTCGGCGTCGACGTTGATGCGCCACAGCACGGAGCGGAAGTGCTCTTCCGGGGCGTCGGCGTCGAAGTTCGCACTGACGAAACCGACGACCTGGTCGTCGTCGAGGACGACTCGCTGCCAGGAGGTCTGGGGGTTGATGACGGTCGCGGCGATGCCATAGGACACCGGAGCGAGGAACTGCTCCTGTCCGGGCTTGAGCGACATGTTGTTCACGGCGACGATCGTCGCAGCGGAGAGTTCGACCATGCGCAGTTCGGACATGATCACAGGCTAGCCCCTCATCGGGTCGCCGCGCAGAAACCTCGACTTTCGTCAGGGGTGCAGCTCTGCGGAATGCCGGAAGTCGATGTGCACCCCGCCTCCCGGCGAACGTGGGTCGGGAGCGGCTCAGGTATCTTGGTATCGAGACAAATATGCCCTCGCGAACGGAGAACCTCCTGGTGACCGACGACGCCATCATCTACACCTACACGGACGAGGCTCCGGCTCTCGCCACCGCTTCCTTCCTGCCGATCATCAAGGCCTACACGGGGCAGGCGGGCATCGAGGTCGAGACCCGCGACATCTCGCTCGGCGGACGCATCCTCGCGGCATTCCCGCAGAAGCTCACCCCGGAGCAGCAGGTCGGTGATTCCCTCGCCGAGCTCGGTGGCCTCGCCACGCTCCCCGAGGCGAACATCATCAAGCTGCCGAACATCTCGGCCTCGATCCCGCAGCTCAAGGGCGCGATCGCCGAGCTGCAGGCCCAGGGCTACGACATCCCCGACTTCCCGGACGAGCCGACCTCTCTCGAGGAGAAGGACGTCCGCGCCCGCTACGACCGCATCAAGGGCTCAGCGGTGAACCCCGTGCTCCGCGAGGGGAACAGCGACCGTCGGGCACCTCTGGCCGTGAAGAACTACGCGAAGAAGCACCCGCACCGCAACAAGCCGTTCGCCGAGGGATCGAAGACCCGCGTCGCGACGCTCGGTCACGACGACTTCAAGCACAACGAGCGCTCCTGGGTCGCCGCCCATGACGACGTCCTGAGCTTCCGCCACACCGCCGCAGACGGCACTGTGACGATCCTCAAGGAGGGGCTGAAGGTCCTTCCGCGCGAGATCATCGACGCGACGTTCCTCTCGGCCGCGCACCTCGACGCCTTCCTCGCCGAGACGCTCGAGACGGCCAAGAACGACGACGTCCTCTACTCGGTGCACCTCAAGGCCACCATGATGAAGGTCAGCGACCCGATCATCTTCGGTCACGTCGTGAGGGTGTTCTTCAAGGACGTGTTCGCGCAGTACGGCGACAAGCTGGCCGCCGCGGGACTCAACCCCAACGACGGTCTCGGCTCGATCCTCTCGGGCCTCGGTGACATCGCCGACGGCGACGAGATCGCCGCAGCATTCGACAGGGCCATCGCCGAGGGACCGCGTCTCTCGTACGTGAACTCCGACAAGGGGACCACGAACCTGCACGTCCCGAGCGACGTCATCGTCGACGCCTCCATGCCCGCACTCGTCCGCAACGGCGGCAAGCTGTGGGGCAAGGACGGCGGCGAGGCCGACACGCTCGCGGTGATCCCGGACTCCTCGTATGCGAGCGTCTATCAGGCGGTCATCGACGATGTGATCGCCAACGGCCCGCTCGACCCCGCCACGATCGGCACCGTGCCGAACGTGGGCCTCATGGCGCAGGCGGCTGAGGAGTACGGCAGCCACGACAAGACGTTCGAGATCGCCGCCGCAGGCACTGTTCAGGTGCTCGACAGCGAGGGCACCGTGCTGATCGAGCACGAGGTCGGCGCGGGTGACATCTGGCGTGCGACGCAGACGAAGCACATCCCGGTGATGGACTGGGTCAAGCTCGCCGTCTCCCGCGCTCGCGCCACGGGCGTGCCCGCGGTGTTCTGGCTCGATGCCAACCGCTCGCACGACGCGCAGATCATCGCCAAGGTGCACCAGGGTCTCGCGACGCTCGACACCAAGGGCCTCACGATCACGATCCTCGCTCCCGAGGAAGCCACTCGCTACACGCTGGCGCGGATGCGCCACGGCCTCGACACCATCTCGGTGACGGGCAACGTGCTGCGCGACTACCTGACCGACCTGTTCCCGATCCTCGAGGTCGGCACCAGCGCGAAGATGCTGTCGATCGTCCCGCTGCTCGCCGGCGGTGGCCTCTTCGAGACGGGCGCCGGCGGATCGGCCCCCAAGCACGTGCAGCAGCTCGTCGAGGAGAACTACCTGCGGTGGGACTCGCTGGGCGAGTTCTTCGCGCTGGCCGCGTCGCTCGAGCACTTCGCCGACCGCACCGGGAACGAGAAGGCCCGGGTCCTCGCGGAGACCCTCGATGCGGCGACCGGAACGTTCCTCGAAGAGGACCGCTCCCCGGGCCGCGCTCTCGGCACGATCGACAACCGCGGCAGCCACTTCTACCTGGGTCTGTACTGGGCGCAGGAGCTGGCGAAGCAGACGAAGGATGCCGAGCTCGCCGCGTCCTTCGCACCGATCGCCGCCACGCTCGCCGAGAACGAGGAGAAGATCGTCTCCGAGCTCAACGCCGTGCAGGGCAAGCCCGTCGAGATCGGCGGCTACTACCGCCCCGACGACGCGCTCGTCACCGCAGTCATGCGCCCGTCCACCACGCTGAACGGCATCGTCGACGCGCTGAGCTGACGCAGATCACAGAAGAAGGGGCCGGATGCGAGAGCATCCGGCCCCTTCTTCGCGTGATCCCTCCGCGGAATCGACGACGCGTCGCGTGCGGGGATCTGCTCGGTGAGAGCGGGGATCAGTAGTGGACCGCGACCTCGAGGCCCACGGGCGACCATTCGTAGACGTACCGGGCGACATCGATCGGCATGTTCACGCAACCGTGGCTGCGGGGATTGCCGAAGTCGTTGTGCCAGTAGGTGCCGTGGAAGCCCTCGTCGCCGTTGAAGTAGGTGACCCAGGGGACGTTGGGCGTCTCGGTGATCGAGCCGTCCGGCTCGCGGCTCTTCATGGTCTGCTCGCGCACGTGCGCGTAGACACGGAAGTTGCCGGTGTCGGTGGGTGTCGCGCTCTTGCCCGATGAGATCGCCCAGGAGCGCACGACCGCGCCGTTCTCGATGAGGGTCGCGGTCTGCGACCCGAGGTCGACATCGATCTTGCGCACGAGGTTGACGGACTCGAACGGCGTCTCGGTGACCTCGATGGGGAAGATGCCCTCGCCGGCCTCGAGCTTCGTCGCGACGTCTGATGCGAGGGCAGAGGTGTCGCCGATCGCGCGACCGCTCACTCCCTCGGCCTCGGTGCGGAGGATCTTGCCGGCCGAATCGACGATGTTCGTCGCGTTGACCGGGGCCCGGTCGACGGCTGCCGGGAGGGCGTCGATCGTCGCCTGGATCGAAGCCTCGTCGGCGACCACGCTGAGCTCGCCACCGTCGTCGACGACGGAGATCCAGGTCGAGGCGGTCGCCGCGTCGACGGGCACCGTGCGCTCTTCGCCGATGTAGAAGCCGATCGAGCCGAGCATCGTGTTCAGAGAGGTCGCGAAAGCCGTGGCGTCTTCATCAGTGATCGCCGGTGCGGCTTCGGCCGGGTCGCCGGAGAACTCGAGGCTCGTGCCACCGTCCGCGATCGTGTCGACGATCGCGGCGGTAAGACCGTCGAGGTCGACGGCCGTCCCGGTGGCTGAGGGGGTGATCGCGTAGCCACCGCCTGCGGCGTCGAAGACGACGCCGGCATCGACCGCGTCTTCGAAACTCGACGGCACGGCCTCACGCAACGCGGCCTCGGCCGTCGCGGGATCGAGAATGATCTCGCCGGCGACGGGTTCACCCATCCAGGCGGTCACGTTCCAGAGCGGACGCTCCGCGAAAGCGGCGTCCGCGAGTGCGGCCGCGTCGATCTCGGCGCCGAGATCCGCTCCCGTCAGCACGGTGTCGCCGCCTGCTCCGGTCAGAGTGACCTCTGCATCGGCGACGTGGGCCTGGATCGTGTCGGCCGCGGCACCGGGCGTGAGCCAGCCGACGGGAATCCCGGCGACCGTGGTGCCCGGCGCGATCAGGATCATCGAGGCGGCGGCCGTGCCCAGGGCCAGCGCGCCCACGCCGAGGCCGATCCACAGGCCGAGGCGCTTCTTCTTCGGAGCCGGTTCGATCGGCGCCCAGGCGAGTTCCTGGTCGCCGCTGCGCGGCGGCTGGGAGTCGGTGGGTGCGTCGCCGGAGTCGGCGGGCGCGACAGGATTCTGCTGGTCGCCGGAGGCGGTCGCCTCGGTCAGCTTCTCGGTCTTCGCATCCTGCGCTGAGATCAGATCGGTCACGAACTCACCCCCCGGTTTCTCACGTGTCCTTAGCGATATGCTACGCGATCGCTGATAACGAGGAGGCAACGGTCCGTGGACCGCGGAAATTCCCGATGCGTCAGTCGCTGATGACGGCGAGGCCGTCGATCTCGACCAGCATCTCCTCGCGGGGGAGGCCCGTGAAGACGGTCGTGCGCGAAGGCAGGACCCCGCTGGTGGTGTGCGCTGTCACGAACGCGCCATACGCGTCGTTCATGATCGCGAAGTCCTCGCGCTTGGTCAGGTAGACGCGCAGCATCACGACATCGTCGAATGTCGCGCCGGATGCCTCGACGATCGCCTTGACGTTCTCGAGCGTGCGCGTGGTCTGAGCCGCGACATCGCCGGGGAAGAGGTATTCGCTCGTCTGGGGGTCGACAGGGCCCTGCCCGGAGACCTGCACGATCGGGCCCTTTCGGATCCCCTGCGAGAAGGTGTGAGCGGGAGCGGGGGCGGCGTCGGTCGACACTCGGATCTTCGCGGTCATGCGACCAGCCTAGTAGCCTTGTTAGATGCCTCTACAAATCCCGGATCCTGTACTCGGCACCTGGGCGAAGGGTTTCCCTCCGCGTTCCGCGGGGCTGCGGCTGTCGGAGGTACCCGACGCGGGCCTGCACCTGTCCGATCTCGTGACGCCGGTGCTGACGGTCCACGAGGCGGCGCTCTCCCACAACGAATCGACCGTCTTCGCCTGGGCGGCGGAACAGGGAGTCGTCCTCGCACCGCACGGCAAGACGACGATGGCGCCGGCGCTCTGGCAGCGGCTGCTCGATGCCGGCGCATGGGGGATCTCCGTCGCGACGCCGTGGCAGGCCGAAGTCGCGGTCGAGGCAGGGGTCTCCACCGTGCTCATCGCGAACGCCGTCACGGATCGTGGCGCCGCGCACCACCTCGGCGCTCTGCTCGCTGCGGCGGGCGATCTCCGGATCCTCTGCTGGGCGGACTCCGTCGAGACCGTCGGCATCCTCGCCGACGCGCTTCACGACGCCGAGCGTCCTCTCGACGTGCTCGTCGAACTCGGTGGCCGGGGCGGGCGCACGGGCGCACGCAGCGTGGAGGACGGGGAGCGCATCGCCCAGGCGATCGTCGCGGCCCCCGGTCTGCGGCTCGCCGGAGTCGCCGGCTACGAAGGACCGTTCGGTCCCGACCGATCGGAGGCGTCTGTCGCCGCCGTCGACGCCTATCTGTCCACACTCGTCGACCTCCACCGTCGCCTCGAGTATCCGCCCGGCGTTCGGCCCGTGCTCAGCGCAGGAGGCAGCGCCTTCCCCGACCGGGCAGCGGCGATCCTGGCCCCTCACGGAGCGGATGCCGACATCGTGCTGCGGTCGGGTGCGTTCCAGATCCACGATGACGGCTTCTACTCGCGCATGTCGCCGTTCGGCGCCCTGACATCGACGGCGCCGCTGCGATCCGCCATGCACGCGTGGTCGCGCGTCGTCTCGCAGCCCGAAGAGGGACTCGCACTGCTGGACGCGGGCCGTCGAGATGTGCCGTTCGACCTCGACCTGCCGGTCCCACAATCGGTCGAGGGGCGGATCACGGCCCTGAACGACCAGCACGCCTTCCTCGCTCTTGCAGACGGGGCAGATGTCTCCGTCGGCGACGTGGTGCGTCTCGGGCTGTCGCATCCCTGCACGGCTTTCGACAAATGGCGCGTGGTGGCGGTCATCGACGACCCGGATGCGGCGGACCCCCGGGTGATCGGAGCGGTCGCGACATGCTTCTGAGCACCGAGAAGCCCGTGCGGGTGTACCGAGGCGTCACCGTGGTCGACGGCACCGGAGCCGAGAGGTTCGCGGCCGACGTCGCGGTCGAAGGAGCCCGCATCGTCGCGGTGATCCGCGACGGAGATGAGAGGGTCCTGGAACTGCCGGCGGATGCGGTGGAGGTCGCGGGGGCGGGGCGGGTGCTGGCTCCCGGGTTCATCGACATGCACGCGCACAGCGAGCTGGCCGTGCTGCAGGGAGCAGCCCACGACGCGAAGATCCTCCAGGGCGTCACGACGGAGGTGCTCGGCCAGGACGGGCTCGGCTATGCCCCGCTGGACGACGCGACGGCGGCGGTGATCCCGGCTCAGATCGCGGGCTGGAACGGCATGCCGCCCGCCGTCCCCTGGCGTTCGATGGATGACCTGCTCGCTGCGATCGACTCGGCCGCGGTGGGCAACGCCGCGGTCCTGGTGCCGCAGGGCAATCTGCGCATGATGGTGGTCGGTCACGAGAACCGGGCGGCCACACCTGCGGAGATCGCAGCGATGTCCGGCATCCTCGGCGCGGCGCTCGACGCAGGCGCGTTCGGCATGTCGAGCGGATTGACCTACACCCCGGGGATGTACGCCGACACGGCGGAGCTGGAAGCGCTCTGCCGAGTCGTCGCCGAACGCGGCGGCTACTGGGCGCCCCACACCCGAAGCTACGGCGGGGGAGCCCTGGACGCCTATCGGGAGGCGCTCGACATCGGCCGTCGCACCGGGTGCCCGATCCATCTCACGCATGCGACCATGAACTTCGCTCCGAACCGCGGGCGTGCGGCAGAGCTGCTGGCCCTGGTCGATGAGGCCCTCGACGACGGCGTCGACGTGACCCTCGACACCTACCCTTATCTTCCCGGTGCCACCACGCTCGCGGCGCTGCTTCCGAGCCGACTGGCCGAGAGCGGCGACCTGCTCGCGACCCTCGCTGCGCTCGATGAGAGCGGACGCGAGACCGTCCGCGTCGAGCTCGAGGAGATCGGCTGCGACGGTTTCCACGGGGAGCGTGCCGACTGGTCGGCCATCCAGATCTCCGGCACCTCGTCGCCCGAACTCGCGGACCTCGTCGGACGGACCGTCGCGGAGATCGCCGAGTCGTCCGGCAGGCGCTCGGTCGACGTGGTGCTGGACACGATCCTCGAGGATGCGGGGGCCACCGGCATCCTGATGCACATCGGCGACGAGGAGAACGTCCGCACGATCATGCGGCACCCGCGGCACAGCGGCGGCAGCGACGGGATCCTGATCGGCGCGAGACCGCATCCGCGGGGCCGAGGGACCTTCCCGCGCTACCTCGGGCACTACGTGCGAGAACTCGGGGTGCTCTCCCTCGAACAGGCTGTGCAGCACCTGTCCGGCACGCCGGCGATGCGGCTGGGCCTCGACCGGGGTGACGCGCCGCGGGGTGTGATCCGCGAGGGAGCGACGGCCGACCTCGTGCTGTTCGATCCCGAGACCATCACGGCGGGGGCGACCTTCGATGCTCCCCACGAGGCGCCGATCGGCGTCGACGAGGTGCTCGTCGGCGGTGTGCCGGTGGTGCTGGCGGGACACGCGTCCGGTGCGACACCGGGTCGAGCGCTGCGAATGACGCCCGCCGCGCATCGTGCCTCGGTCCCGAACATCCCGTCGGTGATCGATCCCGCTGCCGAGCCGTTCGAGTGGACGGTTCACACCCCGGTGTCGGCCCCGGAAGCGCTCGTCGCGAGCGCATCCCGTCTCGGCGAGCATCTCGAAACCGGGAATGCGGCATCCGCGATCACGCTGAGGATCGACGAGTCTCTCGCGGGGGAGCCGTTCGCTCGAGGGCGTGTCGGCGCCGAGGCATTCCGCGTGACGGTGACGGCCGAGGGAATCGACGTCGCGGGGGCGAGTGCGGCGGGCGTGTTCCGGGGCGTCACGCTGCTCCGGCAGCTGCGCGAGCCCGGCTCCGATCGCGCTCGGATCCCCGCAGGAACATGGCAGTCTGCTCCGGCTCACACCTGGCGGGGGGTCATGCTCGATGTCGCGCGGCACTTCCGCCCGGTCGAGGATCTCAAGCGACTCGTCGATCTGATGGCCGACCACCATCTCACGGTGCTGCACCTCCACCTCACCGACGATCAGGGCTGGCGCTTCGAGGTGCCGGGTTATCCGCTGCTCACAGAGGTGGGCGCGCGCCGCGAGGAGACACAGCGGGGCCACGGGCCGCACGCCACAGTGGTGCCGGGGCTGCACGAGGGTCATTACACGGATGCGGAGCTGCGCGACCTGGTCGCCTACGCCGCGGAGCGATTCGTGACGGTCGTGCCGGAAGTCGAACTGCCCGGGCACATCCAGGCGGCGCTCGCCGCGTACCCCGCGCTCGGCAACACGGATGCGAGCGAGCGCGCTGTCGCGCCGTGGTCGCGCTTCGGCGTGAACCCTCGCACCCTCGCGCCGACGGATGACGCCCTCGCGTTCGGGCGCGCGGCGATCGACGCCCTGTGCGACCTCTTCGACTCTCCGTGGATCGGCATCGGCGGCGACGAGGTGCCGGTCACCGAGTGGGCGCAGAGCGCCGCTGCGCGCGAGCGGATGGGCGAGCTCGGTCTCGCGACTCCCCACGACGTGCAGCCCTGGTTCACCGATCATTTCGTCGCCCACCTCCGCAGCCGTGGGCGCATCGCCCTGGCATGGGACGAGGTGCTCGAGGGCGATGTCCCCGAGGGTGTGCGGATCCTCGCGTGGCGGGGTCCCGTCGCGATGCGCGAGGCGCTGAGGCGCGGCATCCCCGTGATCGCGTGCCCCGACCTCGAGGTGTATCTCGACTACCCCCAGTCGGAATCGGCGGAGGAGCCGATCCGGGTCGGCCCGCCGCTGCCGATCGAGCAGGCCTACACGCTGCGCATCGAGGACGGCGCGGTCGGCGGACAGGCCAACGTGTGGACCGAGCACCTCCCGACGAGAGATCGGGTCGACTTCGCGATGTTCCCTCGTCTCGCAGCGATCGCCGAACGGCTGTGGGACGGCGGCGAACCACCCTCGTATGAGGGGTTCGCGCGACGTCTTCCCGTCCATCTCAGACGCCTCGCCGAGTCCGGTGTGCGGTATCGTCCTCTCGACGGTCCGACGCCCGTGCAGAGGCGTCCTGGAGTGCCGGGGAAGCCTCTGACACGCGAGGCGCGGCAGGCGATAGTCGCGGGCCTCGTCGAAGGCCTGGCGGACTCGTCGGGCACCGCCGCCGGAGTACTCTCGGCATAATGTAACGTTTCCGTAACCCTCCCTGTGCTAACTGTGGCAGGGGTTGCGAAATTTTTGTTCGTAAGGTCTACTAACAAACATGTCCGTATCGGATGGATCGCGTCCTTCGACGTCGCCAGATTACGTCGCCGCGAGCGCGCACGCCTTCGGCCCGGGGCGCCACCTGCGCTCTCGCTCGAAGGTGCTCCCGGAACACGCTCGCGGTCACAACCGCGCGCTCGTGCTGCAGACGCTCTATCACTCGGGAGCGATGAGTCGAGCGGACCTCTCTCGCGAGACCGGCCTCACTCGGGTCACCATCTCCGACCTCGTCGCGGAGTTCATCTCCGACGGCATCGTCGTCGAGATGGGAGTGCGCGAGACGGTCGGACCGGGCAAGCCTCCGATCCTCATCGACATCGACCGAGTCGGGCACCAGATCATCGGGATCGATCTCTCCGGCCCCCATGCCTTCGTCGGCGCTCTGCTCAGCCTCGACGGCGACGTGCTCGAGCGCCGTGAGGTGCCGCGGCCCGAGAGCGCAGACGGCGACGCCGCCTACGCCGCCACGCTGGAGCTGGCCCGAGCGCTCGCCGAGACGGCCACGCAGCCCATCCTCGGCGTCGGGATCGGCAGCCCCGGTGTCGTGCGTCCTGACGGCGTCGTGCTCAGCTCGCCCAACCTCGGGTGGAGCAATCTCCCTCTCGAGGCGAAGCTGGGCGTCGATCTCGATCTGCCGGTCCTCGTGCGCAACGACGCCAACGCCGCGGTGCTCGCCGAGTACACGTTCGGCGAGGCGAAGGCCGACTTCATGCTCATCAAGATCGGTCGCGGAGTCGGAGCCGGCGTCATCACCGGCAGCCAGCCGCTGCTCGGCAGTCGCTTCGCAGCGGGCGAGATCGGCCACGTCGTCGTGGGCACCGACGGTGGACCCCGCTGCGCGTGCGGCAAAGACGGCTGCCTCGAAGCGTGGCTGAGTGAGACGCGGCTGCGTCCCGCCATCGCAGACGCCCCCGGATCGCGCGACGAGATCCTCCGCGATGCGGGCACCCGCATGGGCATCGCGATCGCCCCGATCGTCGCGGCACTCGATCTGTCCGAGGTCGTGCTCTCGGGTCCTGAGGATCTGCTCGACGGCGTGTTGATCGACGCCGCGGTCGAGACCCTGCACGCGCGCACGCTCGAGGGCGTCTTCGAGGACGCGCTCATCCGCCGCACACACCAGGACGACATCGTCCTGCGCGGTGCCGCCGTGATGGTGCTGTCCAGCCAGCTGGGCGTCTCGTGATCCGTACCGGCGGGAGCGACCGCGTCCACGAGCCGAAGACGAGCAGGGGCACCATCCGATGACGGATGCGCTCGCCGTCGACCTGTCCGGTCGGCCCATACGAGTGGGCCTGGACGTCGGCGGAACCAAGATCGATGCCGTCGCGGTGTCCGCGGACGGAGACATTCTGGCGCGCCTGCGCCGACCCACCGGCTGGGGTGAGGAGGCAGTCGTCGTCAGCATCCTCGAGACGGTCGATGCGCTCGCCGACGAGGGAGGATTCGCTCGCTCGTCGGTCAGGTCGGTGGGCGTCGGGATCCCCGGGCTGGTCGACGCCGACACCGGTCGGGTGCTCCATGCCGTGAATCTCGGCGTCGAGTCCCTGGATCTCGCCGGGCGCGCCGGTCGACAGCTGGGTATCCCCGTCCGCGTGGAGAACGACGTGAAAGCGGCCGCCCTCGGGGCTGCGGTGCTGCGCGGCGTCGACGGGTCGATGGCCTATCTCAATCTCGGCACCGGGGTCGCTGCCGGGATCGTCGTCGACGGCACGATCTGGCGTGGCGCGCGAGGCACGGCCGGCGAGGTCGGGCACCTCTCGGTCGACCCGAACGGCCGTCTCTGCGGCTGTGGACAGCGCGGCTGCATCGAGACCTTCTGCGGCGGAGGCGCGCTCGCCCGAGCCTGGGATCGTCCCGGTGCGCTCCCGGTGCGCGACATCTTCGACGCAGCCGACACCGGTGACGAACGGGCGCTCGCGCTCCGCGCCGATCTCTTCCACGGCGGGGCCGCGGCGGTGCGTGCGCTCGTGCTCTCCGCCGACGTCGAACGCGTGATCATCGGCGGCGGCCTCACTTCGCTCGGCGACAGGCTCTACACGGGCATCCGCGACGCTCTCCGGTCCGATGCCGAGGCCTCGCCCTTCATGCGCTCGCTCCACCTGGACGACAGGATCGAACTGCTCCCTGCCGGCTCTCCCGCCGCGGCCTTCGGGGCCGCGGTCGTCGGCGCAACCACCCCCTCTAAGGAGACCGTTTCTCATGGCTGAAGTCGTCATCGTCGAGAACGCAGAAGCGGCAGGCGCCCTCGTCGCCGCCGAGATCGTCGAGCTGATCGACGGACGTGCGGATGCCGTGCTCGGCCTCGCCACCGGCTCGACGCCCCTCCCCGTCTACAAGGCGCTGCGAGGCAGGCTCGCGGGTCGCGACGTCTCGCAGGTGCGCGGTTTCGCCCTGGACGAGTACGTGGGGATCGACCCCGCTCATCCCGAGAGCTACCGCTCGGTCATCACCCGCGAGGTCGTCGAGCCGCTGGGGCTCGACCCGCGACGGATCCATGTGCCCAACGGCGCACAGGCCACCATCCAGCACGCAGGTGACGACTACGAGACCGCGATCGACGCGGCCGGAGGAGTGGATCTGCAGATCCTCGGCATCGGCACCGACGGACATATCGGCTTCAACGAACCCGGCTCTTCGTTCGCCTCGCGCACGCGCGTGAAGACCCTCACCGAGCAGACCCGCGAAGACAACGCTCGCTTCTTCGACTCGATCGACGACGTGCCCATGCACTGCATCACCCAAGGGCTCGGCACGATCCTTCGCGCTCGGCACCTCGTGCTGCTCGCCTTCGGAGAGGGCAAGGCACAGGCCGTGGCGGATGCCGTCGAGGGGCCGCTGTCGGCCATCCTCCCGGGTTCGGCGATCCAGCTGCACCCGCACGCGACCGTCGTCGTCGACGAGGCCGCGGCGTCCCGGCTGAAGCTCGCCGACTACTACCGCTACACCTTCGCGAACAAGCCGAGCTGGCAGGGGATCTGACGCGGTCGGCTCTCAGGGCCGAATCGTCGGCCACGCCAGCGGCAGCAGGTGCTCGATGCTGAGCGGCGCCAGCGGCAGCGTCTCGGCATCCGCGGGTGTGATCCATCGCAGCTCGGCGAGCTCCGCCTGGACGACGACCTCCGCCGCGGCGATGGACACCGAGAACGCGTCGGCCACGACTCGGTGACCGGGCTCGTTGGCCGCCTCGGAGACGAACGTGCCGAGCGGCTCCAGATCGCCCTCATCCAGGCGAAGGCCGAGCTCTTCGTGCAGCTCGCGGATCAGCGTCTGCGACGGGGTCTCCCCGGGCTCGGGCTTGCCGCCGGGTTGCATGAAGCGCGTCGTGCCCTGCTTGCGCACGACGAGCACCCTGCCGGCGTCATCGACGATGACCGCGGCGCTGACGTGGATGTCAGGCATCGGGCGCGAAGACCTTGCCGGGGTTGAGGATTCCCAGCGGATCGAACACCCGAGTGATCTGACGCTGCAGCTCCCACTGGTCGTCTCCGAGCTCGTCGGCCAACCAGCGGCTCTTCAGCGTTCCGATCCCGTGCTCTCCGGTCAGCGTGCCGCCGAGCGCGATCGCGGCCCGGAACAGCTCGTCCGCCGCCGCCCAGACCTCAGCGGGAGGCTCTGCGCCCTCGAAGATGAAGTTCGGATGCAGGTTGCCGTCGCCCGCGTGAGCGACCGTGGGGATCGCCATCGAGTAGGCCTTCTCGATGCGGGCGATCTCGTCGAACATGGCGGGCATGGCGCTGCGCGGCACCGACACGTCTTCGATGAGGGTCGTGCCGAGCGCCGACATGGCGGGGTGCATGGCACGCCGGATGGCCAGGAGGCGCTCTCCTTCTTCGCGGTCATGGGAGACCTCGGTCACACCCTGATGAGCCGTCAGGATGTCGGAGATCATCGTCGCCTCGGCCACTGCCGCCGGACCATCGGTCTGGATCGTCAGCTGGGCGCTCCCGGCCAGGGGCGAGGGGAGGTCGAGCAGGGCTGCGACGGCGGCGAGGCTCGCGGAGTCCATCAGCTCCATGATCGCCGGCTGCGCACCCGAGGCGGTGACCGCGGCCGAGGCGGACGCTGCGGCACGCACATCGGGGAAGACGGCCGTCACCGTGCAGGTCGTTCCCTCGACCAGTCGGCGCAGCTTGAGGGTGGCGCCGACGACCACGCCCAGCGTGCCCTCGGAGCCGATCACGAGCGAGGTGAGGTCGAGTCCTGTCACGCCTTTGACGCTGCGGTGGCCGAGGTGCAGCAGTCGGCCGTCGGCGAGAACCAGATCGACACCGAGGACCGCGTCTCGCACGACGCCGTACTTCGCACAGAGCAGCCCACCCGCTCCGGTGGCGATGTTGCCGCCGACCGTCGAGATCGCACGGCTCGCAGGATCCGGTGCCCACCAGAGTCCGTGCTCCGCGAGCACGTCGTTGAGGTCGGCATTGAGGATTCCGGGTTCGACGACGGCAAGCAGGTCGTCGGCCCGGATCTCGTGGATCGCGGTCATCCGGCGAGTGGACAGCACGATCTCGCCCTCGCCGCCGTTCGCCGCCCCGGCGAGACCGGTGCCGGCGCCACGCACCACGACAGGGGTCGCCGTCTCGGTCGCGATGCGCATCACCGTCTGGACGTGCTCGACCGTCTCGGCGTGCACGACCGCGAGCGGCCGCCCGGGCGCCGCATGCCCGGATCTGTCGGCGCGGGCTTCTTCGAGGACCGTCGCATCGGTGTCGACGATGTCGCCGAGTGCGGCGACGAGCAGGTCGAGGGCGCTCATCGGATGCGACGCCGGCCGCTCACGACGCCGGCGCCGACGGCGACCACGGCGAACGCGATGCCGATGAGGGGCTGGTCCATCAGCCACCACGCGATCGTCACGCCGACGTAGATGAGCAGCTCGACGACGACGCGAAGGAACGGATGCAGTCGCAGGACGGGTCGCGGCGAGAGGAAGAGCGCCCAGATCAGGATCACGACGACCGGAGCCCCGATGCCGAGGATGACGTTGTACGGGAAGGGCCAGGTGGCGAATCCCCACAGGGCGAGGGTGCCCACTGCGACGATCAGGACGACCGATCGGACGACGTCGAGGGCGGTGATGGTGGGGCGGTCGACGCCGGGAACGGAGGCGGGATCCTGGGACATGGATCCAGTCTATTCGCCGCCGATGACGGGTCAGAGCGCGGGCGCGGCCTCGTCTGCGGCCACCGGGTCGACCGGTGCGGTCTCGTCGACCGGTGCGGTGTCGTCGGCGGGGGCAGGCTCTGTCGGAAGGGCGGTCTGGTCCTCGGTCACGGGCTCTGCCGGAGGAGCGGTCTCGACGGGAGCGGCCGGGGCCTCCGTCTCGGGTGCCGGCGTCTCAGGGGACGCCTCGGCGTCCGGGGACTCGGTCGGGGCAGCGGGTGCTGCCTCGTCCGTCGGCTCGGGGATCGGCGCGATCGCGTCGTCCGGAGTCGGCTCGGAGGGTACCGTCTCGGCGGGATCCGCAGCCGGCCCTCCGCACGAGGGGGCGAGGGCCACGGAACCGAGGGTCACCCCGAGAGCCGAGAGGCTCGTGGTCGTCGGCAGCATCGGACCGGACGCCGTCACGTAGTGGACCTCGAGGGGCGCGCTGAGGAGAATCTGGACGAGACCGGGGCGCAACTCGATCGTGCCGGTCCCTGCGTCACTCAGCGACGTGCCGTCGACGCCGCCGCGGCGTCCGCCGAGCAGCGCTTCGATGTCCGCGCCCGGTTCGCCGGACACATTCACGGTCACATAGGTGACAGCGCGTGCGTCGAGGCAGATGCTCGCGAGGCTGACTTCGATCGGAGTCGTCGGCGCGGCCGGTTCCGTGGGGGTTTCGCCGCCGGGGGTTTCTCCGGGGTTCTCGCCGGGGGTTTCGCCGCCGGGGGTTTCTCCGGGGTTCTCGCCGGGGGTTTCGCCGCCGGGGGTTTCTCCGGGGTTCTCGCCGGGGGTTTCGCCGCCGGGGGTTTCTCCGGGGTTCTCGCCGGGGGTTTCGCCGCCGGGGGTTTCTCCGGGGTTCTCGCCGCCGGGGGTCTCTCCGGGGTTCTCGCCCGGGACCTCGCCATCGGGGTTCTCGCCGTCGGGGTTCTCGTCGTCAGGCTCTTCGTCCACGGGAGGGGACGTGGACTCGGGCAGCGCCGGCGCGGTCGACTCGGTCGGCGCCGGGGGTGAGACGATCGCCGGCGCGATGTCCTCAGCGGGCTGGGGGGTGACGGGTGCTTCGACGGGCGGGGTGACGGGCTCGGGCTCGGTCTCCGCTTCATCGACGATCGGCGTCTTGTCGTCGGACATCGACTCGTCGGGCCCGACGTCTGCACTGATCGACGAGGAATCGCTGTCGCCGGCACTCGGCATCGATGCCGCGGGCGTCGCGCCCGTGAGGCTCGGGATGATTGTGGCGGCCGCCACGACGCCGGCGACCACGAGGGCCGCCGATCCTGCGCTGACGAGCGCACCGACTCCGCTGAAGATGCCTCCGGTCGCCGTGCCACCGGCTCCGCCACCGGTCGCTGTGCCTGCGCCGGTCGCGCCGGCTCCACCGGTGCCGCTCGACGATCCGGCGGCGGCTGCTCCGCCTCCCGCAGCCACGACAGCTCCCTCGGTGATCCCCGAGGGCATGGCCGCGAGCGCGACGATGGGCATACCGCCACCCTGGAGGGTGGCGAGGTAGCCTGCGGAACCCGTGACGCCGAGGACGAGCGGCAGCAGCACGAGGGCCAGCCGCTTGGAGACGTCCTTCGCTTCAGCGGCGACGATCATGCAGCGTGCGCACTGGTCGAGGTGCTGCTCGAGACGGTTGTGGTCTCGCGTGCTGAGGTTGCCGCGCGAGTAGGCACCCAGGTGCTCGATGGTCCACCGGCAGTCGGAACCTTCGGCCGCGCTGCGGAGGTGAGCCTGGATCCACGCTTCGCGAAGTCCTTCACGCGCTCTGAAAGCCAGCTGCGAGACGGCGCCGGACTTCATACCGAGCAGGGTCGCGGCCTCCTGCGGCTTCATCTGCTCGATCTCTGTGTACCAGAGCACTTCCTGCCAGCGGGAGGGCAGGCTGCGGAACGCCTGCGCGGTCAGGCTGCGATCGAGGGCCTCGTTGGCCGCCTGGTCGGTGCTGTCGGGATCGGCGACGGAGTCGAGCTCGTCGATGGCGGACTCGCGTCGAGAGCGGCCCCAGGCGGCGGCGGTGTTGCGGATGCTCGTGAACAGGTAGGCGCGGAACGATCCGTTCGGTCCGCCGCCCTTGATGATCGCCTGATAGATGCGGGTGTAGGACTCCTGCACGAGGTCGTCGGGGTCGATCGACGACGTGATCGATCGCGCGACCGACATGCCGGAGGGATAGTGCCGCCTCCACAGTTCGCCGAAGGCCGCCGCGTCACCCGAGCGGGTGCGCAGGACGAGATCGGCGTCGGCGATCGTTTCCTCGTGTGAAGTGCTGTCCTGATCCACTGTCATCCATCTGTCGTGGAGCGCGAGTGCGCCTCCACATGAAGAGACGCGTGAACCCCATTTTCATCACGCGTCATCTCCATTCTCTCTCCTATCTCTCAGGCTTGCCACCCCTTCTCGAAAAGTGCTCGCAGAAGACCGGGGGCGAATAAAGACCTGATCACGGGCAGATCAGTCGGGCGCGCGGAAGAACCGTGAAAAAAGATCTGAGAAATCGCGTAATGAATCGGCGTCGACGTCGTCTCATCACTAGAGACAGCCATGGGGCTCCACCGGGGGGCGGAGCTCAGGCGCTGGTGCAAGGGGTAAGTGCACCGGCATGGTGGGTCGGGCACCTCGGGGGAGGAGCGCTCGGCCCGCCAGCTCTCGCAACGTGGGGGGAATTGTGACGGGGTCGCCGATCTGGGGAACGGCGGCCCCTCACCCGCACCGGGCTACGGCCGGTCGCCGACCCACACGCGAGCGACCTGCAGCTGTGCGTTCAGCAGCACCGCGTCAGCGACGAACCCGACCGCCAGGCGACCGATCCGGTCGCCGTATCCGATCGCTCCCGCCGGTGTCTCGGTGAGCGCCCGGACGGCTTCCGTGAGAGGTGCGCCCGCCGCGGTCGCCCTGCGCAGCGCCACGTCGAGGGTGAGCGTCGACCCCGCGATCGATCCCGTGTCGTCCGCGCGCGCGATGCCGTCGAGGACCGTCACGCTCACCGCACCCAGGTCGTAGTGCCCGTCGGCGCTGCCGGCAGCCGCCATGGCATCCGTGATGAGTGCGACGCGACCGGGTGCCGAGTCGAACACGAGCTTGACCACGTGCGGGTCGAGGTGGATGTCGTCGGCGATCACCTCGAGCACCACGCGGCGGTCGGCCGCCGCCGCCAGTACCGGCCCCGGCGCTCGGTGATGGATTCCGGGCATGGCGTTGAAGGCGTGGGTCAGCACGGAGGCGCCGGTCTCGAATGCCGCGTCCGCAGTCGCGGCATCCGCACTCGTGTGTCCCACCGCTGCGACAGCGCCGGCGTCCACGATCATCCGGATCGCCTCGAGACCGCCGGGGAGCTCCGGTGCGATCGTCACCTGCCGGATCGTCCCGCGGCCGGCGTCGAGCAGGCGGGCGACGTCGTCTCGTGTCGGAGTGCGCAGCAGCGACGGCTCGTGGGCTCCGTGGTGCGCCGGGTCGAGGAACGGCCCTTCCAGATGCGAACCCAGGATGTCGGCATCCGACTCCATCAGGTCGGCGATCTGCGCCACGCGTCGAGCGAGGGCGTCGACGGGGGCGGTGACGAGGGAGATCACCGATCGTGTCGTGCCATGAGCGCGGTGCAGAGCGCGAGCCGAGCGGATCGCCTCCGGCCCGTCGTCGAACGACGCTCCGGCGCCGCCGTGGCAGTGGATGTCGATGAATCCGGGTGTGAGCACGGCATCCGGCCCGGCGACGACGGTCGCGTCGACGACCTCATCGGCGGGGGCCCACGTCTGGCCGGTGCCGAGAGCGGCGACCCTCCCGTGTTCCATGCGAACCCAGGCGTCCGCGACCTCGACGCCGTGGTCGATCAGTCGGGCCGAGTGGATGACGACCGATCCCGTCGCTGTCGAAACGGATGTCATCGCTCGCTCCAGGGGATCTCGTCTGCGGGGTGGAAGTCCACGCCCTCAGCCTTCCACAGCGGGGCGAGTGCGCCGAGTCGCCCGCGGAACGACTCCCAGTCCCGGCCGTCGGCGTCGCGCGGTGACCACGCGACCTCCGCCTGAGCGGCGGCCCGCGGAAAGACCAGCTGCTCGACCTCGCTCAGGGTGCGGGTGGTCTCGCTCCACAGCGGAGCCTCGATGCCGAGGATCGCGGACTCCGGGACGTCGAGCACAGCGGTCGGCTCCCACTCGTACGCCCTGCGGACATCGATGATCGCGGCCCAGGTGAGTCCGAGCGGAAAATCCTCGGTGTACTTCATGTCGAGGTAGGCGACGTCGGCGGTCGACATGATGAGCGCCCCGCCACGCTCGACGAAGTGCGCCGCCTCCTCAGCGTGCGATCCCTCGGGCGTCGTCTTGCCCCAGTACTGGCCGATCGTCCCCTCGGCGATGTCCTTCGCTGCGCCCACCTCGTGCCAGGCGACGGGGATCTTGCCCTCCTCGAACACGATCGCGGTGGCGCGCTCGACGAACAGATCGAAGTCCGCCTGCGGGGTGCCGAGGGACTCGTCGCCGCCGATGTGGATGTACGGACCCGGGGTCATCTCGGCGAGCTCGCGCACGACGTCACGGACGAACTCGTAGGTGCGTTCTTCATGGATGCGGACGCTCGAGTGCCCGACGCCCCACCCGAGATAGGGCTCGCCTGCGACGGGGAGCGGCTGCCCCAGGCGCGCCGATTCGGCGATCAGGCTGTCGTTCATGATCGGATCCTCGACGAGCTCCGGATACGCGACGCCGATGGCGTGCGTGTGACCGGGGAGGTCGATCTCAGGGATCACGACCATGTGCCGCTCAGCGGCGTACGCGACGATCTCGCGATAGTCGTCCTTCGTGTAGAAGCCGCCGGGGTCGCCGAGGGAGGCCGTGGACGAGGCGAGCTCGGTGAGCTTCGGCCACGAGTCGATCTGGATGCGCCAGCCCTGGTCGTCGCTGAGGTGCAGGTGCAGGTGATTGAACTTCAGGGCACTGGTGCTGTCGATGAACTTCTTGACCTCATCGACGTCGAAGAAGTGACGCGTGACGTCGAGCATGACGCCGCGACGTGCGAATCGTGGCGCGTCGGTGATCTCGGCGCGCAGGAACGCCCATCCCTCGCCGTCCTCGCGGAGCAGCTGCAGCAGCGTCTGCACGCCGTAGAAGAGCCCTGCCTCGGCGCCGCCCACGATCTCGACGGAGTCGCCGACTGTGAGCCCGTATCCTTCGGGCGCAGTGGCGGGGTCGATCCGCAGGACGATCGTCGACCCGGTGCCGGCGCCGGTGCTGTCCGTCGAGTGCGACAGCCGGATGCCGCTGCGGCGCGCGACGGCGTCGATCAGCTGGGCCGCCGCGGGGGAGTCGCCGATGACTCGCAAGCCGTCGGAGACGGGCAGCCGACCATCGACGGCGATGGAGGAAGCGGGAAGAGGAACAAGGGGCATGGAATGGGGAAGGACCATGAACAAAACCTACCGTGCGCAGAGTCGGCAGCACAGGGAAATCCGCTATGCTTTCTCACGTCGCGACTGGCGTCTGGGTGGACTACCACCGGGGAGCGACTGACCACGGAATTCGACCGCGCGCCTGGGCCGATAGGTACACCCTTCGAATCCGTTGTCAGAGGAGCATGTCATGACCGACCGTTACTTCAACGCCCCACTCTCCGAGGTCGACCCCGAGATCGCACAGGTCCTCGACCGAGAGCTCGCACGGCAGCAGACGTTCCTCGAGATGATCGCATCCGAGAACTTCGTGCCCGTCTCCGTGCTCCAGTCCCAGGGCTCGGTGCTGACGAACAAGTACGCCGAGGGATACCCCGGCCGTCGTTACTACGGCGGCTGCGAAGAGGTCGACGTCGCGGAGGAGCTCGCGATCCAGCGCGCCAAGGATCTGTTCGGCGCGGAGTTCGCCAACGTCCAGCCGCACTCGGGAGCATCCGCGAACGCCGCCGTGCTGCACGCGATCGCTCGGCCCGGCGACACGCTGCTCGGCCTCGCGCTCGACCAGGGCGGTCACCTCACTCACGGCATGAAGATCAACTTCTCCGGCCGTCTGTACGACATCGTCGCCTACGGCGTCGACCCCGAGACCTCGACCATCGACATGGACGAGGTGCGTCGCCTCGCCCTCGAGCACAAGCCGAAGGTCATCATCGCCGGCTGGTCGGCATACCCGCGCACGCTCGACTTCGCCGCCTTCCGTGCGATCGCCGACGAGGTCGGCGCGCTGCTCTGGGTCGACATGGCGCACTTCGCCGGCCTCGTCGCCGCCGGCCTCCACCCGAACCCGGTGCCGCACGCGCACGTCGTCTCGTCGACCGTGCACAAGACGATCGGCGGCCCCCGTTCGGGCTTCATCCTGACGAACGACGCCGACCTCGCGAAGAAGCTCAACACGGCTGTGTTCCCTGGGCAGCAGGGCGGCCCCCTGATGCACGTGATCGCCGCGAAGGCGACGGCGTTCAAGCTCGCGGGCACCCCGGAGTTCAAGGAGCGCCAGGAGCGCACGCTGCGCGGAGCGTCCATCCTCGCCGAGCGTCTCTCGCAGCAGGATGTGAAGGATGCCGGCATCGGAGTGCGCTCCGGCGGCACCGATGTGCACCTGGTGCTCGTCGACCTGCGTGACGCCGCGATCGACGGCAAGCAGGCCGAGGACCTGCTGCACGACATCCACATCACCGTCAACCGCAATGCGGTGCCGAACGACCCGCGACCGCCGATGGTCACCTCGGGTCTGCGCATCGGGACGCCGGCACTCGCCACGCGCGGCTTCGGCGACGCCGAGTTCACCGAGGTCGCCGACGTGATCGCACTCGCGCTGCTCCCCGGCGCCGACGTCGAGGCGCTCCGTGCGCGTGTCGATGCGCTCGCCGCAGGCTTCCCGCTCTACCCGGACCTGCAGCAGTGACCGCGAAGATCCTCGACGGCAAGGCGGCGTCGGCCGCGATCAAGGCCGAGCTCACCGAACGGGTCGCCGCGCTGAAGGCGAAGGGCGTGGTGCCCGGCATCGCGACCGTCCTCGTCGGAGCCGACCCGGCATCTCAGCTCTACGTCGGTATGAAGCACCGTCAGTCCGAGGCGATCGGGATGAACTCGATCCAGCGCGAGCTGCCGGCCGATGCCACCCAGGCCGACGTCGAGGCGCTGATCGACGAGCTCAACGCCGATCCGGACTGCCACGGATACATCGTGCAGCTGCCGCTGCCGAAGCACATCGACACGGACGCGATCCTCGAGCGGATCGACCCGGCGAAGGATGCGGACGGACTGCACCCGACCAACCTCGGTCGACTCGTGCTCAACGTCAACAACCCGATCCACACCCCGCTGCCGTGCACGCCGCGGGGTGTCATCGAGCTGCTGCTGCGCAACGGCTACGACTTCGCCGGCAAGCACGTCGTGGTCGTCGGACGAGGTGTGACGATCGGTCGCTCGATCGGCCTGCTGCTGACGCGCCGCGACCTGAACGCCACGGTCACGCTCACGCACACCGGCACGGTCGACATGCCGCGGTACCTGCGGGAGGCCGACGTCATCGTCGCCGCCGCGGGCGTCAAGCACCTCATCCGCGCCGAGGACGTCAAGCCGGGCGCCGCCGTGCTCGACGTCGGCGTGACCCGCGAGACCGACCCCGAGACGGGCAAGAACCTCGTGTTCGGAGACGTGCACCCGGATGTCGCCGAGGTCGCGGGCTGGGTGTCGCCGAACCCGGGCGGAGTCGGTCCGATGACCGTCGCCCTGCTCATGACCAACGTCGTCGAGGCGGCGGAACGCCTGGTCTGACCGTCGCCGGTCTCGATCTGCATCGTCGGTCCCGATCCGTGGACCTCCCCTTCCGATCCGCCTGCGGATCGGGGTGAGGCCCGGGATCGGGACCGTCTGCGTTCAGCCCAGCTCGTCGAGCATCCGCCGCTGCTCCGGGGTCAGACCGTCGTGGAGCTCCTCCCGCGCCTCCGCGGCGGCGGTCGTCTCCGGGGCGGGCGTGGAGGCTGCGGGCGCCGGCTTGCGGCGCGACACCTTGCCCTGCACGGCGTCGTACAGCTCGCCGGCCTTCGCCCGCAGCCTGTCGTCGACCTGGTCGTAGATCATCCAGCCGAACAGCAGGAAGAGCGGCGGGAGCGCGTAGCTCCAGAAGCCCGAGGCGCGGACGCCGCTCAGCCAGACGACGGCCACCCAGATGAGCAGCTCGACGAGGTAGACGAGGACGTACTGGACGACCTTCTCGCCGGTTCTCGTGCGATCGGCCGCGGACTTCGCCGCCGCGTTGCGGAACGCCGTGGTGAGCAGCGGCTTCACGAAGAGCGCCGCGAGCGTCAGGATGACGGCCGCCCACAGCGCGGTGAACCCGACAGAGACACCCGACGACAGCAGGCCGATGAGCAGCAGCACCGCGACGTTGAACACGTAGAGTGCGGCGAACCGGACGATTCCGTTCTTCATCTGACCAGAATTCCACACACTCTCGGATGCCGTGGCATCTCCGTGCGGAGCCTGGTGGGGATCAGCGTGCGGGAAACGCGCGTTCGACCGCATCGACCACGGTGCCGTAGACGGAGTCCCACGGGACGAGCGGGGGAGTGACCCCGGCGAGTTCGAGGCTCACGGCTCCATGCACCTGCGCCCAGACGGTGAGAGCGGCGGCCATGACCTGCGGTTCGTCGACGCGGGCCGCGAGCGCGCGCACGAGCGGCGCCATCGCCGTGCTCATGGTCGCGTCATCGGGGCGGCAGTCCTCGGTCGCCACTGCGCCGCCGAACATGAGGCGGTAGAGCGCGGGATTCTCCATCGCCCACGTCCGATACGCGAATCCGAGTGCGCGGAGCCCTTCCGGTTCGGCCGTGGCCTGCGCCTCGCCGAACGACGCGAAGCCGTGCTCGATGACCGCGACGAGCAGTTCGGTCTTCCCGCCGAACAGCGCGTAGACCGCTGAGGTCGAGGTGCCGGCGTTCTGTGCGATGTCGCGGAGACTGATCCGCTCGGGGCCCTTGTCGTCGACCATCTCGGCCGTCGCGTCGAGCAGGCGGTCGCGCAGGGCGTCGTCGTACAGGGGAGGTCTTGCCATGGGATCGATCTTATCGTAACGTTGTTGCATAACGCAGTTACGTAACGATGTTCCAAGGAGAGCGCATGACTCAGCACGTCTTCCCCGGCAGGTTCACGGCCGCTCCGGAACGATCGGATGTGACGGTCTTCCTGATCGGGATGCGAGCCAATCGGTGGTGGCAGCTCGGCAGGGTGTGGCGCACGGCCAGCAAGATGCCCCCGATGCTGCAGCATCTCGCGACGCACCCGGAGGCGGGGATGCTCGGAGTGCACAGCTGGTTCGGTCGCACGACGATCCTGCTGTCGTACTGGGAGAGTCCGGAGCATCTGCAGCGGTTCGCCGCCGACCGCGACGCCCCCCATCTGCAGCCCTGGCGCGACTTCATGCGCACGCTGCAGGGAACGGGGAGTGTCGGCGTGTGGCATGAGACCTATCAGGTGCCGACAGCGGATCTGGAGGCCGTCTACGTCGACATGCCGGCATTCGGACTCGCGGCGGCGACCGCGCACGTCCCCGTAGGGCCGGGCATGAAGACGGCGCGCCAGCGGATGGGTCGCTGACGCGCCGGCATCATCAGAGCTCAGCCCTGGGGGTGCAGGCTGCTCTCGATGTTCGTGATGCGAGCCTGCTCGTCGAAGCGGAAGGTCGCAGTGCCCGTGCCGTCGGCGACCGTGGCCCCCGAGAACGCCTCGTCGGTCCACGTGAGGTTCCACCCGGCGAGACGGGCGGCGTCCCAGACCGCCGTCCGGGCATCAGGCA
Source organism: Microbacterium sp. 4-7 (assembly GCF_014332665.1). NCBI lineage: Bacteria > Bacillati > Actinomycetota > Actinomycetes > Micrococcales > Microbacteriaceae > Microbacterium > Microbacterium sp. 4-7. The sequence goes on from NZ_MCRH01000005.1 coordinate 446,031, forward strand.
GAGCCAGGCCCGAGAGGATGCGCGGAAGGGCGATGGAGGCTGCGGCGACGGTCAGGGCGGGGAGCGGCGCATCGAGCAGGAAGACGGCGTACGTGCCGCCGCCGACCGGCGCGAGGTAGTAGGGCGCTCGACCGGTGAGCTCGACCGCGACCGCGCCGACCGTGTGGGCGGCTGCGGTGATCCAGTCGGCGTCGCCGGTGGCGTCCGCGGGGAAGGGGAGCTCCTGCTCGCTCAGCTCCGGGATGCCGTGCTCCCTGCCGTAATCGCGCAGCTGGCCGGCGATGCCGGCAGGGTCGCCCTGCGGGTGCGCCCACGCCCAGAGCAGCGAGCGGGGACCGGGGGCGATCGTCGCGACGAGGTGGGCGCGAGCCACGAGCCGGCGCGTGGCATCGGCGTTCGAGGTGAAGGTGAGGGTGCCCGCCGCCATGTCGGCATCCCATCGATTGTCACCGAGGTCCTCGAGGGCGGTGGCCAGGGAGTCCTGACGGAGGGCGGAGAACAGTGCGGCACGGTCTGCGAGCGGCTGGAGCGCGGCGAAGGTCATGCCCACAGTCTCGCCCGGGTTGCTATGAATCCGCCAACTCCGAGCGCGGGGACAGTGCATCGGAGGGGCGGCCCATCCGCCAGACACTCGGTACCACCAGTGTCACGGCGGCGAGCACGGCATAGAGGATCCCCGAGGTGACCAGCACCGTCTCGACATCGCTGCGGGTGATCAGCCAGCCGTAGACGAGGGTGCCGATCGGCATCACGACGAAGCTGCCGAGCATGTCGTAGCTCGAGACGCGGGACAGCTTGTCGCCCGGGATGTTCTCCATCATCGCGAGGTTCCACCCGGTGCTGAACACCTCGGCCCCGGCGCCGGCGAGGAAGGCGGCGATGGCGAGCAGCACCACCGCGGGGTGCACGCCGAGGACGGTGAGCGGGATCGCGAACGCGGCCATGCCGATCATGCCGTAGCGCAGGGGGCGTTTCAGCGGGAACCACATCAGGACGAGGGTCATGAGCAGGATGCCGACGCCTTCGGCGCTGACGACCCACCCCCAGCCGGCGATGCCGAGCCGTTCGTCGTTCTTGGCGATGTACGGACCGACGACGCCCCACGCGCCGATGTGGATCGCGTTCATGACCATGAAGGCGAGAACGATGACCCACAGCCACGTGCGACTCCAGAACTCCTGCCACCCGATCCTGAGGTCGTGGAACATCGTGGTTCCGCCCGCATGATCAGGCGGAGGCAGTCGGACCATCGCCAGGACGGGGATCGCGATGACCCAGCCGATCGCCTGAACGACCATGGCCCAGGCGGGGCCGGCCGCGGCCACGACGATGCCCGCGATGATCGGGCCGCCGATCGTGGTCGCCGAGCGCACGAACGACAGCATCGCGTTGGCCTGCTGCAGGTGCTCGGGGGAGGTCAGCTGCGGGATGATCCCCTGCATGGCGGGGAGCACGAACGCGGTGGACGCACCGTTCACGACCGACAGCAGAGCGAGCAGGGGAACCGTGGCTGTGCCGCTGAACAGGAGGGCGGCCATCGCGCCCACCGTCAGGATGTCGATGACGTAGCAGGACTGGATGATCAGCGCGCGAGGCAGCCGGTCGGCGATCACGCCGCCGAAGAGCAGGAAGACGATGTTGCTGACGGTGAAGGCGGCCAGGACCAGGGAGAGCGAGCGTGCGTCGTTGTCGATCTCGAGCACGGCGAAGGCCAGCGCGATCGACGACATCGACCCTGCGATCAGAGTGATGGCGCGGGCGAGGAAGAACCAGCGGAATCCTCGGTCCTGCATCGCTGCGAGGGCGCGGATCATGACGGCTCGTCGCTGCTCTGCATCCGTCAATCCTGCCACTCGAGGGCAGCGGCAGGCGTCAGTAGCTGGAGCGGGTCGTGTCGTCGGATGCCGGGATGAAGCGGGCGGCCAGAGCCTCGGATGCGCGTGCCAGCATCGCCACGTCGGCACCGACCGCCACGAAGTCCGCGCCGGCGGCGGTGTACGCATCGGCGGCGGAGGGATCGAAGGCGTTCACACCGACGGGCGTGCCTGCGGCCGCGACCGCGGCGAACACCTGCTCGACGGCGGCGACGACATCCGGATGCGTCTGCTGGCCGAGCAGTCCCATCGACGCGGAGAGATCAGACGGGCCCACGAACACGGCGTCCACGCCCTCCACCGCCGCGATCTCGGAGGCGGCCTCCACCCCGGCGACCGTCTCGATCTGCACGGTGAGGGAGGTGTGCCGCGCCGAGTCGCGCAGGTAGCCGTCGACCCGGTTCCAGCGCGCGCTGCGGGCGAGCGCGCTCCCGACTCCTCGGACGCCCTCTGGCGGATAGCGGGTCGCCGAGACGGCCGCGCGTGCCTCCTCGGCCGACGAGACCATCGGGACGATGAGGTTCTGTGCTCCGAGGTCGAGGACCTGCTTGATCGCCACGATGTCGTTGGACGGCACGCGCACCACCGGGGTGATCGGATAGGCGGCGACGACCTGCAGCTGCAGCAGCGTGGACTCGAGCGTGTTGGCCGAATGCTCCATGTCGATCAGCAGCCAGTCGAGGCCCGAGCCCGCAGCCACCTCGGTGACGAGGGCACTGCCTGAGCACGCCCACATCCCGATGAGCGGGCGATCGGAGACGGCGAGATGCTCGCGGAAGGAGGGGCTCAGATGAAGCGGCATTCGATCGTTCCCATCGGTCCGTAGTCGCACAGCACCTGATCGCCGCGAGACACCCACATCGGGCGTGTGAACGATCCTGCCAGGATGACCTCGCCGGCCTCGAGACGCGCGCCGTGCTGGTGGAACTTGTTCGCGAGCCAGGCGACGCCGGTGGCGGGGTGGCCCAGCACGCCGGCGGCGACTCCGGTCTCCTCGATCTCGCCGTTGCGCGAGAGCACGCCGGGCACCCATCGCAGGTCGATCTCGTCCGGGCGCTTGTGCACATCGCCGAGGACCATGGCCCCGTAGGCGGCGTTGTCGCTGATCGTGTCGACGATCGTCCTGCCCTCGAGCTCGATGTGCGAGTTCAGCACCTCGAGCGCCGGCACGGCGTAGTCGATCGCGGCGAGGGCGTCGTCGAGCGTGCAGTCGGGCCCCTCGAGCGGATGCTTGAGCACGAACGCGAGCTCGACCTCGATGCGCACGTTCGAGAAGTGGTCGACCGGGATCTCGGCACCCGACTCGTAGACGGTGTCGTCGAACATCACCCCGTAGTCGGGCTCTGTGATGCCGGTGGCCTGCTGCATCGCCTTCGACGTCAATCCGATCTTGCGTCCGACGAGACGGCGTCCCGCGGCGATCTGCGAGTCGCGCCAGACCCCCTGGATCGCGTATGAATCCTCGACCGTCGCGTCCGGGTACCGGGCGGTGATCCGGGGGATCACCGAGTGGGTCCGGTCGGCCTCGGCGAGCTCTCCGGCGATCTGCGCGACGATGTCTGCTGACAGCATCCGTCTCTCCTCTGTGTGCGAACCTGCGGATGAATCGATCAGAGCTGGTGGCCGAGCTTGTACTCGCCCTGCTTGTACTCCGGCATGGCCTCGTCGTCGCCGGGTCGCGTGTACGAGAAGCCGTCGGCACCGATCGTGACGGCCATCTCGGAGTCGTCGGTGCGGGCGACGACGGGCTGCGGGTTGCCGTCGAGGTCGAGCACGAGCGAGGCCTCGGTGTACCAGGACGGGACGACCGGGTTGCCCCACCAGTCGCGGCGCTGGTTGTCGTGCACATCCCAGGTGATGACGGGGTTGTCGGGGTCGCCCGTGTAGTAGTCCTGCGTGTAGACCTCGACACGGTGACCGTCGGGGTCGCGGAGGTAGAGGTAGAACGCGTTCGAGACGCCGTGGCGGCCCGGGCCGCGCTCGATCGCGTCGGAGCGGCGGAGGGCTCCGAGCTTGTCGCAGATCGCGAGGATGTTGTGCTTCTCGTGGGTCGCGAAGCAGACGTGATGCATGCGGGGGCCGTCGCCGCCGGTCATCGCGGTGTCGTGCACGGTGGGCTTGCGACGCATCCAGGCGGCGTACACGGTGCCCTCGTCGTCCTGGATGTCCTCCGTGACGCGGAATCCCAGGTCCTGCATGAACTTCACGGCGCGGGGCACATCGGGGGTGACCTGGTTGAAGTGGTCGAGTCGAACGAGCTCGCCCGGGATGTGCAGGTCGTAGCGCCACGACATGCGCTCGACGTGGTCGGACTGGTGGAAGAACTCGATGGGGAAGCCCAGCGGGTCGACCACGCGCACCGAGTCGCCGACGCCCTTGACGAAGCCCTCCGGGTTGCGGCGCACGTCGCAGCCGAGCTCGGTGTAGAACGCCACGGCGAGGTCGAGATCCTCAGCCGAGCGCACGCGGTAGGAGAACGCGGCCACAGCGGCGATCGGCCCCTTGCGCAGCACGAGGTTGTGGTGGATGAACTCCTCGGTCGAGCGGAGGTAGATCGCCTCGTCGTCCTCTTCGGTGACATACAGCCCCAGGACGTCGACGTAGAACACCCGCGAGGCCGCGAGGTCGGTGACGACCAGCTCCATGTAGGCGCAGCGCAGCACGTCCGGGGGAGTGCTCTCGGGCGTCGCGATCGGGTTGGCGGTCTCGATCGGAGCCTCCTGGCTCACGTAGTAGCCCGAGGAGGTCAGCGTCTTCGCAGTCTTGTCGGTCATGTCGGGTCCTTGCTCAGTTCTTGCCGAAGGTCGGGTTGTGCGCGCCGCCGAGCGTGATGTGCACGCTCTGCTGGTCGGTGTAGAAGTCGATCGAGCGGTAGCCGCCCTCGTGGCCCAGGCCCGAAGCCTTGACGCCGCCGAAGGGGGTGCGCAGGTCGCGCACGTTGTTGCTGTTCAGCCACACCATGCCCGCCTCCACGGACTGCGCGAAGTTGTGGGCGCGCTTCAGGTCGTTCGTCCAGATGTAGGCGGCCAGGCCGTACTTCGTGTTGTTCGCGAGCGAGAGCGCCTCGTCGTCGGAGTCGAACGGGGTGATGGCGACGACGGGGCCGAAGATCTCCTCCTGGAAGATGCGGGCATCGGGGGAGACGTCGGCGAACACCGTCGGCGCGACGAAGTTGCCCTCGTCGAAGCCCTCGGGGCGGCCGCCGCCGGCGACGAGGCGGCCCTCGGTCTTGCCGATCTCGACGTAGCTCATCACCTTGTCGTAGTGCTCGGGGTGCACGAGCGCGCCGACCTCGGTGGCCGGGTCGTGCGGGTAGCCGACCTTCACGCGCTTCGCCTGGGCGGCGTAGCGCTCGACGAACTCCTCGTAGATGGAGCGCTCGACGAGGATGCGGGAGCCGGCGGTGCAGCGCTCGCCGTTGAGGGAGAACACGCCGAAGATCGTCGCGTCGACCGCGGCCTCGATATCGGCATCGGCGAAGACGACGGCGGGGGACTTGCCGCCGAGCTCCATCGACAGGCCCTTGAGGAACGGTGCGGCGTTGCCGAAGATCAGCTGTCCGGTCGAGCTCTCGCCCGTGAACGAGATGAGCGGCACGTCGGGGTGCTTCACGAGGGCGTCTCCGGCGTCTTCGCCGAGGCCGTTCACGAGATTGAACACGCCCTGCGGCAGCCCGGCCTCCTCGAAGATGCCCGCCCAGAGCGAGGCGGAGAGCGGCGTGAACTCGGCGGGCTTGAGCACCACGGTGTTGCCGGTCGCGAGTGCGGGGCCGAGCTTCCACGACTCGAGCATGAACGGCGTGTTCCACGGCGTGATGAGGCCGGCGACGCCGATCGGCTTGCGGTTGACGTAGTTCATCTGCTTGCCGGGGACCTTGAAGGCGTCATCGGACTGGGCGACGATCAGGTCGGCGAAGAAGCGGAAGTTCTCGGCCGCGCGGCGGGCCTGGCCGAGCGCCTGGGTGATCGGCAGTCCGGAGTCGTACGACTCGAGCTCGGCGAGGCGGGCATCCCGCGACTCGACGATGTCGGCGATCCTGTGCAGCACCCGCGAGCGCTCCCGCGGCAGCATCCGAGGCCAGGGGCCCTCGTCGAACGCGCGCGTGGCAGCGGCGACGGCGAGCTCGATGTCGGCCTTCTTGCCGGCGGCTGCGGTCGTGTAGGTCTTGTTCGTCACCGGATCGAGCACATCGAACGTGTCACCGTCGACGGAGTCGACGAACGCTCCGTCGATGTAGTGCTGGATGTGGTCGGGCAGGTCTGCGGGGATGCGGGAATCGGTCATGACTCGTCTCCTGAGTTGTGGTGAGAACGGGTGTGCAGCGCGTCGAGGAAGGCGTCCCTCGTGCGCAGGCGGTGGTTGCGGGCGGCGAGCTCGATCTCGAGCGGGTCGGCGCCCGTTCGGATCAGCTCGAGGATCTGCGCGTGCTCCTCGACCGAGTGCTGAGCCCGGCCGGGCACGTAGGCGAAGGTCGAATCCCGGATGCCGGACAGCCGCGCCCAGCCACGGTGCACGAGGTCGAGCAGGTGCGGATTCGGGCAGGGTTCGAAGAGCAGCGAATGGAACTGCCTGTTGAGCTCGGTGAACGCATGGGCGTCGAGATGACCGAGCATCTGGATCATCCGCTCGTTCACCGCCTCCGCGGCGTCGAGCGCCTCGGCGTCGAGGAAGGGAGCGGAGAGGGCGGTGGCCGAGCCTTCGACCAGCCCGAGCGTCTGCATCGTGTGCGCGTATTCGCTCTCGTCGACGAGGGTCACCCGCGCGCCCACGTTGCGCTCGAACGTCACGAGGCCCTCGGCTTCGAGCCGGCGGATCGCTTCACGCACCGGCACGACGCTCATCCCGAGCTCTTCCGCCAACGATCCCAGCACCAGACGGTAACCGGGGCCGAAGACGTGTCCCGAGATCCGTGAGCGGATCCAGGCGTACGCCTGCTCCGACTTGCTGGAGTTCGCCACCGTCGTCATGAGCCGGCACCGGTGCCGGTGGCGGCTTCGTACTTCTCCCGCCACGCGGCGTTGAGCGGGAAGAGGCCGTCGACCGGATGTCCGGCGGCGACCTGCTCGGCGATCCACGCGTCCTCGATCTCCTGCGCGAGAGCATCGTCTGCGACCTGCTCGGCGAGCGAGGGAGGGATCACGATGACGCCGTCGCCGTCGCCCACGATGATGTCGCCCGGCTGGACCGTGGCGCCGCCGCACGAGATGGTGACGTCGGAGTCCCACGGCACGTGCCTGCGTCCGAGGACCGAGGGATGAGCGCCCTGCGAGAAGACCGGAAGGCCGATCTCGGCGACCGCATCGAAGTCGCGCACACCGCCGTCGGTCACGACTCCGGCGGCTCCGCGGGCGCGGGCGCGGAGCGCGAGGATGTCGCCCAGTGTTCCGGTGGTCGCGTCGCCGCGCGCTTCGATCACGATGATCTCGCCCTCGCCGACGGCATCGAACGCCCGCTTCTGGGCGTTGTATCCGCCGCCATGGCTCGCGAACAGGTCTTCTCTGAACGGCACGAAGCGCAGCGTCTTGGCCGTGCCGACGATCTTGCTGCCGGGGAGGTTCGCAGAGACGCCATCGATGAAGCACGAGTGGTGTCCGCGCTTGCGCAGCTGCGACGAGAGGCCGGCTGTCGGAGCTTCCATCAGCTTGGCGCGGAGCTCGGGGGACAGCGCGGACGTGGCCTCAGGCGGCAGACCCGCGTCTTCGCGGGAGCCCCATGCCTCGGTGCGCTGCAGGTCGTCGACGGCGGGAAGCGAGCCGACCTCGGCGTCGAAGGGCACATCGCCCTGCGTGACGGTGGTCACCAGGCGTCCCGAGGAGGGGGAGCCCTCGGCATCCGGAGCATCCACCTCGATCTCGACCACATCGCCGGGGACGATCACGGAGGAACCCGCCGGCGTGCCGGTGAGGATGACGTCGCCGGGTTCGAGCGTGAAGTGCTGAGAGAGGTCGGCGACCAGCTGGGCGAGGGGGAAGATGAGGCCGGCGGTGGTGTCGTCCTGACGCAGGTCTCCGTTGACCCAGGCCCGGACACGCAGGGCCGCGGGGTCGATCGCGCGGGCGTCGATCAGCTCGGGACCGAGAGGCGTGTAGCCGTCGCCGCCCTTGGATCGCACGTTGGATCCCTTGTCGTTGGCGCGCAGGTCGTAGAGGCCGAGGTCGTTCGAGGCGGTGACCCAGCCGACATGGCTCCACGCGTCATCGAGCGAGACGCGGCGGGCAGGGGTGCCGATGACGAGCGCGATCTCGCCCTCGAAGGCGAGCAGCTCGGTGCCGGCCGGGCGCTCGACCGTGCCCCCGGAGACACCGACGGAACTCGCCGGCTTGAAGAAGTAGGAGGGAGCTGCGGGGCGCCGGCCGCGCTGGTCGGCACGGGACGCGTAGCTCAGATGGATCGCGATGATCTTGCCGGGGCGGGTCATGGATGCCGTCACGGGGCGCCTCCTCGCGCTTCACGTCGACGCCTTGTGCGTCGTATTCGAAATCATATATCATCGTGTCACCCCTCGGCAAGCAACTCGACACACCTCGGACGCGAGCCGTGACAATGCGGTCACAATCAAAGGAGACACCCCTATGAGCGGGCAGTCACAGGCTGGGTTCACACCCACCGGAACCATCGCGACACCGGCCGATCGGCGCCGGGTCGTGTTCGCCACCGTCGTCGGCACCACGGTCGAGTGGTACGACTTCTTCATCTACGCCACGGCGGTCGGGCTGGTCTTCGGGCAGCTCTTCTTCGAGCCGCTCGGCGCGAACAGCGCGTTGATCGCCTTCGCCACCGTCGGCGTCAGCTTCCTCTTCCGCCCGCTCGGAGCGTTCCTCGCGGGACACTACGGCGACAAGCTCGGGCGCAAGACCGTTCTCATGTGGACGCTGATCCTGATGGGAGCGGCGACCGCGCTCATCGGAGTCCTGCCGACCTACGACGCGATCGGGATCGCCGCACCCATCCTGCTGGTGCTGCTGCGCATCCTGCAGGGCATCTCGGCCGGAGGCGAATGGGGCGGTGCGGTGCTGATGGCCGTCGAGCACGCCCCGAAGAAGAAGCGCGGGATCTTCGGCGCGTCGCCCCAGATCGGTGTGCCGCTCGGTCTGCTGCTCGCGTCGGGAGTGATGGCGCTGATGACGGCGATCGCCCCCGGAGACCAGTTCATCCAGTGGGGCTGGCGCATCCCGTTCCTGCTCAGCGTCGTCCTGATCCTGGTCGGCTACTACGTGCGCCGCAAGGTCGAGGAGAGCCCGGTGTTCATCGAGCTCGCCGAGCGCAAGGAGAAGGCGAGCATGCCGATCGTGCAGCTGTTCCGCAAGCACCTCCTGCTCGTCATCATCGCCGCCCTCGTCTTCGCCGGAAACAACGCGGTCGGGTACATGACGACCGGCGGATACATCCAGGGCTACGCCACCAACCCCGAGGGCCCGATCGGTCTCGAGCGCGGACCGGTGCTGTGGGCGGTCACCGGCTCGGCCGTCACCTGGCTCATCACGACGCTCATCGCCGGGTGGCTGTCGGACCGCATCGGTCGGCGCACCACCTACATCATCGGCTGGGTGATGCAGCTCGTCGGTGTGTTCACGCTCTTCCCGCTCGTGAACACCGGCCAGGTCGGACTGCTGTTCGCCGGCCTCGCGATCCTCACGATCGGTCTCGGCTTCACCTACGGGCCGCAGGCGGCGCTCTACACCGAGCTCTTCCCCGCCAGCATCCGCTTCTCGGGCGTCTCGATCTCGTATGCGATCGGCGCCATCGCCGGCGGTGCGTTCGCGCCGACCATCGCGACCGCCATCGTGCAGGCGACCGGCTCGACGCAGGCCGTCACGTGGTACCTCGCCGGCATGACGCTGCTCGGCCTCGTGGCGACGCTGCTGCTGCGTGATCGCTCGGGCATCCCGCTGGGGCCGGATCACGAGGAGGAGCAGTCCGTGAGCCCGATCCGCGGGCTCGCCAGGGCCTGACCCGCATCCACGCACGAGCGCACGTCCGCCTGGCGGGCGTGCGCTCGTGCGTGTGCAGGAGAGCGTCGGTCCGGTTCTCCGCCGCCGAGGGCTCAGCCGTCGAGCGCGTCGCGGATCGCGGATGCCGAGCGCCTCAGGCGGTCCGCGATCTCGGCGTCGTCGAGGGCGGTCGCGACGTGGACGACCGCGATCGCCGCGGGCCGCTGGCCGCGCAGCACGAGGGGCACGGCGACGGACTGCACGGTGGGGATGACCTCGTCATGGCTCGTCGCATATCCGCGGGCGCGAGCCCGGTCGACCTCTGCGCGCAGTGTCGCCCCCGGTTCTCCGGGCCACTGGGACACCGGGAGCTGCGTAAGGATCGCCTTGCCGGGCGCTCCGACCGTGACGGAGTGCCTGGCGCCCGGTCGCTGGGCGACGCTCGCGATCGCGTGGCGGGGTTCGATGCTCGCGAGTGTGATGCAGTCATCGCCGTCGAGCACGCCGAGGAAGCAGGTCATGCCGAGCTCGTTGGCGATCGCGGTCAGCTCGGGGATGGCCTCGGCCTGCAGATCGTGAGCCACGCCCGCTGCCAGCGCGGCCATGCGCGGTCCCAGGGTCACGGCGCCTGAGGCGTCCCTTCCGATGAGTCGGTGGTCTTCCAGGGTGCGCAGCAGGCGATACGCCACCGAGCGATGCACGTCGAGTCGCGCGGCGATCTCGTCGATCGTGAGGGGGATCCGCGCATCGGCGAGAACCTCCAGGATGCGGATGCCGCGGCTCAGGGTCTGCGAGGCCGGAGTGCCTTCGGGCATGCGTGCGCTCCCTTGCGTTTCGAGACGACCGTCCCTAAGCTGTGTTCAATAGTAGAACGTCGTGTTCGAATATAGAACACGTGCCGTTCGAAGGCAACACCTGACAGAGAAGTCCGGAAGGAATCGACGACGATGCAGTTCCACCACCACGGCTATGTCTCCGGAGACCCCCGCGTGAAGGACGCCGCGGGGCTCGGCGCGGACCGGCCCGCCGACCTCCCCGACGAGATCGATGTGCTGATCGTCGGCTCGGGCCCCGCCGGCATGCTGCTCGCGGCGCAGATGTCGCAGTATCCCGACATCTCCACGCGCATCATCGAGAAGCGCGAGGGCCGTCTGGTGCTCGGGCAGGCCGACGGCATCCAGCCGCGCAGCGTCGAGACGTTCCAGGCGTTCGGATTCGCCGAGCGCATCATCGCCGAGGCCTACAACATCGGCTGGATGAACTTCTGGGGTCCGAATCCCGAGAAGCCCGACGAGATCGTCCGCACGTCGCGGACGGCGGACTACGCCTACGACATCTGCGAGTTCCCGCACCTCATCGTCAACCAGGCACGCGTGCTCGACTACTTCGCCGAGGCGGCGTCGAACGGTCCCGGCCGCATCGCGCCCGACTACGGCATCGAATTCGCCGGACTCACCGTGCACGACGAGGGCGAGCACCCGGTCGAGGTCTCCCTGCGCTACGTTGCAGGGGAGCGGACCGGCGAAGAGCGCACGATCCGCGCGAAGTACGTCGTCGGCTGCGACGGCGCACGCAGCGGCGTGCGCCAGGCGATCGGCCGCACGCACGTCGGCGGCAGCGCCGCGCATGCCTGGGGTGTCATGGACGTCCTCGTGAACACCGACTTCCCCGACTGGCGCACCAAGTGCGCGATCAACTCGGAGGCGGGCAACATCCTGCACATCCCACGGGAGGGCGGGTACCTCAGCCGGATGTACATCGACCTCGGCGAGGTCGCCGAGGACGACGACCACCGCGTGCGGCAGACGCCCATCGAGGACATCATCGCCAAGGCGAACGCGATCCTGAGCCCCTACACGCTGGACGTGAAGGAGGTCGCGTGGCACAGCGTCTACGAGGTCGGCCACCGGGTCACCGACGGGTTCGACGACGTGATCGACGGGTCGGGTCGCACGCCGCACGTGTTCCTCACGGGCGATGCCTGCCACACCCACAGCGCGAAGGCCGGCCAGGGCATGAACGTGTCGATGCAGGACGGGTTCAACCTCGGCTGGAAACTCGGATCGGTGCTGACCGGTCGGGCGCCCGAGGCGCTGCTCGCGACCTACGGCGCCGAGCGTCGGCCCGTCGCGCAGCAGCTCATCGACTTCGATCGGGAGTGGTCGACCTTGATGGCGCGCAAGCCGTCGGAGATCACCGACCCCACGGACCTCGCGACGTACTACCTGGCGACGGCGGAGTTCCCCTCCGGCTTCATGACGCAGTACACCTCGTCGATGATCACCGGCTCGGACGCACATCAGGCACTTGCGGGCGGCTTCCCCCTCGGCAAGCGCTTCAAGTCGGCCGAGGTCGTGCGGGTGGGCGACGGCAACGCGATCCATCTCGGGCACCACGCCAAGGCGGACGGGCGCTGGCGCGTCTACGCGTTCGCGGGTCGCGATGCGGCGACGCTCGACGCGTGGGCCGAGTCGGCGGCTCCGGTGCTCTCCCGGTTCACGCCTGCGGATGCCGACGCCGATGCCGTCTTCGACGTCAAGGCGATCTACCAGCAGCCGCACGAGGAGGTCGAGGTCACCTCGGCGCCTGCGCTGTTCCATCCGAAGACCGGTCCGCTCGGGCTCACCGACTGGGAGAAGGTCTACGCGGCCGGCCCGTCGAAGTGGACCGAGACCGACATCTTCGAGGCGCGGGAGCTGTCGCGCGACGGCGTCATCGTCGTGGTGCGGCCCGATCAGTACGTCGCCGCGATCCTGCCCCTCGACGCGACGGACGAGCTGGCGTCGTTCTTCGAGGGGGCGCTGCTGCCGGCATCCTGAGCCTGCGATCCGGAGGGGATCTGCGATCCGGAGGGGATCTGCGATCCGGAGGTGCTTCCTGCGCAGTGCGCCCTCCCGATCGCAGATCTCCTCCCCATCGGGCGTCAGTGACGAGCGCAGACTGCTTCGGGCGAGAGCCTCTGGCGGGTGTCGGAGGCCCCGCGTACTCTGAGGGCCGATGGGCGAAGGCGCCCCGACAGGAGGAATGCGCGATGGAGTGGAAGATCGAATTGATCTTCGTCCCGGTCTCGGATGTCGACCGGTCGAAGGAGTTCTACGAGAGGATCGGCTTCCACGCCGATCATGATCAGGTGCCCTACGAGGGCCTGAGGTTCGTGCAGATGACACCGCCGGGGTCGGCCTGCTCGATCGCCTTCGGCACCAACCTGGGCGAGGGACTGCTGCCGGGGCAGCAGAACACGATCCAGGTGGTCGTTCCGGATGCCGATGAGGCGCTGGCGCATCTGAAGGGCCTCGGCGTTGAGGCGCAGGGGGTGGATGAGCAGGCGTGGGGCCGTTTCGTCACCTTCGACGACCCCGACGGCAACACCTGGACACTGCAGGAGCTTCCCGACTACGGCGCGCAGTCCTGACGTTCTGTGATCCGGACGCTCACCGGACGCGCTCGACGAGGGTGAGCAGCGCTTCCGGTGCGCCCTCGGGGAACAGGACGCGGGTTCCGGCACGGATGTCGTCGATCGGCACCCAGCGCACCGGGCTGCCCTCGTCGAGGATGTGAAGCTCGGCGTCGAGAGGCACCGCATCCAGCTGGGCGGATGTCACCGCGAACACATGGGCGATCTCGTGACCGGGCGCGCCTTCGTACGTGAAGATGTTCTCGAAGACGCCGAGTGGCTCGGCGCCCTCGAGAGTGACGCCGAGCTCCTCCATGAACTCGCGACCGAGAGCTTCTGCGGCGGTCTCACCGAATTCGATCCCGCCGCCGATCGCCCGGAGGAAGTCCAGGCCGCGCGAGGCGTCGTGCCCTTCGAGCGCGAGCAGGTGTCCGTCCTTGACGGGCAGGCCGACGGCGATGTTGCGGATGGCAGGCATCTCGGAAGGCTAACGCAGCGGGTGTGTGACGACGGGCTCAGGTCAGGAGGAACGCCCCGCCGGAGACCTCGATTCCGCCGGTCGGCGGGATCGTCACGGTCAAGAGGCTCGGACGACGCACGTGAGCGCCCTGATGGATGCGGACGGTCGTCGCCGGGTGTCCGAGGTCGCGCAGATACGCCCCGACCGATGCAGCCGCCGAGCCCGTCGCCGGGTCCTCGGTGATCCGTCCCACCGGGAAGAGGTTGCGGGCATCGAAGTCGGCGGTGCTCGCCGCGTGCAGCACTGTCGAGGTGCCGAACCACCCCTGCTCGCGCATGAGTGCGGCGACCTCGGCGGGCGAGAAGCGGAACTGATCGAACAGCTCCCGATCACGGAGCACGACGATCGGATGCCAGTTGCCGGCGAACGATTCCTTGGCGGGGAAGCGCTCATCGAGATCCGCCGGGGTGAGTCCGAGCAGCGCGAGGAATCGGTCGAGCACGTCGGAGCCGAGATCGCGCACCTGCGGCTCGACGCTCGTGAACGACACGGTCACCGCGCCACCCCGATCCACCGTCGAGCGCAGCGTCACAGCGCCCGCGTTCGTGTCGAACACGACATCGCCCGGCCCGTCGCGTTCGGCGAGGGCGACCGCCGTCGCGACGGTCGCGTGTCCGCAGAACGGCACCTCAGCCGCCGGTGACCAGTAACGCGCCCGGTAGCGCGGCACACCGTCGCCGTCGGTGCGTGCGACGAGGAAGGCGGTCTCGGAGAATCCGACGTCCACGGCGATCCGCTGCATCTGCTCGTCGCTCAGATCTGAGCCATCGAGTACGACTCCCGCGGGGTTGCCGCCATCGGGCGTCGCGGCGAATGCGCTGTATCGCAGGACTCCGGAATTCTCGGTCATGACGAGGAGCCTAGCGACTCGGCGAGGTCAGGAATTCACGCGGATGATCTCCTGCTGGTACGGCGCGATCACGTCACCCGAGATGCGCAGGTCGAGCAGCAGAAACCGCCGCGTCGCAGCATCCTCCTGCGTCCATGTGGCGAGTCGATCGAGGTCTGCGAGTGTCTTCACGACGACGCCCTCCGCGCCCACCGCGGCGCCCAACGCCGCGAAGTCGACCTCGGGGATGCGCATCGGGCCCTCGGCGAGCCCCTTGAGCCCGTAGAGGTTGACCTCGGCACCGTAGGCGGCGTCGTTCCAGATCACGGCGATGCCTCGACCCGCTGCCGCGCGCACTGCCGACTCGAGATCGGCGATCGCCATGAGTCCGCCGCCGTCGCCCGACGTCAGTACGACGGTCGACTCGCGGCGGGCGAGGGCCGCGCCGACGACACTCGGCCAGCCCTGCCCGATCGACTGGAAGGCGGTGCCGACCATCATCATGCGGTCGGGGGCCTCGACCGGCCAGTACATGTTCGCCCAGCCGATGAAGTGGCCGCCGTCGGAGACGACGACGCGATCGGGGGGCAGGAGCTCGGCGATGCGACGCGCGGCGGAGCGGGGGTCGAGGCGTCCGTCGGGAGCGAGCTCGTCGCCCTCGTCGTACGCGCGTGCGGCCTCGACGTCGACCGTCTCGCGCCACGGCTGTGCGGGCACAGCGTCGGATGCCGGGTGCGACTCGCCGTGCTGGACAGTCGGAGTCTCGGCGCGGTGTGCCTCCGCTCCGAGGCCGTGCTCGGCAGAACCGCTCTCAGGGGCGGCGCCGGAGCCGAGCGAGCCGACCCGGGCGACGAGCTCCTCTGCGGCGACGCGAGCATCCGCACGCACGAAGCCGCCGACGTGCGGGTGCGTGGCTGCGGGCGCGATGTCGATCTGGAAGACCCTGGTGCCCGGTGCGAAGAGTTCGCCGAATCGCATCGTGAACTGGTTCAGCGAGGCGCCGAACACCACGGCGACATCGGCGGTGCGCACGAGTTCCATGGCGCCGTCGGCCCCGAATCCTCCCGTGACACCGAGGTCGAACCGGGTGTCGGGGAAGACGCCGCGCCCCAGCGCGGAGGAGGCCGTCAGAGCGCCGGTGAGGGACGCCAGCTCGCCGAGCGCCGCACCGGCCCCCGCGAGCCAGGCGCCGCGACCCGCCAGCAGGAAGGGGCGCGATGCTTCGTGAAGCGCCTGGGCGATCTCGTCGAGCGTGCCCTCGGCGAACTCGCCGCGCGGCGCGAGCGGCGCGGGAATGCGGGGCAGAGGAGCCTCGGGCACCGGGCCGGCCTCGCGTGAGGCCACGTCGTAGGGGATCGCCAGCACGACGGGCACGCGGTAGGTCAGTGCGTGCTCGATCGCGATGACGGTGGTCGCTGCGGCATCCGCGTGCCCGACCGTATAGGTGCGGGCGCCGACCGCCGAGGCCAGGGCGATCTGGTCGACGTCCCATGGACGAGGGCCGGACGTCGGCTCATCGCCCACCACCAGCACGAGGGGGACATGCGCCTGCACGGCCTCGGCGAGTGCTGTGAGGGTGTTCGTGAAACCGGCGCCGTAGGTCGAGGTGCCCGCAGCGATCCTGCCGGACGCGCGGAAGTGCGCATCGGCGGCGACCACTGCGCCCTGCTCATGACGAACGCCCGTGAAGACGGCATTCGTCTGGGTCTCGATCGCATCGAGGAAGTAGGCGTTGCCGTTGCCCATCACACCGAAGACGGCGTCGATGTGCTGGGCGAGAGTGAGTGCGACGTGCGCGGAGACGGAGGGCATGCGAAAGCCTTTCGAGACAGGGACGGAGAACGTTCGTATTCCGTATGTGTCTCGCCCCCGCGTCATCGTGGGGAGCTTCGTGCCTCTTTTTCAGGCACCGGCGTCGGAGAGCGCCGGACGCGTAAATCCTATCGCGCCCGTGCCGACGCGGCGCCGACTTGCGCGCGTAACACCGCCGAAACCGCGACACGGAAACATGCGGCCATGGAGTCACTGTTCGACGGATACACCTCGCGCCGGTCGCCGCAGCGAGCGGGGGCCGCGCCGTGGGACGAGATGTTCCCTGCCGATGCGCAGCCCGGTGGTGGGGGAGTGCGCCTGCCCTATCAGGACATGTATCCCGCGCTCGCGAGCATGGACGACGCCGAGCTGAGGGCACGGACCGACGCGCTCGCCAGCTCGTACCTCGCGCAGGGCGTGACGTTCGACTTCGCCGGGGAGGAGCGTCCGTTCCCGCTCGACGTGGTGCCTCGCGTGGTCGCCGCCGACGACTGGCGCTATGTCGAGTCGGGGGTGAAGCAGCGGGTGCGTGCGCTCGAGGCCTTCCTCGCCGACGTCTACGGCCGGCAGCATGCGGTGCAGGACGGCGTGATCCCCTCGTCGCTGATCAGCTCCTCCGCGCACTTCCACCGTCAGGCGGCCGGCATCGTCGGAGCGAACGGCGTGCGCATCCATGTCGCGGGGATCGACGTCATCCGCGACGAGCTCGGAGCCTGGCGCGTGCTCGAGGACAACGTGCGCGTGCCGAGCGGCGTCAGCTACGTGCTCGCGAATCGCCGGGTGATGGCGCAGACGCTCCCCGAGCTGTTCACCAGCCTGCGCGTGCGTCCCGTCGTCGACTACCCGGGCCGGCTGCTCCAGGCGCTGCGTGCGGCGGCGCCGGACGGCGTCGATGATCCGACCGTCGTCGTGCTGACCCCCGGGGTGCACAACTCGGCGTACTACGAGCACACCCTGCTCGCTCGCATGATGGGCATCGAGCTCGTCGAAGGACGCGATCTCTTCTGCTCGGGCGGTCGGGTGTGGATGCACACGACCTCGGGGCCGACGCGGGTGGACGTGATCTACCGCAGGGTCGATGACGAGTTCCTCGACCCGCAGCAGTTCCGTCCGGACTCGGTGCTGGGCGCACCGGGGCTGATGCTCGCGGCGCGCCTCGGCACCGTGACGCTCGCGAACGCCGTCGGCAACGGCGTGGCCGACGACAAGCTCGTGTACACGTACGTCCCCGATCTGATCCGCTACTACCTGGGAGAGGAGCCGGTGATCCCGAACGTCGACACCTGGCGGCTCGAGGAGCCGGACGCGCTGGAGGAGGTGCTCGACAGGCTCGACGAGCTGGTGGTGAAGCCCGTCGACGGATCCGGCGGGAAGGGGCTGGTCGTCGGTCCCGACGCGTCGCGCGAGACGCTGGACGAGCTGCGTCGGTCGCTGCGGGCGGATCCCCGGGGCTGGATCGCCCAGCCGGTCGTGCAGCTCTCGACCATCCCGACGCTCGTGGAGGACGGATTCCGCCCGAGACACGTCGATCTGCGACCGTTCGCCGTGAACGACGGGCACGACATCTGGGTGCTGCCCGGCGGTCTCACGCGCGTCGCTCTGCCCGAGGGGCAGCTCGTCGTGAACTCGAGCCAGGGTGGAGGGTCGAAGGACACCTGGGTGTTGGATCCGTCGCTCTTCACCGGGCCGACGTCGACTCTGGACGGCGACCCGGACGCCGCCGCAGACGAGGTGTCGCTGGCGACCGGGGCGATCGCCGTGGTCGCTCCGGCGCGTGAGGAACCGCATCCGCCCTTCCTCTCGTCTCCGCAGGACGAGGACCTGGACCTGCGTCACCAACAGCAGCAACAGCAGCAGCAGCAGGGAGGCGCAGGATGCTGAGTCGCATCGCCGAGGCGCTGTTCTGGATCGGCCGCTACGTCGAGCGGGCCGACGGCACCGCCCGCATCCTCGATGTGCACCTGCAGCTGCTGCTCGAGGATCCGTGGGTGGAGGAGGACACCGCGTGTCGGGCGCTCCTGTCGGTGATGGGGACGACGGCGGATGCCGGCACCGTGCTGAGCCGGGACGACGTCGTGCGGCTGCTCGCGCTGGATCGTGAGCACTCCGCGTCGATCGCCCATTCGATCGCGGCGGCGCGGGAGAACGCTCGTCGAGCGCGCGAGATCATCTCGACGGACCTCTGGGAGACGCTGAACGAGTCGAACGCACGGATGCCGCGGCGGATCGCCTCGGACAAGACGCACCCGTTCTTCCGCTGGGTGCGTGATCGGTCGGCGCTGGCCTTCGGGGTCGTCGACTCCTCGACGAGCCGGGATGAGGCCTGGCACTTCTTCGTGCTCGGCCGCTCGATCGAGCGCGCGGACATGACGGCGCGGCTGCTGGCGACGCGGTCGCTGACCGACGCAGGGGGGCCGAGCTGGACGACGCTGCTGCGCAGCTGCGGGGCATACGAAGCCCATCTGCGCAGCCACCGGGCGGTGCCCACGGGAGCGTCCGCCGTGGAGTTCCTCCTGATCGACCGGCTGTTCCCCCGATCGGTGCTCTCGAGCATCCTCCAGGCCGAGGAGTGTCTGCGCGGTATCGATCCGGCGGGTGCGTTCGGCGTGCCCGATCGGGCGCATCGCGTCTTGGGACGCATGCGGTCGGAGCTCGAGTACCGACCGATCGGCGACACCGTGCATCGGCTGTCGGAGAGCATGGAGGAGGTCCAGGTGGGGATGTCGGTGGCGAGTGACGCGATCAGGGAGCGGTACTTCCCCTCGATCGCGATGCCGGTGTGGATCGGAGAGGCGCTGTGAGTCGGCTCAAGATCGTTCACCGCACCGGCTTCCGCTACGAGCAGCCGGCGACGGCGTCGTACAACGAGGCGCGGATGCTGCCGCACTCCCGGGACGGACAGTTCGTGCTGCAGGCGACGCTCGACATATCGCCGACCGCGACCCAGCACTCGTACACCGACTACTGGGACACCCGGGTCTCGACGTTCGAGCTGCTGACCCCGCATCAGATGCTCTCGGTCACCGCGACGAGCGTGGTGGATGTGAGGCCGCTGCCGACGGGAGAGGCGGACATCGACTGGGACGAGCTGGCAGCCCGGATACCCCAATCGCTCGAACTCGCGGAATGCGTGGCGCAGACCCCTGCCACCGCTCCCGATGACGAGATGCGCGACCTCGCCCTGCACATCGAAGCGGAGGGTGGCGGCGTCGACGAGACGGCCCGCGAGATCTGCCGCACCGTCGGGGAGGCCATGGAGTATCGCAGCGGCGTCACCGGCGTGAGCTCGACCGCCCGCGACGCGTGGCCCACCCGGTCCGGCGTCTGCCAGGACATCGCTCATGTGGCGCTGGGCGTGCTGCGCGCAGCGGGGATCCCGGCGCGCTACGTGTCGGGGTACCTGCATCCCGATCCGACGGCCGCGATCGGACAGGCTGTGACGGGGGAGTCGCACGCCTGGGTCGAGTGGTACTCCGGCGAGTGGCGCGGATACGACCCCACCAACCTCGTCGACATCGGCGAATCGCACGTCTATGTCGGCCACGGTCGGGACTACGCCGATGTCGCACCGCTGCGCGGGGTGTACGCGGGACCCAGCGCCTCCGAGCTGTTCGTCTCGGTCGAGGTCACGCGCCTCGGCTGAGGCGACGGCGTGGCGGGAGTTCGAGTGGTGGTGCAGGAGAATGAGACGATGACGGATGCATCGATCGAGCGCGAGACGCTCACCTGGGACGGCTTCGGATCCGCGACGCGAGACCTCGCGCGCCGGATCCTGGACAGCGGCTTCATGCCCGAGGTGGTGGTGGCCATCGCGCGGGGCGGTCTGCTGCCTGCCGGTGCCATCGCCTACGGTCTCGGAGCGAAGAACTGCGGTGCGATCAACGTCGAGTTCTACACCGGCATCGGCACGGTGCTCGACGCGCCGGAGGTGCTGCCGCCCGAACTCGACATGGCGTATCTCGACGGTCGACGCGTGCTGCTGGTCGACGACGTCGCAGATTCGGGTCGTACGCTCGCCCTCGCCGTGCAGCTGCTGAAGGACAAGGGTGCCGACGTACGCTCGGTCACGATCTACACCAAGCCGTCGACGATCATCCAGCCCGACTACGCCTGGAAGGACACCGACCTGTGGATCAACTTCCCCTGGTCGTTCCAGGGCACGGTGCGCGAAGAGGACCTCGGTCTCGCTCCGTCCGCCTGACGAGAGTCACCCGCGCAGCAGCGCCCGCAGGGTCTGGATCGTGTCGGCGTCGGCGGGGTTCTTGTCGGGTCGATAGCCCTTGACTCTCGCGAACCTCAACGCGATGCCTCCGGGGTATCGCGGCGAGCGCTGCACGCCGTCGATCGCGATCTCGACCACGAACTCCGGTCTCAGGAACACCGCGCCCTGCGTGCGCCTCGTCTCGAGCGGCGGGAAGTTCTCCGTCTGCCAGCGCAGGAGCTCGTCGGTGAGCCCCTTGAACGTCTTGCCGACCATGACGAGACCGCCGGGCTCGCCGAACTCGCCGGTCGGGTCGAGTGCGCCGAGGTGCAGGTTCGACAGGAGCCCCTGGCGCCGACCCGACCCCCATTCGGCGGCGAGCACGACCAGGTCGTAGGTGAGCACGGGCTTGACCTTGACCCAGGACTTGCCGCGGCGTCCCGCCGAATAGGGCGCATCGATCCCTTTGACGAGCACCCCTTCGTGGCCCGCGGCGAGAGCCTCGCGCGACAGCTGCTCGGCCGCTTCGGCGTCGTCGGTGACGATGCCCGGCATACGCCATTCGCCGACGACCCTCTCGAGTTCGGTCAGGCGGGTGGACAGGGGCTCGTCGAGCAGATCGCGTCCGTCGACGTGCAGGATGTCGAAGAACCAGGGCCGCAGCACGAGCTCGCGCGAGACGTCCGCCCCGAACCGCGACATCGTCTGCTGGAACGGCCGAGGGCCGCCGTCTTCGTCGAGTGACAGCGTCTCACCGTCGAGGATCAGATCGTGTGCGGGGAGCGCGCGCACGATCTCGACGATCTCCGGCACCCGGCGGGTGATGTCGGCGAGGCTGCGGGTGTAGACGCTCACATCGTCTCCCTGGCGATGCACCTGGATGCGCGCGCCATCGAGCTTGTACTCGACGGACGCGGTGCCGGTGATGTCGAGCGCGGCGGTCGGGGTGGCCGCGGTCGATGCGAGCATCGGCAGCACGGGGCGACCGACCACCAGGCCGACCGCATCGAGTTCGTCTTCCGTGCCGGTGAGTGCGAGCACGGCGGTCTCGCCCAGGTCGCCGGAGAGCATCGCTGCTCGTCGCACCGATGCCGCCGGGCGATCCGCGGCACGGGCGATGGCATCGAGCAGGACGCCGCCGAGCGCGCCCGTGCGCAGCTCGCCGAGCATGGCCCGCGACAGGAAATCCCATTCGGGAGCCGTCGCTCGCGACGCGAGAGCCGAGAGGATCGCGGAACGCGCCGCGGCCGACCCCGACCCTGACGAGCCGGTCAAGGCCTCGAACGCGTCATCGACATCACGGATCGACAGCGAGGGCTCGGCAGCGTGCTGCACGTCGAGCGCCGCCACTCCGCGCCAGCCGACACCCAGTCGTCCCTGTCGCGGCGTCGCGAGCAGCAGCCCGACGAGGGCGGGCACGTCGGCCGCGTCAGCGCGTGCGAGCAGCCGGGACACGGCGTCGATCTTCGCCAGGCGCGATGCGGTGGCGGTGACCTCTTCGGCGGTGGAGACGAGCTCCGAGAGCAACATGCAGGCAGTCTCGCACCGGCATCCGACATCGGCGACGGCCTTGCGTCCGTCCGTCCTACCGCAGTAAGCGGATGCGACTCAGCGGCCGCGGAACTCCGGCGTGCGTTTCTCCTGGAACGCCGCGAACCCCTCGCGGTAGTCGTCGGTGTCGCACAGGGCGGCCTGGGCGGCGTTCTCGAGATCGATCGACTCCCACAGCGCCAGGCGCTCGTCGCGGATCCTGGCGACCAGCTGCTTGCTCGCCAGGAAGGCGGCGGTGGCGCCACGCGCAGCGGTCGCCGCGGCATCCGTCGTCGCCTGCACGACCTCGTCGTCGGGCAGCACCCGGGAGAAGAGCCCCGCTGACACGGCCTCGGTGCCGCTCATCAGCCGACCGGTGTAGATGAGGTCGAGTGCCCGGTGCGCCCCGAGACGTTCGACGAAGAGGGCGTGGCCGCCGGAGTCGAGAGTGGCACCGAGCGCGGCGAACGGTGACCCGATCTTGGCCGACTCTGCGACGTACACGACGTCGGTGGCGATGAGGAGTCCGAGGCCGACGCCGAGACAGGCGCCGTGCGCCACCGCGAAGGTCGGGGCGGGGAACCGCGCCATCCGCTGCAGCAGCGGGGTCACGAGCCCGCCGAGATACCCGATCACGTCGTCGTCACGGGGGTCGACGCCCGAGATGTCGCGACCGGCGCAGAAGGCCCGGCCCTCGCCCCGCAGCACCAGCGCGCGCACTCCCGCGGCATCCGCCTCGTCGTAGGCGCGGCCGAGATCGCGGAGCGCCTGCTCGTCGAGTGAATTCCGCTTCGTCGGCGCATTCAGGACGACGGTGGCGACGTCGTCGGCGACGGTCAGATCGATCATCCGATGCTCCTCAGACGTCGTAGTCGACCACGATGCGGTCGCTCGTGGGGTGGGATTGGCAGGTGAGGACGTAGCCGCGCTCGAGCTCGTCGGGCTCCAGCGCGTAGTTCTCCGTCATCGTCACGCTGCCCTCGATGACCCTCGCACGGCAGGTTCCGCAGACGCCGCCCGCACACGCGAACGGCGCATCGGGTCGCACCCGCAGAGCGGCATTGAGCACGGACTCGTGCGCGTCGACCGGACTCTCGACGGTCGACGAGACGCCGTCGAGATTCACCTCGATGCGGATCGTCTTCTCGCCCGCGCGCACCTCGACAGGGCGGGCGGCGCGCGCCGGCTCGTCACCCGTCGTGAAGAGCTCGAAGCGGATGTGCTCACGCGGCACACCGACGTCGGCGAGCACCTCTCGGCACAGGTCGACCAGTGAGAGCGGTCCGCACAGGAACCATTCGTCGACGTCGGTCGGATCGATGAGCGCCCGCAGGATGGTGCGCAGCTTCTCCTCGTCGATGCGTCCGGAGAGCACGGGGGCCGTGCGCTGCTCGCGGGACAGCACATGGTGCAGCGTCAGGCGCGTCGGGTAGCGATCCTTGAGGTCGGCGAGATCCTCGAGGAACATCACGTCGAGCGTCGAGCGGTTCGTGTAGAGCAGGGTGAATCGGGAGGTGTCTGAGCGCGTCAGCACGGTGTGGGCGAGAGCCATCAGCGGCGTGATGCCGGAACCGGCAGCGATGCCCACGACGTGACGCTGATCGAGATCGTCGAGCCCGGACGTGAACGTGCCCTGCGGACTCATCACGTCGATCTCGAAACCGGGGTGAAGGCCCGTCTGCGCCCAGGTCGAGAAGAGCCCGCCCTCGTCGCGCTTCACGGCGACGCTGAGCCGGGTCGGGACACCGGCGGCGATCTGCTCGGCCGTGCGGTGCTCGGGTGCGCGGCACAGCGAGTACGACCGGCGCACCTCCGTGCCGTCGAGCGACGTGCGCAGGGCGACATACTGGCCGGGCAGGTGGTCGTAGTCGTCGGCGAGGTCGGCGGGAACCGAGAAGGTCACCTCGACCGAGTCGTCGGTCAACGGCCGCACCTCCTCGACGGCGAGGGTGTGGAAGCGCGCGCGCTTCTTCGTCGGCGCGGCGGCTCGACGAGGCGACGGCGCGGGCGCGGGACCGGAGAGGGCGAACAGCGACATCAGTGCACCTTGAAGTGGTCGAAGGGTTCGAGGCAGGCGCGGCATTCGAACAGCGCCTTGCACGAGGTCGAACCGAAGCGCGAGACCTCGCGGGTGTCCAGCGAGCCGCACCGAGGGCACCGCACGCTGATCGCGAGGCGGATCGGGCCGGACGAGATCGCCGAGCGCCCGGTCGGAGGCGCGATGCCGTACTCGGCGAGCTTCTGCCTGCCGGCATCCGACATCCAGTCCGTCGTCCATGCGGGGGAGAGCACGAGCCGGACCTCGACCCGTGAGTATCCCGCGGCGGTCAGGGCGAGGATGACGTCGTCGCGGATCGTGTCCATCGCCGGGCACCCGCTGTAGGTCGGGGTGATGTCGACGCGCACCACGTCGCCGTCGACGGTGACCGCGCGCAGCACGCCGAGGTCCTCGATCGTCAGCACGGGCACCTCGGGGTCGGCCACGGCCGCGGCGATCCGCCAGGCGGTCGACCGGTGTGCGGTCTGCAGCGTGCCGGTCACCATGATGCTCCCGGATGCCGTCGCGCCAGGACCTGCATCTCCGCGAGGACATGGCCGAACGGACTCGCGTGCGCTCCTCGCCGTCCTCCGGCCGAGGATGCCGCGACGGCGGGAAGCGTCAGCTCGGCTTCGGCGAAGACGGCGGCGACGACGGCGTCGAAGCCCGCTCGCAGCGTCGACGGACGCGCCGCGGCGTCCCCGAGGCGGTCGATCAGGGGCTCGTCGCGGAAGAGCTCGTCGGCATACGGCCAGACGTCGCCCAGCGCGCGGATCATCCGTCGGCGGGATTCCTCGGTGCCGCCGGCGAGCCGCAGCACCCACTGCACCGCGTGGTCGCGGTGGTAGTCGACCTCTTTGAGGGACTTCTCGGCGATCGCCGCGAGGGTCGGGTCGCTGCTCGCCCGCAGGGCCGAGTACAGCTCGAACATGTAGGTCGACACGACGAGCTGGCGGGCGATGGTCTGCGCGAAGTCGCCGTTGGGCTGCTCGACGATCCAGGCGCAGCGGAACTCCGGTTCGTCGCGGAAGTACGCGAGATCGTCTTCGGAGCGTCCGTCGAAAGACCCCGCGAAGTGCAGGAACGAGCGGGCATGCCCGAGCAGGTCGAGCGCGATGTTGCCGAGGGCGACGTCCTCTTCGAGTTCGGGCGCGCGGGAGATCCACTCACCGAGCTGCTGCGACAGGATCAGTGCATCGTCGCCGAGCCAGAGCGCGTACTCGGCGATGTCGGCGGATGCCGCCGCGGAGCCGGTTCCGGTGAGCTCGTCACCGAGCCGCAGCTCGTCGACCGAGACGTCCCCGTGCGGGTCGCCGTGGATATCACCCTGGATGTGGCTCACAGGTGCGGCACCCCCTCGGACGCCGTGTAGTACACGGCGTGCCGATAGTTCTTGCCGGCGGGGCTCTCGAAGTAGGCGCCCTTCGCGTCGGGGTCGCTGGTCGTGATCGCCTCGGCGGGCACCGCCCAGATCGACACGCCCTCGCCGCGTCGCGTGTAGAGATCCCGGGCGTTGCGGATGGCCATGTCGGCATCCGGGGCGTGCAGCGACCCGACGTGGACGTGGCTCAGGCCGCGGTTCGCGCGGACGAAGACCTCCCAGAGCGGCCAGGGCTCGCGGTCGTCGGCACCGGGCGTCGCCATCACGCCACCGCCTTCGTCTTCAGCGACTGCTTGCGGGCGTACTCGGCCGCAGCCTCGCGCACCCACGCGCCGTCCTCATGGGCCGTGCGGCGGCGTTCGAGACGCTCGGCATTGCAGGGGCCGTTGCCGCGCAGCACCTCGAAGAACTCGTCCCAGTCGATCTCGCCGATCACGTACTGACCGGTCTCGTCGTCGAAGCGCAGATCAGGGTCGGGCAGGGTCACGCCGAGGATCTCGGCCTGGGGCACGAGCATGCTGACGAAGCGCTGACGCAGCTCGTCGTTCGTGAAGCGCTTGATCTTCCACTTCATCGACTGCGCGGAGTTGGGGGACTGGTCGTCGGGCGGACCGAACATCGCCAGGCTCGGCCAGTACCAGCGGTTCACGGCATCCTGCGCCATCTTCTTCTGCTCGTCGGTTCCCTGCATCAGCGACAGCAGGATCTCGAATCCCTGGCGCTGATGGAACGACTCCTCCTTGCAGACGCGCACCATCGCGCGGCCGTAGGGCCCGTAGGAGGCGCGGCACAGCGGCACCTGGTTGCAGATGGCGGCTCCGTCGACGAGCCACCCGATCGCCCCCATGTCAGCCCAGGTGGGCGTCGGGTAGTTGAAGATCGACGAGTACTTGGCCTTGCCGCTGATGAGCTGATCCATCATCTCGTCGCGCGTGATGCCGAGCGTCTGTGCGGCGGAGTAGAGATAGAGTCCGTGCCCCGCCTCGTCCTGGACCTTGGCCATCAGGATCGCCTTGCGCTTGAGGCTCGGCGCCCGGGTGATCCAGTTGCCCTCCGGCTGCATGCCGATGATCTCGGAGTGCGCGTGCTGCGAGATCTGACGGATCAGCGTCTTGCGATAGGCATCGGGCATCCAGTCGCGAGGCTCGATGCGCTGCTCGTTCGCGATGAGCTCGTCGAACAGGCGCTCGTCGTCGGACAGCTCTCCATCGACGAGGGAGAGATCTGCGGGGCTGGTCATCATCGACTCCTCGGTTTCCGATCCGCTTTACTGACCGGTCGTTAGGTAATTCTGACACGGAGGTCGTCGCGGCGCAAGGAAGACCCCCGATGCGGCGCTCGGCGAGATGCTCGGAGAGTCGCTCAGCGAGAGCGGGAGACGAGGTCGAGGAGGGCTCTGCCGTACGCCTCGGAGGGATCCGGATGCTCGAAACGCAGGGTCTCGCCGGCGATCTCGACCTCGACCACGAAGGTGTCGGAGAGGCGGCTCAGCGCCCGGAAGGTGCCGCGCAGCAGCTCGCGCAGCTGATCCTCGCGGGGGAGCCACACCGCGTCCGCGAGGGTCACGGCGTCGAGCGCCCACTCCGTCGTGCCGTTGAAGGCGAGGTCCGTGCCGCTCGGGGTCTGGCGGGCCTCGATCGTCATCTCGCTGACCGTGAAGACATCGGCTTCGGCCTCGAGCTCGACATCGTTCGGAAGATCGAGCTGAAAGCGGTCGCCCTCGGCGGGATGCCACACGAGTCCGGCGTCGCGCAGGGATACGGCCAGTTCTCGGGTGATCATCGTCCCACGCTAGACGACGTCACCGAGGCTCGGCTCGAATCCGCCTGTGGATGGTGGCGCACCGGGTGTCGGAGGCATCGGGCAGAGTGGAGACATGACTTCTCCCGCCTCTGTCGACACCCGCACCGCTGCGCTCTCGGCTCTGCGCGAGCTGGTCGGCCGCCCGGACGCCGACTTCCACGACGGTCAGTACGAGGCGATCGAGGCTCTGGTCGAGGGGCGCCGCCGCGCGCTCGTCGTGCAGCGCACCGGGTGGGGCAAGTCGGCTGTGTACTTCGTCGCGACGCTGCTGCTGCGCCGCCAGGGGGCAGGGCCGACCGTCCTCGTCTCGCCGCTTCTCGCGCTGATGCGCGATCAGATCGCCGCGGCCGAGCGGGCAGGCGTTCGAGCGGTGGCGATCAACTCGACCAATGCGCACGAGTGGTCGGAGGTCATGGAGCAGCTCGACCGAGACGAGGTCGATGTGCTGCTCGTCTCTCCCGAACGACTCAACAATCCCGCGTTCCGCGAGCAGCAGCTGCCGGCGCTGGTTCGACGGATCGGCATGCTGGTGGTCGACGAGGCGCACTGCATCAGCGACTGGGGGCACGACTTCCGCCCCGATTACCGGCGGCTGCGCGACCTCATCGAGCAGATGCCGCCCGAGGTGCCCGTGCTCGCGACGACGGCGACCGCGAACAGCAGGGTCGTGGCCGACGTCGCCGAGCAGCTCGGCACGGGAGGGGCGTCGGATGCCGCCGGCTCCGAGGTGCTCACGATCCGCGGCCCGCTCGCGCGCACCTCGCTGCGTCTCGGCGTCCTGCGTCTGCGCGACTCCGCCAGCCGGCTCGCATGGCTGCTCAGTCATATCGACGACCTGCCCGGTTCGGGCATCATCTACACCCTGACGGTCGCGGCCGCGGTCGACACCGCCCGGCTGCTGCGCGATCACGGGCACGACGTGCGCGCGTACACCGGACAGACCGACACCGACGAGCGCACCGAGTCGGAAGGGATGCTGAAGCGCAACGAGGTCAAGGCCCTCGTCGCCACGAGCGCGCTCGGGATGGGCTTCGACAAACCGGACCTCGGTTTCGTGCTGCACCTCGGCGCGCCGTCGTCGCCGGTCGCGTACTACCAGCAGGTCGGCCGTGCCGGTCGTGCGAGCGAGAGCGCCGACGTGCTCCTGCTGCCCGGCGTCGAAGACCGCGACATCTGGCACTACTTCGCGACCGCGTCGATGCCGGATCGGGAGCGCGCCGAGCGGGTGATCGCCGCCCTCGGCGATCAGCCCATCTCGACGCCCGCGCTCGAGGCGATGGTCGACATCCGGCGTACTCCGCTCGAACTGCTGCTCAAGGTTCTCGACGTCGACGGCGCGGTGCGCCGGGTGCAGGGCGGGTGGGTCGCGACGGGACAGCCGTGGGCCTACGACGCCGAGCGCTATGAGCGCATCGCGGCCGAGCGTCGCGCCGAGCAGCAGCACATGATCGACTACGAGCAGACCGACGGATGCCGCATGGAATTCCTCCAGCGCTCACTCGACGACGACACGGCTGCGCCCTGCGGGAGATGCGACAACTGCGCCGGCATCTGGTTCCCGAGCGAGATCGGCGAATCGGCGACGACGCAGGCCGCGGAATCGCTCGATCGCGTCGGTGTCCCGGTCGAGCCTCGTCGCGCCTGGCCGACCGGAGCCGACAAGCTCGACGTGCCGGTGAAGGGGCGCATCCCCGCGGGGGAGCAGGCCGGAGAAGGGCGCGCACTCGCCCGTCTCACCGACCTCGGCTGGGGCGGCACGCTGCGCGAGCTCTTCGCGGCGGGAGCCCCTGACGCGGTGGTGACGCCCCAGGTCCTCGGCGGCTGCGTGCGCGTGCTCGCCGACTGGGGGTGGACCGAGCGCCCCGTCGCGGTCGTCGCCATGCCGTCGCGATCGCATCCGCTGCTCGTCGACTCGCTCGCCCGCGGGCTCGCCGAGATCGGCCGCCTGCCGTATCTCGGAGCACTCGACCTCGTGAACGGTGGGCCGACGGGCCAACCCGGTGGCAACAGCGTGTTCCGGCTGGCAGGTCTGTGGGACAGATTCAGCGCGCAGGGCCTCGAGGTGCCTGCCGGTCCCGTGCTGCTCGTCGACGATCTCGCCGACAGCCGCTGGACGCTCACCGTCGCCGCGCGCACGCTGCGCCAGGCGGGGGCGAGCGGCGTGCTCCCGTTCGTGCTCGCGCTGCGCGGCTGAGGGCGGGGACACCCGGCTCGAGCCCTACCGCAGGTCGTAGACCCGCTGGTATTTGCCCTCGCTCCGGGGCAGCGTGCCCGGCTCCTCGACCGTCACGTCGACGCTGGTGCCGATGTGCATCTTGATGCGGTGGGTGAGCACCGCAGCGGCGGCATCGCAGTCCTCGGCACTCAGCGACGGGTGTCGCTCGATGCGCACGGTCATCGTGTCGAGCTGCCCGACGTGGTGCAGCTCGAGCACGAAGTGCGGGGTGAGCGTCTCGATGCCCATCACCAGCTCCTCGATCTGGGTGGGGAAGAGGTTCACGCCGCGCAGGATGATCATGTCGTCGTTGCGGCCGGTGATCTTCTCCATGCGTCGAAGCGCCGGAAAGGTGGTTCCCGGCAGCAGGCGCGTCAGATCGCGCGTGCGATACCGGATCACAGGAAAAGCCTCTTTGGTCAGCGACGTGAAGACGAGCTCGCCGAGCGCATCGTCCGGCAGCCGTTCCCCGGTCTCTCCGTCGATGATCTCGGGCAGGAAATGGTCCTCCCAGATGTGCGGGCCGTCTTTCGTGAGCACGCTCTCGCTCGCGACCCCCGGCCCCATCACCTCGCTGAGCCCGTAGATGTCGACGGCATCGATGTTCAGTCGCCGCTCGATCTCACGACGCATCTCGTTCGTCCACGGCTCGGCGCCGAGCACCGCGACGCGCAGCGACGTGGTCGTCGGATCGATGCCCGAGGCTTCCATCGCGTCAGCGATCGTGAGCAGATAACTCGGCGTGCAGAGGATGGCATCCGGTTCGAAATCCGTGATCAGCTGCACCTGCCGGGCGGTCTGCCCTCCCGACACCGGGATCACGGTCGCTCCGAGACGCTCGATCCCGGCATGCGCGCCGAGTCCGCCGGTGAAGAGCCCGTAGCCGTAGGCGTTGTGCACCTTCATCCCCGCGCGGATGCCCGCGGCGTGCAGCGACCGCGCCACCAGGTCGCTCCACCGGTCGAGGTCTCCTTCGGTGTACCCGACGACGGTCGGCCGCCCCGTCGTGCCCGACGACGCGTGGACGCGTCGCACGTCGGCCATCGGCACGGCGAACATGCCGAACGGATAGCTCTCGCGCAGGTCGGCCTTGGTGGTGAACGGCAGACGCCGCACGTCGTCGAGGGTGCGCACGTCGTCGGGGTGCACGCCGTGCTCGTCGAACTTGCGGCGATAGGTCGGCACGTTCTCGTAGGCATGCCGGACGGTCCACTGCAGGCGCTGCAGCTGCAGCCGCGCCAGTCGTTCAGGCGAATGCAGCTCGGCCTCGGCACCGATCTCGGCATGTGTTGCGGTCATCGTCGACTCCTTCGTCGGGGGCAGAGCAGTGAGCGTGCGTGCGCTCAGGCGGGGTGCGACCGGTTCGTCGTGAGCGAGCGGCCGCGGACCTCGGCGACGACATCGCCCGATTCGTCGGTGACCGTCACGTCGTACAGGCCGTTGCGTCCGCTGACGACACGGCGCACCGCGCGCGCTGTCAGTCGCTGGCCGGCGGTCGTGGATTTCAGGAAGGTGATGTCGGCACCGCCCGCGACCGTGACGCGATCGTCCTCGTTGCAGGCGATCGCGAAGGCGGTGTCGGCGAGGGTGAACACCAGTCCGCCATGCGTGATGGCGAACCCGTTCAGCATGTCGTCGCGCACGGTCATCGAGACGACGGCCTCTCCGGGGGCGTCCTCCTCGACGGTCATGCCGAGCATCTGCGATGCGGCATCGCGCTGCATCATCTCTCTCATGCGGCGACGACCTCGGGTGTCGGCTGCTTGTTCACCAGCGTGAGCACGTCGTAGGTGGCGACGAGCTCGTCGCTCTGATTGCGGATCACCGCGTCCCAGCGCACCTCTCCGTACTCGTCCGTCTCACGCGGCGTGATCTGCTTCGCGGTCAGCTCGACGCGGATCGTGTCGCCGGGGGAGACCGGCGTGATGAATCGCAGGTTCTCCAGACCGTAGTTCGCGAGCACGGGTCCGGGCTCCGGATCGACGAAGAGACCGGCGGCCCACGAGACGAGCAGGTAGCCGTGCGCGACCCGTCCGGGGAAGAACGGGTTCGCGGCGGCGGATGCCTCGTCCATGTGGGCGTAGAACGTGTCGCCCGTGAAGTGCGCGAACGTCTCGATGTCGGCGAGGGTCACCTCGCGCGAGCCGGAGGCGATCTGGTCGCCGATGCGGAGTTCCGCGAGCGACTTGCGGAACGGATGCCGACCGTCGCTGCGCGCGGCGGCCCCCGCGTGCCAGACACCCGTCAAGGCAGTCAGCATCTCGGGTGAACCCTGCACCGCCGTGCGCTGCATGTGATGCAGCACCGCACGGATGCCGCCGAGCTCCTCGCCGCCGCCGGCTCGACCGGGGCCGCCGTGCACGAGGTTGGGCAGGGGCGATCCGTGCCCGGTCGACGATCGTGCATCGTCGCGGTCGAGCAGCAGCATCCGGCCGTTGAACGGTGCGATGCGCGTGGCGAGCTCCACGGCCTGCGCCGGGTCATGCGTGGCGATGCTGGTGACCAGCGAGCCGCCACCTCGGGCGACGAGCGCTGCGGCCTCGGCGATGGTGTCGTACGTGAGCAGCGACGACACGGGGCCGAAGGCCTCGATCGAGTGCGCCGCGTCGGACTGCGAGTCCTCGAAGCGCAGCAGCAGCGGCGACACGAAGGCTCCGTCGGGTGCGGTGCCGGTGCTGCCGTCTGCGCGGCGGACCTCGGGAGCATCCGTCGTCCCGACGACGACCTGCCCGCCCGCCGCCTGCAGGCGATCCACCTGGCGCAGCACCTCATCGCGCTGCCCCGTCGAGGCCAGGGGACCCATGGTGACGCCCTCGGCGCGGGGGTCGCCCAGCACGGTCTTCTCGGCGAGGCGCGCCTGCACGGCGCCGATGATCGCGTCGGCCGAGCCCGCCGGCACGATCGCACGCCGGATGGCCGTGCACTTCTGGCCGGCCTTGCTCGTCATCTCGGTGACGAGCTGGCGCACGTACGCGTCGAACTCCGGGGTGCCCTCGATCGCGTCGGTGCCGAGCACCGAGGCGTTGATCGAGTCGGTCTCGGCGGTGAACCGCACACCGCCGGTCTGCACTGCGGCGTGGGCTTTGAGGCTCTCCGCTGTCGACGCGCTGCCGGTGAACCCGACGATGTCG
Organism: Microbacterium sp. 4-7; assembly: GCF_014332665.1. NCBI lineage: Bacteria > Bacillati > Actinomycetota > Actinomycetes > Micrococcales > Microbacteriaceae > Microbacterium > Microbacterium sp. 4-7. The sequence goes on from NZ_MCRH01000005.1 coordinate 478,690, forward strand.
CCGAGCCGCAGGTTCTCGAACAGGTCAGGCACGCTGCCGCTGACGAGCTGCAGCGATCCGTCGGGCAGCAGTCCCGATTCGACGAGGATGCGCACCATCGCCTCGGCGACGTAGCCCGTGGGCGTCGCGGGCTTCACGAGCGTCGGCATGCCGGCGAGGAACGCGGGTGCGAACTTCTCGAGCGAACCCCACACCGGGAAGTTGAACGCGTTGATCTGCACAGCGACCCCGGGGAGCGTCGTGTAGACATGACGACCCAGGAACGATCCGTCCTTCGACAGCGGCTCCACGGGGCCGTCGACATGCACGCGGCTGTTCGGCAGCTCGCGGCGACCCTTGCCCGAGTACGAGAAGAGCACGCCGATGCCGCCGTCGATGTCGACCCACGAGTCGGCCTTCGTGGCGCCGGTACGGGCGGACAGCGCATACAGCTCGTCCTTGCGCTCGGTGAGAGCGAGGGCGAACTGCTTCAGCAGCACGGCCCGCTGGTGGAACGTGAGCGCACCGAGGCTCTTCTGCCCGACGGAGCGGGCGTACTCCAGTGCCCCGGCCAGGTCGAGGCCCGCGGTCGACACGACGGCGACGACGTCGCCGGTGGACGCATCGCGGACCTCTGAGGATCGCGTGGGCGACTTCGGCGTCCACCACTCGCCCTGGACGTAGCTCGGCAGATACTCGGTCATCTCTCCTCGTTCCATGCGTAGAACCCTTCGCCGCTCTTGCGGCCCAGCTTTCCCTCGGCGACCATGCGGCGCAGCAGTTCCGGTGCAGCGAATCGCTCGCCGAGCGTGCGCTCCAGCTCTTCGGCGATGCCGAGGCGCACATCGAGCCCGACGATGTCGGTGGTGCGCAGCGGACCCATCGGATGCCGATACCCCAGCGTCATCGCGGCATCGATGTCGGCGGCCGAGGCGACGCCCTCCTCGAACATCCGGATCGCCTCGAGGCCCAGCATCACGCCCAGCCGCGACGACGCGAAGCCCGGGGAGTCGCTGACGACGATCGGCGTCTTGCCGAGGGCGGCCACCCAGGCGGTGGCGCTCTCGACGACCGCCCGGTCGGTCGCTGCGCCGCGCACGACCTCGACCAGGGCCGATGCGGGCACCGGATTGAAGAAGTGCAGGCCGAGGAATCGCTCCGGATGCCTGCGACCCGCAGCGAGATCGTCGATCGAGATCGACGAGGTGTTGCTCGCCAGAACCGCCGACGGGGGCAGCACGGCTTCGGCCCGCGACAGCGCGTCCTCCTTGAGGGCCCGGTCTTCGGGAACCGCCTCGATCGCGAGGTCGACCGCGGCGAAGGCTCCGGGGTCGACGCCGGTCGTGATGCGCGCGGTCAACTCGGCCTCGTCGAGAGAGGGGTCGCGGTCGACGGATCTGCGGATGCTGCCGCCGATGCGGGTCAGCGCCGCATCGGCGCTCGCCGCATCGCGCTCGATCACGCTGACGTGAGATCCGGCGAGCAGGAACGCATGTGCGATGCCGGCTCCCATGCGGCCGCCTCCGAGCACGCCGACCCGATTCGGGGCGCTGCCGATGTCGCTCATCGTCTCTTCTCCAGGAAGTCGGTCATGCGGCGGATCTTCTCGGGCGACTCGAACAGCTCGGCCTGCAGTTCGACCTCGATCGCCGGGTGGCCTGCTCGCGGAGTGCGCAGAGCGCGTTTGGTGTGCTGCGTCGCGAGGGGATCGTTCGCCGCGATGCGATCGACGATCCGGTGTGCGGCCGCGAGCAGCTCGTCGGCCGGATGGAGCGACGACACGAGTCCCCACCTCAGCGCCTCTTCGGCATCCAGAGCTCGGCCGGTGAGGAGCAGCTCGCTCGCCCTCGCGTCTCCGACGATCTCGGGCAGGCGCCAGGTCGCGCCGGCTGCGGCGATGATGCCGAGCCCGGTCTCGGGGTTGCCGATGCGGAGGGACGGCGTCGCGATGCGGATGTCGGCGGCGTAGGCGAGTTCGGCTCCGCCCCCGAGCGCGTATCCGTCGAGTGCGGCGATCACCGGCATCGGGAGATCGTGGACGCGGATGAATGCGGTCGCATTGATGGCGCGCCGGGCGTCGTCGGCGGTGCGATCGCGCAGCTGGGCGATGTCGGCGCCCGCCGCGAAGACGCCGTCGGTGCCGGTGATGATCAGCGTGCGCGGCGTCCGCTCGAGCAGCGCGCAGAGGTCGTGCAGTGCGTCGATCGTCGCCTGGTCGATGGCGTTGCGCTTCTCGGGCCGGTCGAGCGTGGCGATCACCCGGTCTCGATGCTCCTCGATGCGCAGAGTCATGTCAGACGCTCCACGATCATCGCGGTGCCCTGACCCACGCCGACGCACATCGTGGCCAGACCGAAGCGCGCGTTCTCGCGCTCGAGTCGGCCGAGCAGGGTGACGATGAGGCGGGATCCGCTGGAGCCGAGGGGATGGCCGAGCGCGATGGCTCCGCCGTCGGCGTTGACGATCGACGGGTCGAGTCCGAGGCGGCGGATGCAGGCGAGGGACTGCGAGGCGAAGGCCTCGTTGAGCTCGACGGCACCGAGGTCGCCGACCTGCAGGCCCGCCTTCGCGAGTGCCTTCTGTGTTGCCGGCACGGGACCCAGGCCCATGATCTCGGGAGCGAGCGCGGCGGTCGCCGAGGCGACGATCCGTGCGCGCGGACGAAGGCCATGTCGCTCGACCGCTTCGGCGCTCGCCACGATGATCGCCGAGGCTCCGTCGTTCAAGGAACTGGAGTTGCCCGCCGTGACGACCTGGCCGCCTGCGACGACCGGACGGAGTGCGGCCAGCGCGTCGAGCGTGCTGTCCCTGCGCGGGCCTTCGTCGGTGTCGACGAGTCCGCGGCCCGTCTCGACGCCCACGATCTCCGGGGCGAGGCGTCCCCCGTCGATCGCCGAGATGGCGCGCTGATGGCTCAGAAGCGCGAAGGCGTCGGCATCCGCTCTGGTGATCCCGTCGATGCGTGCGACCTCTTCGGCGGTCTCGGGCATCGAGAACGTGGCTTTGTCGCGGGCGCTCAGCCGCGGGTTCGTGAAGCGCCAGCCGATCGATGTGTCGAAGGCCGCGCCGGGCTTGGCCCATGCCCGCTCGGGCTTCGCCTGCACCCAGGGCGCGCGTGTCATGGACTCGACGCCACCGGCGACGATGAGGTCGGCGTCCCCTGCGCGTACGGCGTTCGCGGCGAGTGCGATGGCTGACATCCCCGAGGCGCAGAGGCGGTTGACGGTCAATCCGGGGATCGAATCGGGGAGGCCCGCGAGCAGCACGGCCATCCGTGCGACGTTGCGGTTGTCCTCGCCCGCCTGATTCGCGGCGCCGAGGATCACCTCGTCGATGTCGTCCGCGGGGATGGCGGCTCGCGAGACTGTGGCGGCGACGACGAGGGCCGCCAGATCGTCCGGACGGATGCTGGCGAGTGCGCCTCCGTAGCGACCGACGGGGGTGCGGACCCCGTCGACGAGATAGGCCTCGGACATCGTCATCCTCTCGAACGCCCACGCTGGCGATAATTTCAGACCGATCGGTCAGGAATACGATCTCAGATCCTTCCGCGAATGGCAACTCATCCGGACTGACAGACTGGGCCCATGGCAGAGCCCGGAATCCAGGCGCCGGCCCCCAAGCGCGGCCGGCCAGGTTATGACCGCGAGCAGGTGCTCGCGGTCGCCGTCAAGGTCTTCAACGAGCACGGCTACGACGCGACGAGCGTGGCCGACCTCAGCGCGACGCTGGGGCTGACGAAGTCGGCGCTCTACCATCACTTCGAATCGAAGTCGGCGATCCTCGAGCTCGCGCTGAACGATGCGCTCGATGCGCTCGAGGCCGTCGTCGATGATGCGACCGCGCAGCACTCGCTGGCCTCCGACCGGCTGCGGGCGATCATCCGCGGCGCGGTGCGGGTGCTCACCGAGAAGCTCCCCTCGGTGACGCTGCTGCTGCGCGTGCGGGGGAACGGCGATGTCGAGACCTCCGCGCTGGTGCGCAGACGTGCGTTCGACCAGCGCGTGACCGCGATCGTGTCGGAAGCGCAGACCGAGGGGCTGATCCGTGACGACGTCGATGCGGCGGTCGCCACCAGGCTCATCTTCGGAATGATCAACTCGGTCGTCGAGTGGTATCGACCCGGGGGTCCCGTCGATCCCGACGAGCTGGGGGAGGACATCCTGCGGGTGAGCCTCGACGGGCTGCAGTCCCGCTGAGCGGGCTCAGTCGTCGGCCGGCGCCACGCGGGGAGGCCAGCTGGTCGCTCCGAGCTCGCGGGAGATGTTGCGCGCCGTCTCGCGCAGCGCGTTGAGCACCGCGTCCGAGGCGGGCGCCTGCGATGTGGGCATCACGACGGCGACCGCGGCGACGATGTCGTTCGACGCGTCGGCGACCGGCGCGGCGACGGACGACTCTCCGAGCACGGCCTCATCGGTCTCCGAGGCGCTGCCCCGCTCGGCGATGGCCGGCAGGTCGAGCAGCAGTCGGGCGACGTCGGTGATCGTGTCCCCGGTGAGGCTGTGCAGCGGCCGCTCGAAGACGGTGCGCTGGAAGCCGAGGTCGTGCGCCAGCAGGACCTTTCCCATCGCGGAGGCATGCGCGGGGATCGCCACGCCGGTCTCGAGCATCTGCTGGCTGTCGTCCGGACGCAGGTCGTGGTGGATCACGAGCACCTCGTGGAAGTGCGGCGCCCCGAGGCGCACCGGCAGGTTCGTGCGGCGTGCGAGCTCCTGCGTCCACCGCATGGCTCTGGCCCGGACGTCGAGGGTGTCGAGGTAGACGTTGCTCAGCCGCAGCAGGGTGGGACCGAGCATGTAGCGCTGCCCGCCGCGCTCCTTCGCGACGAGTCCGTGCTCGCGCAGGGACTTGACGATCCCGTGCACGGTCGACGGGGGAAGGCTCAGGGCGAGCGCGAGATCGGTGATGCCGAGATGGCGCGCACCCTGCAGCAGCTCGAGCACTTTCGCTGCGCGATCGATGGCTTGGATCATCGCGGCTCCTCTCTCCGGATCGTCGTCGAGCCGGGCGGTCGCATCGGTCGTCAGGTCGATCTTGACAACTCGACTGCGCCCGAGCATATTCGACATTGACGAATAACTTTCCAATATTGCGAAAGAGCGCCGCCGTAGAGATCAAAGGAGATCGAACGATGAAGAAGCTCATCAACAACCCCGCCGATGTGCTGGTCGAGTCGCTGCGCGGCGTCGCGCTCGCGCATCCGGAGCTCTCGGTCGACCTCGAGACGCACGTGATCACCCGCTCGACGCCGAAGGCGGAGGGGAAGGTCGCGATCGTCTCGGGTGGAGGGTCCGGCCACGAACCGCTGCATGGGGGATACGTGGGCCTCGGCATGCTCGACGCCGCCGTCGCCGGCGAGGTCTTCACCTCGCCCACCCCCGATCGAGTGCAGGCCGCCACGAAGGCCGTCGATCGCGGGGCCGGTGTGCTGCACATCGTGAAGAACTACACGGGAGACGTGCTCAACTTCGAGATGGCGGCGGAGCTCGCCTCGATGGAGGGCATCGAGGTCGGCACCGTGATCGTCGATGACGATGTCGCCGTGCAGGACTCGCTCTACACGGCAGGGCGTCGTGGCGTCGGACTCACGGTGCTGCTCGAAAAGCTGGTCGGCGCCGCGGCTGAGGAGGGGCAGGATCTCGATGCCGTCGTCGCCCTCGCGAAGCGCATCAACGGACAGGGGCGGTCGATGGGCATGGCGCTCACCAGCTGCACGGTTCCCGCAGCGGGCAAGCCGACGTTCGATCTGCCCGAGGACCAGATGGAGATCGGCATCGGCATCCATGGCGAGCCCGGTCGGCACCGGGAGCCACTGGCGCCGGCATCCGAGATCGCCCGGCAACTCGTGGAGCCGATCCTCGCCGATCTCGACGTCTCAGGTCCCGCCATCGTGATGCTCAACGGCATGGGCGGATCCCCGTTGATCGAGCTGTATCTGATGTACGGCGAGGTGGCCGCGCTGCTCGAGCAGGCGGGAGTGCAGATCGCCCGCAACCTGGTCGGCGACTACATCACCTCGCTCGACATGGCCGGCTGCTCGCTCACGGTGCTGAAGGCCGACGACGAGCTGCTCAGGCTGTGGGACGCACCCGTCAACACCCCCGGACTGCGGTGGGGGGCATGATGGCGGCGATCGACACCGCGGCCCTGGCCGACTGGATCCGGCGGTTCCGCGACGTCATCGCCGAGAAGCGCGAATGGCTCACCGAGCTGGACTCGGCGATCGGAGACGCCGACCACGGCGCGAACATGGCCCGTGGCATGGATGCGGTCGTGGCGAAGCTCGACTCGGGTGTGCCCGACACGGTCGACGAGCTGCTCAAGACCGTCGGCATGACTCTCGTGAGCTCGGTCGGAGGCGCCAGCGGGCCGCTCTACGGCACGCTGTTCCTGCGGATGGGGATGGCTGCAGGGCCCGTGACCGAGCTCGATGGCGCCGGACTCGGCGGCTCGCTGCGTGCCGGACTCGATGGCATCGTCGCTCGCGGCAAGGCCGAGGCCGGCGACAAGACCATGTTCGACGCCATGGCGCCCGCGGTGGACGCCTTCGACGCCGCGATCTCCGGAGGGGGAGACCTGTCTGCCGCGACGGCGGCGGCCGCAGAGGCTGCCGCGTCCGGTCGGGATGCCACCGAATCGCTCGTCGCCCGGAAGGGACGTGCGAGCTATCTCGGGGAACGCAGCGCCGGCCATCTCGACCCCGGTGCGGCGTCGACGACACTGCTGTTCGAGTCCCTCGCCCAGGCGACCGCGGAATCCTCCTGATGATCGGCATCGTCGCCGTCTCCCACAGTGCTCGACTCGGGGAGGCGGCGCTGGAGCTCGCCCTGCAGATGGTGCAGGGCGGGGGAGCGCGAGTGAGAGTCGCCGCAGGCGCCGGAACGGATGCCGACGGCGCACCCGTCCTCGGCACGGATGCCGTCGCTGTCGCCGCGGCGATCGACGAGCTGGCCGCCGACTGCGACGGTGTCCTCGTGCTGATGGATCTCGGCTCCGCAGTGCTGAGCGCCGAGCTCGCGCTGGAGCTGCGGACGAGCGATGTGCCGGTGCGCCTCGCCCCCGCGCCGTTCGTGGAAGGGCTGCTGGCGGCCGTCGTGTCGGCCGCTGCCGGCGCATCGCTGGACGTCGTCGCGGGGGAGGCGTCGATCGCGCTCGCCGCCAAGAGCAGCCAGCTCGAGGACCCGTCGACGGAAGCCGCTCCGATCGAGTCCGCATCGACCGACCGGTCGGGTGCCGTGACGCGGACGGTGGTCGTGCGCAATGCGCTCGGTATCCACGCGCGACCGGCGGCTCTGATCGCCGAGGCATCTGCGGGCATCGATGTGCGACTGCGTCGACTGCCCGACGGGGCTGAGGCGTCGGGTGCGAGCCTGTCACGCCTGCTGATCCTCGGTGCCAGGCAGGGCGACCGGATCGAGCTGTCGGCACTCGGGCGCGACGCCGAGGGGGCGCTCGACCGACTGGTGGCACTGTTCGACGACGGATTCGGTGAAGGCACGGACGTCGACGCCGTCGCCTCGGGGTCGGTCGGGGCGCACGCTGCAGAGGCGGCCCCCGATTCCCCTCCCGTCCGGGTAGGCGACGTGCTGCGTGGTCGCGGCGTGAGCTCGGGCAGGGTCGCCGCCGAGGCCGTGCTCCTCGCCGCGCCCGTGCGCGAGCCAGACGAGAGCACCGTCGTCGCGCCCGGTGATCGGGAGGCCGAGGCATCTGCGATCGAGTGGGCCGCAGTGGCGGTGGCAGACCAGCTGCGGGCGCGCACGAGGGCGGCGACCGGCGAGGCTCGGGCGATCCTCGACGCGTCGCGTCTGCTGGCCTCCGACCCCGAACTGGTGGCCGAGGCGGCGGACCTCGTGCGGTCGCGGGGTCGAACGGCCGCGCGGGCGATCTGGGAGACATCGGCGGCGCACGAGAAAGGACTCGCGGCTCTCGGTGGGCGGATGGCCGAGCGAGCGGCCGACATCCGCGACGTCCGTGATCGGATGATCGCGGAGATCCTCGAGGTCGAGATGCCGGGCGTTCCCGAGCGTGAGGAGCCTTTCGCGCTGGTCGCGTCGGATCTCGCCCCCGCGGACACGGCAGCCTTGGAAGGCGGCAACTGCGTCGCGCTCGTGACGGAGCAGGGCGGCCCCACCTCGCATACGGCGATCATCGCCCGGTCGCTCGGAATCCCCGCAGTGGTCGGAGTCATCGGCGCGACCGGGATCCCGCGCGGTGCGGTCGTGCTCGTCGACGGCGATCGGGGCACGGTCGAGATCGACCCGAGCAGCTCTCGAGTCACCGAGGCGAAGGCCGCGTCGCTCGTGGTGCCGTTCGACGGCGAGGGGGTGCTCGCCGACGGACGGCGCATCCCGCTCCTCGCCAATGTCGGGGGAGCGGCCGAGGCCGTCGTGGCCGCTGCCTCGAAGGCCCAGGGCGTCGGTCTCTTCCGCACCGAGTTCTGCTTCCTCGACCGCGCCGACGCACCGACGATCGAGGAGCAGGTCGACGCCTACCGAGGTGTCCTTGCCGCGTTTCCGGGGCAGAGGGTCGTGGTGCGCACGCTCGATGCCGGCAGTGACAAACCGCTGCCTTTCGCGAACTCCGACGCGGAGGACAATCCCGCTCTCGGCGTGCGGGGACTCCGGATCGCGCGACGGGCTCCGAAGCTGCTGGACGATCAGCTCAGGGCACTGGCGCTCGCCGCGGGGGCGGAGTCGGCACTCGTCGAGGTGATGGCTCCGATGGTGGCCACGGTCGATGAGGCACGCGACTTCGCGGAGCGTGCGCGAGAAGCCGGACTGGAGACCGTGGGGGTGATGATCGAGACGCCCTCCGCCGCGCTCCTCGCGTCGGAGATGCTCGAGGTCGTCGACTTCGTGAGCATCGGGACCAACGACCTCGCCCAGTACGCGCTCGCGGCTGATCGACTGCTCGGAGAGCTGGGCGATCTGAACGATCCGTGGCAGCCGGCCGTGCTGCGACTGATCGGGCAGACGGGTGCGGCCGGACGCCGGTGGGGCCTGCCGGTGGGGGTATGCGGCGAGGCCGCTGCCGATCCCGCTCTGGCCGCCGTGCTCGTGGGGCTCGGCGTCACGTCGCTGTCGATGACACCCCGTGCGCTGGGTCGAGTCGCGGCGGCGCTCGCGGGCGTCACGGGCGAACAGTGCGATGCCGCTGCGCAAGCGGTCCTGAGAGCAGCGACGGCTGTCGATGCCCGCGCCGCCGCAGCCGCCGTACTCAACGGAGAGTGACGCGGTCGTCGCGTCAACGACATATGCGCTGTCCGGCATCATTCTGATCTCGACATGCACGGGCTCCTGGTCGAGGTCGTCCCAGCGCGCCTAGGCTCCGAGGAGGGGACGTCTGCATCGGCGAATGACGAGGTCGGAGGATTCAATGGCTGTCTTCATCACGGGTCGAGCGCGAGTGACGCTCGCCTTGATCGGGATCGGCGCCGTGGCCGCCGTGAGTGCCTGCGCCCCGAGTCCTCAGACGTCGTCGCCTCCGTCGCCATCGCCGTCCCGGACGACCGCCGCGCCCGAGCCGTATGCCGGACCGATCGTGTTCGTCGGCGACGAGCTCGACGCATTCGCGCTCGCCCCCGAGGAGATCGTGGGGATCGTTCCGGACGCCACCGACGTCGGCGATCCGTCGCCGGTCCTCGAACAGATATCGGATGGCGGAAGCCTCCCTGCGGATCCGCCGATCTGCGACGCTCTCTATGCCGAGCAGTCACTCGGCAGCGTCGGGGCGAGGACGATCGAGTGGCAGGTGCCGACGGATCCCACGAACGGCTTCGGCCGGATGACGATCATGCAGTTCGCCGACGAGGCTCACGCCGAGGGCCGCATGGATCAGCTGCTCCAGGCAGCCGAGCAGTGCGCCGAGTTCGTCAAAGAGGGAACCGTCTCCTTCGATGCCGTGATCCCCGAAGCGTCCGAGAACACCCGGGCCTTCGCGGGCTCGCTGATCGATGCGGCGCTGGACTGGCGGTCGTTCAGCGCGTTCGCCTCGACCGGGAACGTGATCGTGCAGCTGTGGCAGCCTTTCAGCGGCGATCGCGACTTCGACGCCGAGGCGGCGGCGCTGCTGCTTCGAGAACGCGCCGAGGAGGCCCGGTCCGGGATGGTCGAGGAGCTCACCGAGAACCCGCCCGTCGCCGAGACAGACCCGTCCGGCGATCCCGGAACCGCGTGGAGTGACTGGCAGGTCGGAGTCGGCGGCGTGGGTCCGCTCCGACTCGGCGACTCGGTCGAGTCCGCGGTCGCCGCCGCCGGCGAGGACGCGCAGGTCGTCGAACCCGAGTACGACGGCGGCCCGTGGACCCTCATCGCCCCCGCGGAGGCGGGGACGATCCTGGTGCGCCCCGTCGAGGCCGGCGATGCCGTCGGGTCGATCACCGTCGGGAGCGACCGCAGCCTCGGCGACACCGTCGGTGACGGAGCCGCGCTGCCGTCGCGAGGTGATATCCGCCTCGGCGCCCCCGTCGCGGATGCGATGGCTGCTTACCCCGGAGGCACCGTGGTCGAGGTCGTGTCGTCGAGCGATCACTTCTACGCCGTCACGACGCGCGACGGGCAGGTCTTTCGTTTCCACGCCGATCGCGGGGTGCTCGAGGAGGGGGCGACGATCGTCGGCATCACGGTCGAGGACGCGACGGCACGCACGCCGCTGGTCTTCGGCTGACGACGGGCCGGTCGGATGACCGACCGGCCCGCAGCATGCCGGGAAGACGATGATCAGGCGTGCAGATCCACGCCCTTGGTCTCCTTCACCATCGACACGGCGATGAGAGAGATCACCGCCGTGATGGCGATGTAGACGCCGATCGTCCAGGCCGCCTGGAACTGGTTCATCAGAGCCTCCGCGATCATCGGTGCGAACGCCCCGCCGAGGATGGCACCCAGCGCGTATCCGATCGAGACGCCCGAGTAGCGGACGTTGGCCGGGAACATCTCGGCATAGAGAGCCGCCTGCGGGCCGTACGAGAGCCCGAGCGCGAACGTCATCACGAACAGCGCCACGAAGTACCAGAAGATGTTCGCCGTGTCGATCAGGAACCACATCGGCACCGCCCACAGCGCGAGCGCGATGTACCCGATCTGGAAGGTGCGGACGCGTCCGAGACGATCGGAGAGGTGGCCGCCCCAGAGCGTGAAGATGAGCCAGCCGAACGACGCGAGCGTCGTCGCCAGCAGCACGGGAGGACGCTCCATGCCGAGGGCGGTGACGGCGTAGGTCGCGAAGAACGCGATGAGCAGGTACCCGGCGGCGTTGTTGCCGATGAAGATCAGGGCAGTGAGCACGACCTGCTTGGTGTTCTTGCGGAACAGGCGACCCAGCGGCGCAGAGGCCTCCTGACGACGACGACGGAGATCCTCGAAGACGGGGCTCTCGTCGACGGCGCGCCTGATCACGTAGCCGACGGCGATCAGCACGATCGACATCAGGAACGGGATCCGCCAGCCCCACTCGAGGAAAGCCTCGGGGGACATCGAGCTCGTCAGCACCCAGAGCGTGGCTGTGGCGAGGATCATGCCGATCGGGACGCCGATCTGCGGGAAGGCGCCGAAGAGCCCCCGGCGGGCCGTGGGGGCGTGCTCGACGGCCATCAGTGCCGCGCCGCCCCACTCGCCGCCCGCCGAGAACCCCTGCAGGATGCGGAGCACGATGAGAAGGATCGGAGCGGCCACCCCGATCGCGGCGTAGGTCGGCAGCACGCCGATCAGCGAGGTGGAGAGTCCCATCATCACGAGCGTGAAGACGAGCATCTTCTTGCGGCCCAGCTTGTCGCCCAGGTGCCCGGCGACGATGGCTCCCAAGGGGCGGAAGAGGAAGGAGATCCCGATCGTGGCGAAGGAGAGGATCTGCGCGAATCCCTTGTTCTCCTCAGCGATCGGGGCGAGGAAGAGCGGCGCGAGCACGAGGCCTGCTGCTTGCGCGTAGATGAAGAAGTCGTACCACTCGATCGAGGTGCCGACCAGGGTGCTGGCGAGGACTCGCCGCTCCTCGGCGGGCATTCGCGCCGTCGAGGTGCGCGCGGATACTGCTGACGTCATGAAGAACTCCATTGTTCTGCGGGTGCGGAGGAGCGACGCTGCGTCACCCCGAGCTACTTACCGAATGATCGGTCAGTAATTGACGAGAGTAGCGCACGGTGGCCGGGCGACCCAAGCCCCACACCTGCGACCGCGCGACTCAGACGCCCTCAGACCTTGCCGAACGCGCGCAGCGGGTGCTCGATGAGCTCCGTGACGCGGCGGAGGAAGCTCGCCGCATACCCGCCGTCGCACACGCGGTGATCGAACACCAATGACAGTTGAGCGACGCGGCGGGCGACGATCTGACCGTCGATCACCCACGGGCGCTCGATGATGCGACCGATGCCGAGGATCGCGACGTCGGGGTGGTTGATGATCGCGGCCGAGCCGTCGACCCCGAGCCCGCCGTAGTTGTTGAGGGTGAACGTCGACCCCCGCAGCCGCTCCGGAGGCATCGCCCCCGAACGCGCCGTCGCCGACAGCTCGCGCAGCGCGACATCGAGCTGTTCGACGGTGAGCTCGTGCGCCCGCGGGATGACGGGCACCAGGAGGCCGCGCTCGGTGTCGGCGGCGACGCCGAGGTTGAGGCCGTCGAAGGAGATGATCTCCGATCCGTCGTCGCTCAGGCGGGAGGCGAGCACCGGATGCTCCGCGAGCGCGAGCACGACGAAGCGTGCCACGAGGGCAGTGATCGACGGTGCCCTGCCGCCGGCCGGTACCATCTCGGAGCGCAGATTCCAGAGCTCGGTGGCATCGACGTCGACCCAGACCGTGGCCTCGGGGATCTCGGAGCGGCTGCGGGTCAGTCGTGCGCTGACCGCCTTGCGCAGCGGGGACATCCGCTCACGGGAGACGACGGCGAGGCCGTCGAGACGTTCGGCGTTCGCGGGCTGCGGTTGGTGATCATCGCGGCGATGCTGCGCCGCTGCCCCGTCGACGGCGTCGTCGACAGCGGCCGCCAGCACGTCGGCGCGCGTGACGGCGCCGTCATGGCCGGTTGGGGTGATGGCGTGGACGTCGAGTCCGAGGTCGCGGGCGAGTCGTCGCACCAGGGGAGAGCGGACGGCCACGGGCCGCCGTTCCGAAGCATTCGCGTCCGGCTTCTCGCGTGGCATCTCGGATGCCGCCGTCGCCTTCGGGCGCCGTCGGCCGGTCGCGCCGCGCTCCGAGGTCCCATAGCCGATCAGGACGTTGCCGGACCCTGCGCGCTCCTCTTCGCGGTACGCCTCCTGCTCCGGATCGCCGGCATCCGCACGGAGATCTCCTCCCGCATCCGTGTCCGGAGCGTCCGCCGAGGAAGGATCCGCAGAAGAAGAGGCGCCGTCGGCGACCTCGAGCACCGGCGCTCCGACGTCGATGGTCTCGCCCGGTTCTCCGTGCAGTGCGGTGACGACGCCGGCGAAGGGCGAGGGCAGCTCGACCACGCTCTTCGCCGTCTCGACCTCGGCGATCGCCTGGTCGGTGACGATCGTGTCGCCGACGCAGACGAGCCACTGCACGAGTCCGGCCTCGGTGAGTCCCTCGCCGAGGTCCGGCAGCCGGAAGACGTGGGTGGTCAGCGCCGTCATGACTCGTCCTCCCAGTGCAGCGAGTCGATGGCGTCCAGCACGCGGTCGACGTCGGGCAGGTACCAGTGCTCGAGCTTGGGCGGGGCGTAGGGGGTGTCGAATCCGGTGACGCGGCGCACCGGAGCCTCGAGGTACTCGAAGCAGCGCTCGAAGACGCGCGCCTGGATCTCGGAGGCCACGCTGGCGAATCCGGGAGCCTCGGCGATCACGACCGCTCGTCCGGTCGCGCGCACGGCGGCGGTGACCGTGGCGTCGTCGAACGGCGACAGCGAACGGATGTCGACGACCTGCACGCTGCGCCCCTCGGATGCCGCGACATCGGCGGCCTCGAGCGCGAGCGGCACCGAGGCGCCGTAGGCGAGCAGGGTGACGTCAGTGCCCTCGCGGGCGATGCGGGCGGAGCCGATGTCCGCCGTCACGGAGGTGTCGACCTCGCCCTTCGTCCAATACAGCTTCTTCGGCTCGAGGAAGATCACCGGGTCGGGCGAGGCGATCGCCGCCCGGAGCAGCGAATAGGCATCCTGGGGAGTCGACGGGCTCACGACGGTGAGGCCCGGGGTGTGCGCGTAGTACGCCTCGGAGGAGTCGCAGTGGTGCTCGACCCCGCCGATGCCGCCGCCGAACGGGATGCGGATCACGAGCGGCATCCGCACCGCACCGCGCGTCCGGTTGCCGAGCTTCGCGACGTGACTGACTATCTGCTCGAATGCCGGCAGTGCGAAGGCGTCGAACTGCAGCTCGACGACGGGACGCATGCCGTTCATGGCCATGCCGACGGCTGTGCCGACGATGCCGGATTCGGCGAGCGGGGTGTCGAAGCAGCGGTCCTCGCCGAACCGCGCCGTGAGTCCGTCGGTGATGCGGAACACGCCGCCGAGCGCTCCGACGTCCTCGCCGAAGACGACGACCTCGGGATCGCTCTCGATCGCATCCGCGAGGGCGAGGTTCAGCGCGGCGGCCATGCTCATGGTCGACACGGACAGTGCGCCGGTGTCGACCCGGATGTCGTCGTGGGCGATGGTCATCGTGCACCTCCGGCTGCTGCGTGGTTGCGTGCGATCTCGTCCCTCAGCATCTGCCACTGCTCCTCGCGCTGCGGAGAGCGGGTCTCTGTGACGAAGTGGAACAGATCCTCGGGATCGATCTCGGCATCGACGTTGAGCGCCTCTCGCATCGCCGCGGCGGTCTTCTCGGCCTCCGCCGCGTACTCGGCTTCACGGTCGGCCGTGAGGACGCCGGCGCTCGTCAGGTGTGCTCGCAGTCGCGTCAGCGGGTCGCGCTCGACCCACGCCTGGACCTCGGCGCGCTCGCGATAGCGCGTGTCGTCGTCGGCGTTCGTGTGCGCCTGCATCCGATAGGTGTGCGCCTCGATGAGCGTCGGCCCGCCGCCCGAGCGGGCATGTGCGATGGCCTCGCCGAGAACGGCCAGCACGGCGGCGACGTCGTTGCCGTCGACGCGCTGCCCCGGCATCCCGTATCCGATCGCCTTGTGGGCCAGCGACGGCGCGGCGGTCTGGCGGCTGAGCGGCACCGAGATCGCGAACTCGTTGTTCTGCACGAGGAAGACGACCGGCACACGGAAGACGGCGGCGAAGTTCAGCGCCTCGTGGAAGTCGCCCTCACTGGTCGCACCGTCGCCGCACAGTGCCAGGACGGCCATCTGCTCTCCGCGCTTCTTCGCGGCATACGCGAAGCCGACCGCGTGCAGCAGCTGTGTGGCGAGCGGAGTGGCCTGAGGCGCGACGTGGTGCGCTCGCACGTCGTAGCCCGAATGCCAGTCGCCCTTCAGCAGCACCATCGCCTCGGCCGGTGCGACACCCCGGGCGATGACCGCGACCGAGTCCCGATACGTGGGGAAGAGCCAGTCGCCGGCGTCGAGGGCGAGGGCCGCTCCGATCTGGCACGCCTCCTGACCGTGCGACGACGGGTAGACGGCGAGGCGGCCCTGGCGGACGAGAGCGCTGGCCTGATCGTTGATGCGGCGCCCCTCGACGAGACCGCGATAGGCGGCGAGCAGGGTGTCCGTATCCGGCAGCGGGAAGTGCGGGTCGTCGACGACACGGCCCTCTGCGTCGATGAGCTGCACCGCCGTGTCGCGCGGGAGCAGGTGTGCGTGTTCCATCCGTTCGCCCTCCTTGCCGAACTCGATGACGCCAGCATGCTCTCCTCGCGACAGACGTCCAAGAACATTCGGCGCATCGTGGACGAATGCGATCTACTTGCTCACCTCCATGACGAAATGTCAGAATTCAGGCAGAGGACGAAGGGGTTCCATGATCACGCTGGACGACACCGATCACGCGATTCTCGAGCAGCTGCGCATCGACGCCCGGGCGTCGATGACCGCCATCGCCGAGGCCGTGCACATCTCGAGAGCGGGCGCTCACGCACGGATCAAGCGGCTGACCGATGCGGGCATCATCACCGGCTACTCGGTGCGCACCGACCCCGTGCTGCTCGGCCACCATGCGAGCGCCTACGTGACACTCGCCATCGAGCAGGCCACCTGGCAGGAGGTCAGCGCCAGGCTGCGGATGATTCCCGAGATCGAGCACATGGCGCTCGTCGGCGGTGACTTCGACGTCATCCTGCTCGTGCGGGCGAGCGACGCGCGCGACCTCCGCCGCATCGTCTTGGAGGACATCCAGGCGATCCCCTCGATCCGCTCCACACGCACGACCCTCATCTTCGAGGACTTCACCCTGATCTGAGCGGGTGCGGAGGTCATCCCTTCGCACTCGGACATCTGCGGCGCGCTCCGCGACAAGTGGGCTGCCGCATCGCGTTCGACAATGAGACGACCCGCCAGACCCTTGGCATGCGTCCCGCTCGAAGGAGAGTCCCGATGTCCGAATCCGCCGCATCCGCAGCCGCCGCGCTGCTCGACCGCATCCAGGCGCCGGAGGGCGCGGGGCGAGACATCCCGGATGCCGCCACACGTGAGGTCATGGGTCGTGCGCCCGAGCACTCGGTCAGCGACCTCGACGATGCGATCGCGCGAGCGCGAGCCGCTCAGCCCGGCTGGGAGTCCCTCGGCCACGCGAAGCGCAGCGAGCTGCTGTTCGCTGCGGCCGATGCGATCGACGCGAACGCCGAGGCGCTCGCGCACCTGCTCTCGCGCGAGCAGGGCAAGCCGTTGAACGGCCCCAACGCGCGCTTCGAACTGGGTGCGTGCTCGGCCTGGCTGCGCACCAATGCGTCGATCCCGCTCGAGTCGCAGGTGCTCGTCGACGACGAGACCCTGCACGCCGAGCTCGTCTACAAGGCCGCCGGAGTGGTCGGCGCGATCGGTCCGTGGAACTGGCCGCTCATGATCACTATCTGGCAGATCGGTCCGTCGCTGCGGATGGGCAACACCGTCGTCGCGAAGCCGAGCGAGTACACGCCCCTGAGCGTCCTCGCGATGCTGGCGGTGATGAACGACGTGCTGCCCGCCGACGTTCTGATCGGTGTCTCCGGCGATCGCGAGGTGGGTGCGCGCCTCGCCTCGCACCCCGACATCGACAAGATCATGTTCACCGGATCCACCGCCACCGGGCGACGCATCATCGAGAGCTCGGCAGGCAACCTCGCCCGCCTCACCCTCGAGCTCGGCGGGAACGACGCCGGCATCGTGCTGCCGGGCACCGATGTGTCGGCGATCGCGCAGGACCTCTTCTGGGGCGCCTTCATCAACACCGGTCAGACCTGCGCCGCGATGAAGCGCCTCTACGTGCACGACTCCGTCTACGACGAGGTCGTCACCGCGCTCGCCGAGATCGCGGCATCCGTCCCGATGGGCAACGGGCTCGACGAGGACAACGTGCTGGGTCCGCTGCAGAATCGCGCCCAGTTCGACATCGTGTCGCGCCTGGTCGACGAGGCGAAGGGACGCGGCGCCCGTGTCGTCACGGGCGGCGAGGCGGCTCCTGAGCTCGGCGAGCTCTTCTATCGCCCCACGATCGTCGCCGACATCGACAACGACGCGGCCCTCGTGCAGGAGGAGCAGTTCGGCCCGGCGCTGCCGGTGATCCGGTACAGCGACGTCGACGAGGCGTTCGCGTTCGCCAACTCGGTCGACGTCGGTCTCGGCGCATCGGTGTGGTCGAGCGATCCGGACGCCGCCCGCGAGGCCGCGACGCGCATGGAGTCCGGCACGGTGTGGATCAACTCGCACGGCGGGTTGCACCCGATGGTGCCGTTCGGCGGCGTGAAGAGCTCGGGCTACGGCCTGGAGTTCGGTGTCGAGGGGCTCAAGTCCGTTGCCGTGACGCAGGTCGTGTCGGGGCCGGGCCGCAAGGCGCAGGCATGAGAACCGCGATCGTCGTCGGGGCCGGGACCTCGGGCGCGATCGTCGCGCGACGCCTGGTGGACGCCGGCGTCGAGGTGACGCTGATCGAAGCCGGAGGATACGACTCGAATCCGGCGATCCACGACCCGTCGAGGGCGGGGGAGCTGTGGCACTCCGCCGACGACTGGGACTTCTTCACCGTTCCGCAGAAGCACGCCGGCGGACGCCGACTGCACCTGCCGCGCGGGAAGGTCACCGGAGGCTCGCATGCGCTCAACGCCATGATCTGGGTGCGCGGCGCCGCCTCCGACTACGACGCCTGGGAACGCGCGGGCGCGACGGGGTGGGGCTGGAACACGGTCGAACCCGTCTTCGCCGCGCTCGAGCATGATGTGCTGCCCGTCACCGACGACTACGAGCTCTCGCCGATCCAGGCCTCGATCATCGACGCAGCCGTCGAAGAGGGGCTGCCCCGCAACCCGGACTACAACGGCGGCACCCTCGACGGCGTCTCGCAGCAGCAGGTGACGATCCGCGACGGCCGGCGGGTGAACACGTGGATGGCCTACGCGCAGCCGGTGGTCAACAGGCTCACGATCCTCACCGAGCGCGAGGTGCATTCGGTGATCGTCGAGGAGGGCCGCGCCGTCGGAGTCCGACTCGGCTCGGGCGCCGACTCCGAGGAGGTCTTCGCCGACGAGGTCGTGCTGTCGGCCGGTGCGATCGGATCACCCGTGATCCTCCTGCGCTCGGGCATCGGCCCCGCCGACGAGCTCGCCGCGCTCGGCATCCCCGTCGTGCTGGATGCACCGGGCGTCGGCAAGAACCTGCACGACCATCTGCTCTCACCGGTCATCTTCACGACCGAGAGGCCGGTCGGACCGCCGCAGCCGGGCGTCTCGGTCACGCAGTCGCACCTGTTCTGGCGCAGCCGCGACGACCTCGCCGAGCCCGACACTCAGCCCATCCACTTCTCGGTGCCGATGTGGGGCGAGCTCGAACCTCGAGGGGATGACGGATTCACCCTCATGGCCGGTCTCGTGACGCCGTACAGCCGCGGTGGGCTCACCCTGTCCGGTCCGGATCTCGCGGACCCGCCTCTGATCGACCTCGCCGCGCTCGAAGACGACAGGGACGTGGCAGCGCTCGCGGCATCGGTTCGTCAGTGCCGCCGGATCGGCGCGCAGCCGGCGCTCGCCGAGGAATGGGGAGCGACCGAGGCGTACCCCGGCCCCGACGTGTCGGACGACGGGATCGACGACTGGGTGCGTCGCACGGCCATCACCTACCACCACCAGGTCGGCACCTGCCGGATGGGATCGGATGTCGAGGCGGTGGTCGACCCGCTGCTGCGGGTGCGCGGTCTCGAGGGACTGAGCGTGATCGACGCGTCGGTGATCCCCACCGTTCCGACGGGCAACACCAACGCCCCCGCCGCGATGATCGGCGAGCTGGGGGCGAGGTTCCTGCTCGGACGCTGACGTCGACGCTCGCGATGCCCCCTCCTGCCGAGTAGGTGGAAGGGGGCATCCGCGTCTCACCCGGCGTGCGAGGTCGAACCTGCATCTCGTGCCGCATGCGGGGTCACCAACGCATCCGAATCGCTGCTGAGCGGTGCGTCATCGACCCCACAGGGAAATGACGCGCACGCCAGGCGATGTGATCAGCCCGCGGAGTACACCTCGCGACCGGCGAACCACGTCGACCGCACGGGAGTGTGCACGATCTCGTCGGCCGGGCCGGCGATCGCATCCCGGGCGAGCACGACGAAGTCCGCGGACTTGCCCGGCGTCAGCGATCCGGTCTCCGCGCCGAGGCCCATCGCGGTCGCGGCATTGATCGTGAAGACCTGCAGGGCCTCCTCCGCCGTGATCGCCTGCTCGGGCCAGAGGACGCCGGGCGCTCGGCCGAGAGGATCGGCGCGCGTGACGAGACCCTGCAGCCCCTCGAGGGTGTTCGGCGATTCGCTCACCGGCCAGTCCGAGCCGCCGGCGACGAGCGCGCCGGCGTCGAGCAGGGCACGGTTGGGCTGCGAATGCTCGGCGCGGTCGCCGAGGACCTCGGCCAGCGCCTGCGGGATCACACCCGGGAACCAGATGAACGGCGAGATGTCGGCCGAGACGTCGAGGGCTCGCAAGCGCGGGATGTCGTCGTCGGCGAGGAACTGGCCGTGCGCGATCTGGATCGGGGTGGTGAAGCCGTCGGACCGGATGCGCTCGGCGACGTCGAGCACGAGACGCGCCGATCCGTCTCCCGTGCAGTGCACCTTGGCGCCGAGTCCGCGCTCGGCCACCGACCGCAGCCAGGTGTGCAGCTCGTCGAAGTCCATCGTCGTCTCGCCGTGGAAGTGCGCACCGTGCACGGCATCCGCCATATACGGCTCGAGGAACGACGCCGTGCGCGCGGGTGGTACTCCGTCGAGGAAGATCTTCACGAAGTCGGGCCGGTGGTGCGGGGTGCGGAACTGCTCACCGAGGTCGATGAGCGGGGTGCCGATCGGATCGAACCCGAAGATCTCATCGTTGATCAGCAGCGACGAGACGACCCAGGCGGTGAGCTCGTGCGACCGGTCGAGGGTCGCGAGGGCGGCGAGGATGTCGGTCGACACTCCGGCATCCTGGAAGGTCGTGATGCCGTAGGAGTTGAGGATCTCGACGCCGCGGCGCGACGCGGCCACGTGCTGCTCGCCCGTCAGCCCACCGCTGCGATCGTAGGCCTCCTGCACCGGGATTCCCGCTGCCTCGAACAGCACCCCGGTCGGCGTGCCGTCATCGGGATCGAACACGGTGACTCCGCCGGAGGGGATGCTGTCGGCGGTGATCCCGGCGAGCTGCAGCGCCCGCGTGCTCGCCCACCTGTTGTGCCTCGAGTCCTCGACCAGGACGACGGGGCGACCGCCGGCCGCCTCATCGAGACGCTGCCTGACCGAGCTGTTCGCGAGGCCGGGCAGCAGAGTGGTCGACACAGGGCCGCCCACGATCCACGCGTCGGGCGGCAGCGCGCAGGCCTTCTCGCGCACGAGGTCGAGGATGTCGTCGAGGCCCAGCGAGGGCGGCAGCGAGAGCTCGAACAGCTCGGTGCGCCCGGCGAGAGCGTGGTGGTTGTGCACGTCGACGAAGCCGGGGTAGACCGCGGCATCGCCGACATCCAGCATCCTCGTGTCCGGTCCGCGGTGCGCGTCCATCTCGGCCCGCGTGCCGACGTCGAGGATCCGCCCGTCGCGCACCGCGAACGCCTCGACGATCGGTGCTCGGTGATCCGCCGTGCGGATCACCGAGCCCGTCACGATGAGCTCGGCCGTCGTCATCTCAGAGGGTTCCGAAGAGCGCCGGCTCGAGGCCGTTCGTGTGATGGGTCGTCGAGAGCAGTCGGCCGTGAGCGCCGAACGTGAAGTGCGTGGGCACCTCGCCCGACTCGTCGAGCCCGAAGAGCACGCCGTGCGAGCGGATCGCGTTCACGTCGCGATGGTCGGCGATCGTGACCGATGCGCAGGGGATGACCTTCTCGCGCCATGCGAAGACGTAGATCCCGGGGCGCACCTCCCACACGCTGTTCTCGTCGGTGTCTGCGAGGCCGCGCTCGGGGCCGGCGAGGCACTGCCATGAGTACCAGCGCTCCGAGAGGTACACGTGCTCGTAGGCGTGCTCCTCGCTGTAGATCCACTCGACCCGGCGACCGATGAGCGTCGTCGTCGGCGCCGGCTCTGCGCCCGTCACGGTCGCTCCGTCGATGATGCTCGGCGCGAAGACGTGCTGCACGCGAGTGCGTCCCTGCTCGGGCGCGGGCAGGATCACCGAGATGACGGCGAGGACGCGGCCGTGGCGTAGGTCGACGATCAGAGACACTGCTTCGTTCGGCAGGTAGTCGTGATGGAACTGCACGAAGTACAGGTCGTCGTCGACCTCGAACGCCTCGTAGTCGTCGGTGTCGGAGGCGGGTGCTGTCGTGTCGTCGGCACCGGGCCGGTAGTCCCACGCGACCGTGGTGTCGGCGAACCGGTGCGAGATGCGGGTTCCCCGGGCGTCCACGACGGTGATCTCCCGACCGCTCAACGCGGTCGTATGCGGAGCCTTGTTCGCGTCGAAGCCGGGAGCCAGGCCCTCGAGCGGGAGCCAGGTGGAGGTGTCTGCGGGGTTCAGAGTCGTCATGTCTCTCCTCAGGTGAGTGGGGTTGCGGGAGCGTCAGCGAGCGCTGAAACGCTCGAGGTCGGATGCGAGGCCCTCGTACACGGCGGGCCGGGAGCGCTTGAGATACGCGCCGTAGACGATGCCGCCGATCAGCGCCACCACGAGCAGCAGCGGCATGAGACGGATGGCGAGCTCCTCGGATCCGGCGACGATGTTGAAGTTCACGATCGCCAGCACCGAGATCGCGGCGATGCCGAGGAATCCGATTCCGGGTGCGATGAACGTGCTCCACCATCGTGGATCGCCGGCACGGCGGAAGTACACGACGATCGAGATCGCGGCGAGCCCTTGCAGGATCAGCACGCTCAGGGTGCCGAAGCCGAGCATCGCCGGCACGAGCGTGAGGATGGGGTCGGCACCGGCGATCGCGAAGATGATCGCCACGATCGCCGCGAACGATGCCTGCACGATTCCTGCCAGCTGCGGGGCGCCGTTGCGGCGCGTGCGGGCCAGAGCGTGCGGCAGGATCCGCGAGCGCCCGAGGGAGTAGAGATAGCGCGTCGCGGAGTTGTGGAACGCGAGCATCGCCGCGAACAGACTGACCAGCAGCAGGATCATCATCACGGTCGTCAGCGGGCCCCCGAGGTACTGCTGCGACAGCATGAAGATCAGGTCGCCCGTCGGCAGGTGCTCGAGAGCGGTTGCCTGCGCCTGCGCGACGCCGGTCGCGCTCACCACCGCCCAGGTGGTGACGCCGAGGATCACGCCGATCGCGATGATCGAGGTGTACGTCGCCCGCGGGATCGTGCGCAGCGGCTGCTTCGCCTCTTCGCTGAACAGGGCGGTCGCCTCGAAGCCGAGGAAGCCCGTCGCGGCCAGGAGGAGGCCGATCGGCAGCGACCCCGAGAACACGGCTTCCGGGCTGAACGCGGCCACGTCGTATCCGGTCTGCACGAGCACCGACACGTCGAACACCACGAGCATCAGCACCTCGAGCACGAGGCACACACCGAGGATCTTCGACGAGAAGTCCACCCCGACCCGTGCGAGCACGAAGCACACGACGATCGACAGCAGACCCCAGATGAGCCAGTGCACGTCGAGGCCGGTGAGGTCGCGGATGATGTTCTGCATGAAGAAGCCGCTGGTGCCGATCGTGCCGACGACGAAGAAGTTGTAGCCGAGCGTGGCGATGAGGCCGGCGACCAGACCGCCGGTGCGACCGAGGCCCTTCACGACGAAGGCGTAGAAGCCGCCGGCGTTGACCAGCTGCTTCGACATCTGCGCGTATCCCACGGCGAACAGCAGCAGGATCGCGGCCACGATGAAGAAGGCCATCGGCGTGCCGCCGCCGTTTCCAAGGGCGATCGCCAGCGAGGCGACCACGACGATGCCGGTCAGTGGTGCGACGGCGGCGAGCACGAGGAAGACGATCCCGGCGACGCCCAGCGCGCCGGGTCGAAGAGAGGTGTGGTCCTGCTGCGTCGTGGACGCAGATATCGGGTCTGCCACGTCGGCTCCTTTGCTCGGTGACGGCCGTGTCGGCACGGCATCGACGACGAGGGGTTCGTCGATACAGCGAGTCTGCTCGTGCCGGGAGCGCGGCGGTTGACCCTGAGCGAAGGACGATGGTGCCAGCGCGCACAGCCGTCCTGGTCGTGTTCCCGGCCCGGATCCGGCGGAGCAGGATGACGGTGATGACACCGCCGTCCTCGCGGAGCGCCGCTGGCGCCGCGGCGATGTCTCGAGGAGATCATGGACCTGCAGCTGACGGGCACGACCGCGCTGATCACCGGCGCCGCGAGCGGTATCGGCCGCGCGACCGCCCGCGCGCTCGCCGCGGAGGGGGTGCGCGTGGCGCTCCTCGATCGGGATGCCGTTGCGCTCGCAGAGACGGCACGCGGATGCGATGACGCTGTGGTCCGGGTGGTCGATGTCACCGACGAGACACAGGTCGCGCTGGCGGTCTCCACGTCCGTCGAGGAGCTCGGCGGGGTGGATGCGGTCGTGTGCTGCGCGGGGATCTCGGGTCCGGTCGGATCGACGATCGAGCAGATCTCGCTTCACGACTGGAACGCCGTGTTCGCGGTCAATGTCACGGGGGCGTTCCTGGTTCTCGCGCAGGTCCTTCCCGCGTTGCGGGCGTCGCCTTCGGCATCCGTCGTGCTGCTCGCGAGCGACTCGGCGTTCGTGTCGTCGCCCGGCATGGCGCCCTATTGCGCATCGAAGGCCGCGCTCGTGCAGCTGGGGCGATCGTTGTCGGTGGATCTCGCCGGCACTGATGTCCGGGTGAACACGGTGGCGCCGTCGATCGTCGACACCCCGATGAGCCGTGGAGACCTCGGGGAGCACGCGTTCGTCTCCCCGGCTTTCGAGGTGCAGACGCCCGAGGACGTCGCTTCACACGTGCTGTATCTCGTGTCGCCGCGCAGCAGAGCGATCAACGGCACGACCATCCTCAGCGATTTCGGGTACTCGGCCCGATCAGGATTCCCGGCCTGATGGTCACGGGGACGACGGATCTGCGCAGGAGCGCGGCGAGAGCGCGTGAGCGCGGCGAGAACAGGAGCGAACATGGGTAGTGCAGTGGGATCGACGGTCTCCGGGCGGGTCATCGTGATCACCGGCGGGGGTACCGGCATCGGGGCGGCGATCGCCGAACGGTATGCCGCTGAAGGTGCGCACGTCGTGGTCGTCGGGCGTCGGCCCGAGCCGCTGCGCGCCGTGGCCGACGCCGTCGGCGCGCATCCGATCATCGCGGATGCCGCTGACACCGCATCGGCGCAGGCAGCGGTGGCGGAGGTGCTCGCGACGTTCGGGCGCCTCGACGTGCTGGTGGCGAATGCCGGCGGACACGGCTTCTCGCCGGTCGCCGACACCGACGACGACAGCTGGGATGCGGCGATCCGCGCGAACCTCACCACGGCGTTCGTCATGGCGCGAGAGGCGTTGCCTGCGCTGATCGAGGCGAAAGGGCAGATCGTGATCGTGTCGTCTCTCGCAGGTCTCTTCGCGGGTCCGTCGGTGGCGGGATACACCGTGGGCAAGCACGCGCTCATTGGGCTGACGCGGACCCTCGCCCGCGACTACGGACGGCAGGGTGTGCGCGTCAACGCGGTGTGCCCCGGCTGGGTGCAGACGCCGATGGCCGACGACGAGATGGACGAGTTCGCCACCCATGCCGGGCTGGGCTCGCGGGAAGAGGCGTATGCGACCGTCACGGCGGATGTGCCGCTGCGGCGCCCGGCTCGGCCGGCGGAGATCGCGTCGGTCGTGCGGTTCCTGGGATCGGGGGAGTCGTCGTACGTCACCGGTGCCGTGATCGTGGCGGATGGCGGGTCACACGTCGTGGATGTGCCGACGATCGCCTTCGACCGGGCGGGGATGTAGGAGGCGGTCGCTCGGGCGCATGGTCGGTCGTCCCCGGCGTGGGCGCTCTCGTTCCCGGTTCGGTCGTTCGCGCTCCGATGACGCCGCTGTGTTCTCCGTTCTCACGTATCCCGTCTTTCGCCTCTTCCCCGCTTCCTCCTGTCGGTCGTGCCTCTTGGGGTTTCCCCCGCATCTCGCGCGCGATCTGGGCGCCTGCGCTGTGCCATTCTGGGAGATTGGAATACGGATCTGATCTGGGGTAATTCTTGGTGGTTTCGGGTCTCGAGTGTCGGTGGCCCCGGGTTGACTGGGGGTATGAACAGCACTGCGGAGCTTCTGGATCGGGTCATCGCCGACCTCGACACGGTGCTGTCCGATGACGCGCTCGCGGGGTTGTCGGATGCGGATCGGGTGACTGTTCTGCAGGGTGCGGGTGCTGTCTTCCGCCGCGCGGAGGCCGTGATCGTCGAGACGATCGCGACGGGCGACGCGGCGGACTTTCCGCATTCGGCGGGGTGTCGGGGGCTGAATGAGTTGTTGCAGCGGGCGGTGTCGGTGGATGTGCGGGGCGCGTCCCGGGTCGACAGGGTCGTCGATCTGGTGCGGCGTCCGGTGAGTCTGGCGGGGGAGAGGATGCCGGCCCGGTGGTCGGAGATGCGTCTCGCGTTGCTGGATGGGGTGGTCGGGGTGGCCGGGTTTCTCGCGGCGACGGGGCCGATCGAGAAGGTGTGGGATCGGCTGACGGTGGATCAGCGGTTGGCGGCGGATGTCGCGTTGGCGGGGTGTGCTCGCGGCCACGGCGTCGTGGTCGACGCTGATGATGAGGGCCTGGAGGCTGATGAGCCGGGTCCGGCGCCGACCCCGCAGGACTTGAAGGCCCTTGCCGAGGATCTCGCGTCGATGTTCGACCCCGATGGGGAAGAACCCAAGGATGAGGACTCCCGGCGCCGGCGGGGCATCACGATCGGTCGTCTCACGGACGGCGTGCACGCGATCCGCGGGTATCTGACCCCAGAGGTCGCGGCGCAGTTGCAGCTGATCCTGGACGCGATCCTCAACCCCAAAGG